>JBLNEL010000531.1:0-13893 GCA_050262615.1 Bacillota bacterium
AACTTTACCGCAAAATGGGCTACTCCTTGGCTGAACTCGAAGAGGTTTCCTTTAATAAGTACTCAGGCCTGCTTAGTATTAAATTCACTGAAGGTATTATCTCTAAGATTATCGTCGAAGGAAACCTTAAGACACGCCAGGATATCATCAGACGCGAATTCCCGGTCGAAGAAGGGGATTTCTTTGAGTATAAAAAGATCGAAAGGGGACTGGCTAACTTAAATGGCACTAACCTTTTTAGCGAAATCTCTCTTACTGCAAATACAACCGGTAATCAGAATATCGTCTACCTGAAGGTCTCTGAAAAACCCTCCAGCTTGTTAAGACTGGGTCTTAGAATTGATAATGAGTACCGTACTCAGCTTAGCATCGATATCAGAGATGAAAATATCGCAGGATCAGCTACTGAACTCGGACTTATTCTCTCCGGCGGAATTAAAAACCGCTCTTATATACTGGAACATAAGGCTAATAGAATTTTCCAGACTTACCTTACTTATAAGGTAAGAGGTTTCTATGAGTTTAATGACATATATTCTTATAAGAACGACCCTGATGCAGCTGATAATCTGCTTAACCGTATCTCGGATGCCGAATATAGACAGATTAAACAGGGATTCTCTTTGGGACTAGGTATGCAGGTCGCCCGGTTCGGTAACCTGATCGGTGAGGCCAGATACCAGAGAAGCGAAATACGCAGCATTAATAACTTTTCCGGTACATATAGCATGAATATCGCTACCCTGGCCCTGCAGTCAACTATCGATAGCCAGGATAAATACCCCTTCCCGGGTAAAGGTTTCTTGATCCGCGCTTCTTATGAAACTGCTCAAAGATTTTTTGCCGACGTTAGCTATACTAAGGTCTATATCGATTATATGAGCCACGTATCAACTCGTAATGAAATTCATTCTTTTACCCCCCGCGTGGCAATCGGCTTTGCTGACCGTACGCTTCCTTTAAGTGAACAGTTCTCTTTGGGCGGACAGAATTCTTTCTTTGGTTTAAGAGATAATGAGTTCAGAGGCAGACAGATCTTTTTGTCTTCTTTAGAATATAGACTTAGACTTCCGTTTAAATTGTTCTTCGATACTTACTTTAAATTACGCTATGATATCGGCTCCAGCTGGGAAAATAGAGACCTTATCAGGTTCTCCGACCTGAGACATGGCGCTGGTGCTACGTTTTCTTTTGATACTCCGCTTGGACCAGCAGACTTTTCTGTAGGCAGAAGCTTCCTGATTAATAAGGGGAATTCAAGGTCTGTTCTCTATGGACCCGTCTTTTTGTATTTTACTATTGGCTACTATTATTAAACCACTGCATTGGCTTCTACATGCTTTCTTTTCTTCTGTACTGGGCCGAGAGCGTCATGTATTTCCTTTTCTTTAGATCATCACCAAGCATTCCATGAAACTCTGCCATCTCTTTATATAAAATACTCTTTATCCTTACTTCTTTTATTGCCCTTTCAAGCAGCCCTATAATTCTTTCTTTCGGAGGAATATCCAGATCAGCATTATACATTCTGATTATTGATATAAAAGGGAGGTGATTTGTTTTGTCTGACTGACTTGCTTTCTGATAATAATTAAACGCGGTCTCAATGTTTTCTTCTGATAATGTGCTCTCTAATATCTCTGCCGACCACATGTAAATATCATATTTAAGGTCCTCAAATTCTTTGCAGAGTTTTTCAGTGAACATCTTAATTTCATCGGCACTTAGTGCCATGTTTGCAAGTAGTGATTTGTATGTGTCGGGATCTTTTATTTTGTGCTTTATTGCCTGCTCGAACAGGTCGAAGAGTTCGTCAGAAGAGTTCGCTTCCCTGAACTTTTTTTCGATATGTTGTTTTATGTTTATTGGCATCAGTATTCAGTTAATGCTTTTTTTTATTTTTTAAGGCTGTTTTATTTTTCATTTCCTAATGCAGCTTACTTTCATCTCTCTCTATCTGAATACCTACAGCCTTCTGTATTATAAAATTTTCTTTTCGAAATTTAATTAAATATATAAAATTATGTGCTAACCTGAAAACTGAAAAATTTTGCTGAATCCCTCCGCTCCTTAATGCTTATTGCTTTGAACTTTTCCAGCCCGAAGAATATAAATAATTACTTTAGATGAATCAATCATTAAATTTAATAATAAATTCCACGCTTTTGCTTTTGAATAAATTTTATTAATCAATAATTTTAACCTGTTCAGTTGATGTTTTCACTTTTCAATTTAAGGAGTGTTATGAAGATTAAATACTTTCTGGCATATCTATTCTTATCTGTTGCATTGCTTTCTCCCGCTTTTGCTCAGCAGAATAACCTTATGCCTGTGCCTGCTAAAATGACTGTTGGAGAAGGGAAGTTCCGCCTTAAACCAAACTTTGCAATCTCTGTTAAAAACGATTGCTCCGACAGACTTTATTCCTATGCTACCCGCATTTTAAGAAGATTGTCGGGCAGAACAGGACTTTTTTTTCCGCAGGATTTTATAACAAAAAACAGCAATGCCGATACAGTAAGTTTCTTTATTTACTGCGATAATAAGGCAAAGGTCGCTCTTCATGAAGATGAATCTTATACATTGAATATTACACCTGATAAAATAGAACTCAAGGCTCCTAATGATTTGGGTATACTAAGAGGACTTGAGACTTTTAACCAGCTCCTTAGCTCTGATGACGAAGGCTACTTTATGCCTGTCTTGAAGATCGAAGACCGCCCGCGCTTCGAGTGGAGAGGCCTAATGATGGATGTATCAAGACATTTTATGCCCATTGAAGTTGTTAAAAGAAACCTGGACTTGATGGCTTTGGTAAAATTCAATGTTTTCCACTGGCACCTAAGCGACGACCAGGGATTCCGCGTTGAATCTAAAAGCCTTCCTAAACTCCACCAGTTGGCCTCAGATGGAATGTATTATACTCAGGAACAGATTAAAGACGTGCTTAAGTATGCTGACGACCGCGGTATTAGAGTAATGCCTGAATTTGATATTCCGGGTCATTCTACCAGCTGGCTTACTGCTTTCCCTGAACTGGCAAGCGCTCCTGGTCCATATAAGATTGAACGCAATTGGGGCGTGTTCGACCCAACCTTTAACCCCACAATTGAAGAAACTTACCAGTTCTTTGATAAATTCTTTCAGGAAATGTGCTCCCTTTTTACTGATGATTATATGCATATAGGCGGCGATGAAAATAACGGGAAACAATGGAAAAATAACCCTGATATCCAGGCTTATATGAAAGCTAATAATATCCCCGATAATCATGCGCTTCAGAGCTATTTCAATAGACGCATTGAGAAAATACTCGCTAAATATGGAAAGAAAATGGTAGGCTGGGATGAGATACAGCACCCTGAACTGCCTAAGGATATCGTTATCCAGTCATGGAGAGGTGAGAAGGGCCTTACGGCTTCTGCTAAAAATAATTTCCAGGTCATTCTTTCAAATGGCTACTATATCGACCTTATCCAGCCCGCGGACTTTCATTACCTGAATGACCCTATCCCGCCAAACTCCCAGCTTACTGAAGCTGAAAAAAAATTCGTTCTTGGAGGCGAGGCTACCAGCTGGGCTGAACTTGTTACTCCTGAAAATGTCGACTCCAGGATCTGGCCCCGCACTGCTGTTATTGCCGAAAGACTCTGGTCTCCTGTCAGTGTAAGAGATGTTAACGATATGTACCGCAGAATGGATAGAATTGGTTTTTACCTCGAGGATGCTGGCTCTACTCACCGCAAAAACCAGGATATGATGATTAGAAGACTTACTAATGATAACGATGTTACTGCTCTTAAAAACTTTATTAACGTTATTGAACCTGTTAAAATTTATAGCCGCCACTCTCAGGGAGTTAAATATACTCAGTATTCTCCTTATACCAGGGTTGTTGATGCAGCGCTTCCGGATGCAAATGTGGCTCGCAATTTCAGGAACCTTGCTGATAAATACCTCCAGAATAAAGATGAGGCTTCTTATTTGGAACTGAAAACCTGGCTTACTTTATGGAAAGATAACCACCAGGAACTTGTAAAAACAATTAAACTCTCACCGGTCTTAAAGGAAATTGAATCTTTGTCCGGCGACTTGTCCTCTCTTAGCGAGGCTGGCCTTAATGCTCTTGAAATGATCCACTCACAAAAGAAGGCTGAAAAGTCCTGGACCGGTAGTCAGAATGATATTATTGAACGTGCTAAAAAACCCCGCGGACAGACTGAGCTTATGGTTACTTCTGCTATTGAAAAAATAATTAAAGCAGTCCCTGAAGCTTGAAAATAATTTTTTAATAAATTTCTACGTTAATAAAAAAGCCTGATGATCACTTTTTAGTTCATCAGGCTTTTTTGTTTATTTTTTATTGTATTCTCCGGCGCACATAAGGCTTTGCATTTCTTCTCCACCGCCGCCCTTGATTTATTACTCTTACTTCATTTTGTGCGGCTTTATCATGCTCTCTGGGGCCAGAAGCTTGTCTAATTCCTCTTTTGAAAGAAGATTCTTTTCAAGCACTAACTCATAAACACCCCTGTTGTTCTCAAGAGCTTCTTTTGCAAGCTGTGTGCAGCATTCATAGCCTAAGACCGGATTAAGCGCAGTAACTAACCCTATTGAATGCTCAACAAGATAACGGCAGTGCGCTTCGTTTGCTGTTATTCCGTCAATACACCTGCAGGCTAAGGTTTCCATACCGTTTTTTAACATTTCAGTGGATTCAAATATGCTCTGCGTAATTACAGGCTCCATTACGTTTAATTCCAATTGCCCGGCCTCTGCAGCTAAAGTTACTGTAAGATCGTTTCCTATTACCTTGAAGGCTATCTGATTTACAACCTCGGGTATAACCGGATTTACTTTGCCCGGCATTATAGATGAACCCGGCTGCATCGGCGGCAGATTAATCTCACCTAAGCCTGCTCTTGGACCTGAGGATAAAAGCCTTAAGTCATTTGATATTTTTGAAAGCTTTACGGCTAACCTCTTTAAGGCCGATGAATACATTACAAATGCACCCGTATCCTGTGTGGCTTCAACAAGATTTGGCGAAAGTACAACATTAAGCCCTGTTATTTTCTGAAGCTGCGCAATTACTTTGTCACTGTAATCAGGATCAGCATTTATACCTGTTCCAATTGCCGTTCCTCCCATGTTAAGCTCTAAAAATAACTTTGCATTCTGCTGCAGACGTTCAATTTCTTCTCCAAGTGTAACCGCATAAGCTTCAAATGACTGGCCTAATGTCATAGGCACTGCATCCTGAAGCTGCGTGCGCCCCATCTTTATTACATGCGCAAATTCTTTGGCTTTGTTTCTGAAAGATTCAATCAGCATGCTTAAGATCTCAATTAACTTTCTTGTGCTGAATATTACCGCAATCTTAACAGCTGTCGGATATGCATCGTTTGTTGACTGCGAAAGATTTACATGATTATTTGGATGACAGTGTTTGTAATGCCCCTTCTGATAGCCTAATATCTCAAGCGCCCTGTTTGCAATTACTTCGTTTGCATTCATGTTTGTCGATGTGCCCGCTCCGCCTTGTATCATGTCCACTACAAACTGATCATGAAACTTTCCGTCTATTATTTCCTGACAGGCCTGAACAATTGCATCTGTAATTTGCTGCGGCAGTAAGCCAAGTTCGTTGTTTGCCTTTGTGGCTGCCATTTTTACCATTGCAAGCGCTTCAATTAAACATGGGAACTGTGAGATCGCTATCCCTGAAATATTGAAATTCTCAAGCGCCCTTAAGGTCTGCACTCCATAATATTTGTCTACGGGGATTTCACGCTCACCTAAAAGATCATGCTCCTCTCGCGTCTTATCTGTGCGGTCGCCGCCTATGGCCTTAAGTATGTCGCTTGTTACTTTCTTTACTTCTTCTTCACTTAAACCATTTGATAAACCGGTTTTTTTCAAGAACTCATTAATTAGATTCTTTTCCATTATTAGTTTTCCAAAATTTGATCAAAAATCATTAATATTTTTCAGGACAAAAATAAACAAATTATAAAAGCAGTATTTCAGTTTTTAATAATTATCTGTTATTATTTTCTTCTCTTTATAGAAACAAAAAATGGCTGAAGGTAAATTCCCCGCAGCCATTAATAAATATTTTTATTGTCTCACCATTTATATAAAACTAAACTGTACACTTCGCTTTGATTATCTCCATAAGGAGAGTATTACTCCCATTACCATAAATGCCGTTAAATGAAACCCTGCATCGTGCATGTACAACTTGACCCTGCGCTCTTCAAATAAAAGCGATACACCTACTGTCGTCGAAAGTACTCCAAGCCCTGCTAATATGCCTATCGACATGCCTGCTATTGCAGTGCTTGCATTCGAAAGTGAAATAAAATAACCTAAGATGAGTGCACATGTAAGACTTGAAAGAAAGGCTACCATAAGGACTTTTGAAGGATCTTTTCTTCCTTCGGGATTTATATAGTTAAGCTGAAGCATCTTCCTGGCAAATGTCTTGGGCGAATACCAGATTGCTCCAATTATAAAATATGCTGCTGCTGCAAAAAAAACTGTGATGTAGTTTAACTGTAAAAAGATAGTTGTTTTCATAAATTCCGTACCAGATTATTAAATCATTCCTCTTATTTCAAAAGAAAGTGAACACCTTTACCAAATCACTTCACAAGCTATTTTGACCTATTATCGATTTTACTGAGGAAATGTTTACGGGAAAAATCATTGACCTGCCTTAAGACTGCGGCCCCTCTTTTTTCAAGACAGTTAAAAGTTCAAAAAAGATGCACGAAATATACAGAGAATTGTGTAAAAAATAAATTTAATGCAGGCTAAAAGCCGCCCCTGCTGAAATATTTGACTCAATTAAAACCCTAAATCCGCCCTGACTCACAAGCATATTATCGAAATACTTTATAAATTTATTGATTATCAATAAAATATTATTGACTTTCTTTAATAACCTTATTATTTTTACATCACAATTAACAATCGGAGCTGTAACAATGAGCCTTAAACAAAACTTCTTCATTAAATCAGTTTATGCCTACACTAATCTTTTTAAAAAACTCTTTCCCGTGGTCTTTATAGCTTTTCTTCTATTGCAGGCCTCTGCTTCAATGGGCTTTGGAAAGTTTGACCGCTCTGTTGACTTTTTTGACCTGCTTGGCAGCAGAAACGATATCTCACGCAATAACCTGCCCGTTAGCTTTGAGACCTGGATAATGATCATTGTGGCTAACGTCCTGTGCTTTATTGTAACGTATATCGCAGTTATTAAACTGGATAAGTTTTTTAAGAATGTATTTAACGGACAGCCCTTTGTTGAAGAAAACGGACACTGCCTTAAATTTATCGGCTGGATGGTTATTATTATGACCTTTTTTCTGCACGTAAAAGATAGCTTGTTTATCTCACTTGACCTCCCGGTCTCAGACACCGTAAAACAGCTGGTTAATCTTTCATATCTCCTTTCTGTCTTTTTTAACCCGTATTTGGTCCTGGGACTCTTTTGCGTTGCTCTTGGCGAAGTAATTATTCACGGCTCAAAGATGAAAGAAGAACTGGACCTTACAGTTTAAGGAGGAATTTATATGGCTATAAGAGTAAACCTTGATGTAATGATGGCAAAAAGAAAGATCTCCTTAACAGAACTGGCTGAAAAAGTTGGACTGACATTAGCTAATCTTTCAATCTTGAAGACTGAAAAAGCAAAGGCTATACGCTTCTCAACTCTTGATGCTATCTGTAAGGCACTCAACTGCCAGCCCGGGGATATACTTGAATATGTAGAGGATTAACTGAAAGTGAATATGACCTTACCTGTAAATAACTGATCAGTATAGATTGTAAAATAAATACTATAATGGCGGATTCCTTAAAAACTTAATATATTGCCTCTCGCTGTTTGTAAAGAAGGGTTCATCTGTCTTTTAGTATATCTGTTCTTTTAGTATATCTTGTCTTTAGTATATCTGTTCTTTTTATATAACTCAATTTCAACTTCAGGAGTAATAATATGAAAAAGGCTCTTTTAGTCCTGTTGATCCTGGCCTCAAATGTTTTTGCACAATCAAAACCTGTTTCAGGTGAAAAATTTACTGTCACATATGACCCTGCACTAAAGGGTATTCTTAATAATTCAAATGAAATAACCCTTGTCTATACATTTGATTATTGGGGTACTCTTCCAAGCGCACCTGATAGCCCCTCAGACCTTTTTAAGAACGTCGAAACCCCCGATTCCGGAAAGGCTGTTAAACAATTAATGACAAAAGATGGAAAGCTCTATAAGACTTCAATCGAAATTCCACAGAAAGCATCACTTCTTTCTTATTACTTTACCTCAGGCAGTAAGTCCGACTATAACGACAATAAAACTTACGTTTCCTATATATATGACAAAAACATGAAACCTGTCCGCAATGCAAGGTTTTCTAACATTGACTTTATGGTTATGGCCGGAAGATCACTAGATGATCAGATAAAAGAGCTTTCAATGGAAATTAAAGACTATCCGGATAACTTCACGGCAAGATTTGCTTACTGGAATAAGAAAATGGATAATATAAAGGATTTTAATATTCTGAAAAAAATGCCAAAGGAAATTGAAAAATACTACGGCGATCTGAAAAAAAAGTACAAGGATAACTATGACATTATGAACGTTGAAGCCAGAACTTATGATCAGTACCGGTACTATGTTAGCCGCATGTATGGCGATGAATACCAGAAAATTGAAAAGATCTATAAGGAGCTTATATTTAAGATTCCGGTAGAAAAAATGAGCAGCAGCATCAGACGCAGTTATGATATAATAAAAAGAAATGAGGAAAACCAGAAGTTCAATGAATCTATAGTAGGTAAACCGGCTCCTGAATTTGAGTTCGAGACAATTAAGGGAGAAAAAATGAAGCTCTCTGACTTCAGGGGAAAAATAGTGCTGCTTGACTTCTGGGGTACATGGTGCGGTCCATGCGTAGGCGAAATACCTAACCTTAAGAACGCTTATAAACAGTTCAAAGATAAAGGCTTCGAAATTATAAGCATTAGCAGTGATCTTATAAATGGACGAAAGGATAAAGAATACTTAAAGAAATTTACTGACGAAAAGGAAATGAGCTGGAACCATGTCCTCGATGCCGGAATGATACATGCTGCCTATAAGATAAATCATTGGCCTACACTCTACCTTATAGATAAAGACGGAAAAATAATTCGTAATGAAACTTCCCTCAGAGGATCATCTTTGGAGAAAACTCTTGGCGAGGTCCTTCAGGCAGCTTCTATGTAAACTCCCGGACTTTAATTTATATTTCGAATTCTTCATTATTGAAACTTCCCAGCCTTCCGGTTGACTCTAAAACCGGGAGACTGACTTTTTATTTAATTATCATTTATTTTATTCCTCTGTATTTTCATAAATAAGTATCCTGCTCTGACAAAATACCTGATTGCCTTTTTTCTTGTCTTTCAGACTGCCGGAATTTTTTCCCGGCAGAGTGATCTCTTCGATCTTAAAATGGACGTGAATCTCTTTGCAGCATGAGTATTTTCCTGCCCTGATCAAAAAACTTGATGTTTCGGTTGAAAAACAGAGATGGCAGAACTTTTGACACTGTAGTAAATAAAAGCCGAGTAGAATTTTATCCCCACCGAATAATAGATTGCTAAAGTAATTTATATCCAGTAACTTTGAGTTCTGTTTTTTTGCGATTATTGTTTTAATCAGTTTATTTATAAAAGGAGAATTAATGAACATTCAGAAAATTGTGGCAATCGCTCTTTTGAGTTTCAGCGTTGCCGCCTGCCAGCAAAGTGATATAAAAAAGGCAGATCTTAAGACACAGAAAGATAAGGTCAGCTATAGTATAGGTTTGGATATTGGTAAGACTATGAAAAGACAATCAATAGAAGTTGAACCTAAAGCACTCCTGCAGGGAATTAAAGATGCTATTGCTAAGGATAGCTCTTACTTGCTGACTGATGCAGAAATTCAGGAAGTTATGTCAGCTTGGCAGAAAGATATGATGGCTAAACAGACTGCTAAACTTAAAGAAGAAGGCGAAAAAAATAAAAAAGAAGGGGAAGCATTCTTAGCTCAGAATAAGAGCAAAGATGGTGTAAAAACCACCGCCAGCGGACTTCAGTATAAGGTTGTCCAGGCCGGTACAGGCGCTACTCCAACTATTGACGATAAAGTAAAATGCAACTACCGCGGTACTTTGGTAAATGGAACAGAATTCGATAATTCTTATAAAAGAGGCGAACCTATCGTTTTCCCGGTTAAAGGCGTTATCAAAGGCTGGACAGAAGCTCTTCAGTTAATGAAAGTTGGCGATAAATGGCAGCTCTTTATTCCTTCTGATTTGGCTTACGGCGAACAGGGCGCAGGCCAGACTATTCCGCCTAACTCAGCTCTTATATTCGAAGTTGAATTACTTGGAATTGAAAAATAAGATCAGTCTTATTTTTATAAGAAAGGGCGATCTGAAATCGCCCTTTCTTTGTTTTAAAGCCTAAGTTTATCTAAAACCTTTCTCTTAATTTTTGCCTTCTAAGCCTCTTAAGGTTTTTTTATTCTTCTTTTTCAAACAGCATTCTTAATTCTTCTATGTTCTTTGTAATGCCTAAGGCAAGCATCAGCTTTATCCTTGCTTTCTGCCCGTTTAGAAAGTCGGCAAATATTACCCCAATCGAGTGCAGCCACTTTCCGGCTCCCGGATAACCATATATATCCAGGGTTTCTCCTGCAGGACAACGGGATACCAATACAACAGGAATGCCTTTGTCAACTGCATACTTTATTCCTTCAAATGCCGCCGGCGGTACATTCCCAACTCCCATTGCCTCAACAACCATCCCGTCTATACCGCTGTCAGCTGAAAACCTGAAAAACTTATCATCCATCCCTGCATATACCTTTAATAGGTCTACATTTGGATTTAATCTCCTTGCAGCCAGCTTCTCTAGCTTTCTGGGCAGCCTGTTGAAAAATACTCTTCCGCGGTCTACAAACCCCAGCGCACCAAAATCCAGACTGTGAAATGTCTCAACATTATCTGTGTGTGTCTTTGTTACTTCACTTGCTGCATTTATCTCACCATTCAAACAAACAAGTACACCTAAGTCCCTGCTGTTGTCATTTAAACATATGCAGATCGCATCTTTAAGATTCCTGGGCCCATCCCAGTCGGGCTCAGAACTGTTTTTCATCGAACCTATTACTACTATCGGTATCGATGTGTTTATTGTCAGGTCCAATAGATATGCCGTCTCTTCTAAAGTATCTGTGCCGTGTGTTACTACTATCCCGTCCGGTTTGTCAGTCTCTATAAATTCCTGAATCCTTTCTGATAGCTTTAGCATCAGCTCCGGCGTCATATGCGGACCTGGATATTTCCCAAAATCATGTATAGATATGTTCGCCAGATCCCTTATTTCCGGCATCATGTCTATTAGATCATTGCCTGAAAAATGTGGAACTGCTCCGCCTGTGGTTTCATCTATTTTCATCGAGAACGTTCCGCCGGTAAATACAACTAAAAGATTCTTCATTGTTCGTCTTTCCCTGATCACTAAAAAATTAAAATATTTTCCCAAAGCACTCTGGTCAAAATTATGAAAAGGGAAGTTAATATCAAATTAGCTTGATTATATTAGCCATTTAATCATAGATTTCGGCATACTAATATTTATCTATGTTTTTTTTTACGTGGAGGTCAATGTGAAAAGGCTAATGCCTTGTTTAATAGTTTTGTTTCTTTTCCAAAGCTTAATCTTTCCTTGTACTTCAGCCGTTATTTCAGGCAAGGCTACCCCCGATGGACGCCCGCTTTTGTGGAAACACCGCGATAGCGATTCCCAGGAAAATAAACTTATGTTCTTTACTGGTGAGAAATATAACTTTATCGGCGTTATTAATTCCGGCGACTCATTGGGGAAAGAGATCTGGATGGGTACTAACAGCGCCGGATTCAGTATAATGAATACAATGTCCTATAACCTCAATATCGGCCAGGAGTGCGATGTGCCCGATGACCAGGAAGGTCTCTTTATGAGGGCAGCACTTGAACGCTGCGCTACTGTAGAGGAATTCGAAAAGTTTATTATCGAGGGAAAAGGGAAGTGGGGAGTAGCTGCTAACTTCGGTTGCATTGACGCTAAAGGCGGCGCTGCTTATTTTGAAACTGGCTACTATTCTTATATGAAGTTTGATGTTAATGACCCCCGTGTTGCTCCAAACGGCTACCTGATCCGCACTAACTTCTCTTTTACAGGCGACGGCGAACACGGCATGGGATATATAAGATTCGCTACTGCTATCAGACTTTTTAATGAATATTATAAAGACAGCAATATCTCACTCGACTTTGTCTTAAAACAGGCCGACAGAAATCTTCAGAACTCACTTATTAAAACAGACCTTAATTCAATGAACCTGCCAGAGGATTCAGCTGCTGCTTTTATTCCTTTCCGTGATTATATCGTAAGGAATTCAACTGTCTCTTCAATGATAGTCCAGGGCGTAAAACCTGGCGAGGACGCCAGCCTTACTACTATGTGGACAGTCCTTGGATTTCCGCTTACTACAATTGTTACTCCTGTCTGGGTTGCTGCAGGAAAGAACCTTCCGAATGTTACCGTTGCTCCTGCAGGGAAGACTGCACCGGTTAACAGTAAGTCTCTTCTGCTTAAGAAAAAATGCTTTCCGGCTCAGATTGATAACGGACGCGATTACTTAAACCTTGCTGCTGTTATGAATAAAAAGGGAAGCGGTATCGCTCAGAAACTTCTTCCGAAGGAAGATGAGATTCTTTCAAAAACTCAAAGCGTTATTTCATCATGGCGTGAAAAAGGCTTTAATAAAGCCGATGCCGAAAAACATTACAAATGGCTCGATGAATACATAACAAAAGTCTACAAAGAAGAATTCGGAATATAAATTTAAAACAAAAAAGGGGGACAAACATCCCTTGTCCCCCCTCTGACATCCCAGAAAAATTCCTGCGCTTCCTAAAATCCTTCCGTGCTAAACAATCCGTTGGACTTCCTTTAATTCGTCCGCACTAAATAACCAGTCACTTAGTCCCTTTGGCCCCCCGCCTCCGGCGGGAAGACTTTGGACCTTGGACTATGGACTTTGGACTTTTTTTCACTTCTCCAGCAATACCACGTTTTCTATATGATAAGTATGCGGAAACATATCTACCGGTTTTACTTTTACTAACCTGTAGCCTTCTTCGTTGAACATCTTTATATCTCTTACCTGTGTAGCCGGATTGCAGCTTACATATACTATTCTTTCCGGATCAAGCTTTACTACATCCTTTACTGTAACCGGATTCATTCCGCTCCTCGGCGGATCAAGTATTACTACATCAGGCGAGGGAAGTTTCTTCGAGCTTACTATCGATAGAAATGATCTGTTTAAGTCAGCTGTTATAAAATGTACGTTTTTTATCTTATTGTATTTTCTGTTCTCTTCTGCATCCTTTACTGCCGGCTCAACTGCTTCAAATGCGTAGACTTCCTTTGCTGCATTTGATACAAAAATTGATATTGTACCTGCACCTGAATAAAGATCGTAAACAACTTCATCTTTATGTATTCCTGCAAACTCAAGCGCTGTCGAATAAAGCTTTTCAGCCTGAAGTGTGTTTGTCTGGAAAAATGAATTTGCACTTATCCTGAACTTGAAGTCTCCTATCGTGTCATGAATATATCCGCTTCCATAATATACTTTTTCATAGTCGCCAATTGCTGTCTGTGCTTTCTTGGTATTTATATTGTTGACTATGGTTGTAATCTCTGGAACAGCTTTTAATAGCCCTTCGGTATATTCCTTCATCAATGCATCGTTTTCTTCAGATGTTACAATGTTTACCATCAGATCATCTGAGTGAT
>JBLNEL010000532.1:0-9708 GCA_050262615.1 Bacillota bacterium
TATGTAAGGGATGCTTTGTTCAAGCATGAAATACTTCAGAAGGTACAAATAACAACGGCTGAAGTTGAGAAGGCATACGAAAAGAATAGATATAAGCTAAAAGTCGATTATATCAAAGCCGAAAATGAAAGTGATATCCAAAAGATATATAATTCGTTGAAAAAAGGTGTTTCTTTTCAATCTATCCGAAATAATACAGGCGGATTAAGTGATTCATGTATTACTATCAGTTATGGTCAGTTAAGTGAATTATTGGAAAAGATATTGTTCAAGCTTAAGATCGGGGAGTATATGGCTCCAGTCTCAGCAATGGGGGAATGGTATATTTTCCGCCTGATAGAAAAGTCTGACCAGTTATCGGCTGGCAAGACCCGGGATCAGCTGCTTTCTGAAGCCCGCAAAATACTTCATAGCAGAAAAACTGATGCAATTTATCAGGAATATTACAGGAAATTTTTCAGATCAAAAAAAGTTGAAACAGATGGGGTTCTTTTCCGGAGCCTGGTTGATAAGCTTGCGGGTGTCATACAAAAAAGAATAGCTGACCCAAATATTGCAGACAAAGACAAAGCTTATTTAAGCAATAGTGATATTCGCAGCATTCAGGATCAGTTTGGGGAGGATTCACTTAAAACCGTATTTATACATCTTGAAAGCAGTCCTGTTACCTTAAAGCAGTTTATTGATGAAGTATCCTATGATGGTTTTGTTTGCGGAAGCCCGGAAAGCAAAGTTGTTGCATTTAAGTTAGATAACCGTGTAAAAAGCTTCATAGAAAATGAGCTCATAGCACGTGAAGGCTACAAAGCCGGACTCCAGAATCTGCCTGAAGTAAAACATAGCTTAAAAATGTGGCAGGACAATTATTTGTCGCAAATTCTTAAAAATAAATTAAAGGATTCTCTGAAAACTGCTTCCGGGTCTACAGGGAATAACGGAAATTTACAGGAATTTGGAAGTAATTCCATTATACTTGTCAATATAGTTGAGATATTGACAGACAGTCTTGAGAATGTTGAAAAAATATTAAACGAATTAAAGGACAATAAAGACATTAAGCAATTGGCCAAGATCTATTCAAAGCGTGTCTCAACAAAATCAACCAGCGGAGAGTTCGGATATTTCCCGGTTACATCATATGGGGAAATAGGCCGAATTGCAGCAACTATGGAAATTGGTTCAGTATATGGTCCTTTAAAAACCGATGAGGGGTATTCAATTTTTAAACTAATTGACCGGAAAACTGAGCGTCAGGACAATAAAGGGACTGAAAAAAATGTTCAGGGGAATAAACCCTCATATGACCCGGTCACACAGAAGTACCTCAGTACACTTACCGAATATACCGCCGGACTAGCAAAGACTTATGGCGTTTCTATAAATAAAGAACTGTTAAATTCTACCGAAGCAATAAATCTGAATCTCTTTGCCTACAGGTATATGGGATTTGGAGGAAAAATAATGGCCGTCCCTCTTACGGTGCCGTTCACCGAATGGGTTGAGCCATGGCTTAATGCTGATACTGTAGTTCCTTAAGAGACCAGGAAATTTGTTAAAAACAAATAGATCAATAGTAGATTCTGAAGGCAATTTTTAAATACAATTGCTTAATAATCAAAAAACACCAAACAAAAGAAGGAACAGTTATGAAAAAAATCTACTCGCTTCTGTTAATCGTTTTGGTTTTGTGTATGACATCATATGCACAGAACCCGATTTCAGTACGTAAGTTAGGCACTTATAACGCTGCGTTTGACCCAAAACTGCCTGATACAGTAAAGAAGACTTTACCGTATTATGGTGATCTAGGTGTCCGCAGAGTTATTGTTGCTGATGCTAACAAAGATGGTAAACAGGAGATAATAGCTACTGACTATACAAATGGCGGTAGAGTTCATGTAATTTCTCCGGTTAACGATTCTACTTTGGAAGTAATCTGGTCTTCACCTGTAACTACCGGAAGCGGTGGATCTACTCCAAGATTCCCTCAGGTCGGTGATTGTGATGGCGATGGTGAACCTGAAATTATCTTTGAGCAGAAAGCATCAGGAAAGATCGTTTTCTTTGAATGGGATTCTCAGTTAAAGACATGGGGAACAGAACCTGCATTCTTTATTGATAATAACATGCTGAAAGCAGCCGGTGCATTAGAAGCAATCAGATTAGACAGAGAAGTTTTAACAGTTCAGGATGTCGATAAAGACGGAAGGTCTGAGATCATTCTGCATGGCGGTTCTCCTGTTGTAGCTCCTGGTGTTTCAGGCAGAGACGTTTACATTGTCGGCGTTGAAAATGATTTCCCTGGATTTGCTGCCACAATCAAAATTGAAGGCGGACATCCAAGCCTTACACAGAATGGACGTAACTGGACAGCTGGTTCATACTGGAATACAATTGTTGCTGATATCGACGGTGATGGTCAGGTTGAATTAGTTAATCATCATTGGGACAAATATGCGTTCTGGTCAATCGATGTAAAGGGACCTGATACATACGTATTCCCTGATACAAACAAGAATAAAGATGCAATCTATGCAACATATGACAAAGATGACGGCGTAAGCTCTATGGGCGCTAGTGCAGTTGACGTAAATGGTGATGGTATCAGCGAAATAGTTGGTACACAGTACGTTAGCGGTGCATTTGCAAATAACTTTGATCTTGCAATCTTAAGCTTTACAAAAGCTGATACAGGTGTTTATATCTGGAAAAAAGACTCGGCATCAATTGCAAACAGATATGGTGTACTTCGTACAAGATTTGATCTTGCTGCTTTAGCAGGAAAGAGTACAGGCGAATTCTGGCCGATCGTTAAAGGTGACCTGAACAAAGACGGTAAAGATGAAATTTATACTGGCGGCGGCAGAGGTATGAACCTTATTGCATTACAGTATAAAGGAACAGGAAAATTAACTGATGGTAATAACTACACAGCTAATTTAGTATATACTGGCGAAGGCGGCGACGTTTTTGCTAAATATCAGATCTACAATGGCCGTCTTGATACAGTTATTACAGCAAAAGATACAACTTTTAAGCTTGATCCATCAAAGATCGACACTGTAAGAATGGAAACACCATTTACATCATATATATATGCTGATAAAGTTGACTTAAACAAAAACGGCAAAATGGAAATCGTACTTGCTGAACAGAGCGTTTACGATTCTATTACAGTTGAAACATATAACTGGGTAGATTCAACAAAGCAGTGGGCTTATGATAAGAGCAAAGCCAAAAAGATCTTCAACCCTTATCGTAAAACAGTTCGAGTGCTTGAATACAATGGCACGACAGGACTTCAGGATCAGAACTATTCAATAGTTTACCCAGAAGACTATAAGCTTGAACAGAACTATCCAAATCCTTTCAATCCTACAACTACAATCAGGTTCAGCTTACCAGTTGATAAGAAGGTTTCACTTAAGATCTATGACATGTTAGGTAAAGAAGTTGCAACCGTCATAAACGATCAGTTGTACAGAAAGGGTAAATATGAAATGCAGTGGAATGGCAAAACAAATTCCGGCCAAAGTGCAACAAGCGGACATTATATTGCCAGACTGATCTATGGAAACTATTCACAATCAATTAAGATGACTTTACTTAAGTAAAATAGTCTTTTTGCAGCAGCCGTGGGGTTTTATATCCCACGGCTCTATTTTATTAAGGGGTTGTTTGCCAATATGTCCAGTGTCTTAATTATAGAATGAGGCTTTAATGAAATTAAAAAATTTACTTGTTTTTTCAATTTTCCTGGGGATGGCTCTTCTGAGCAATACATTTGGCCAGTCCACAGGTAAAATAATGGGAAAGGTTGTTGACAAGAATACAGGTGAGCCTGTTTCTTTTGCTAACATCGTAGTTGAGGGGACCTCACTTGGTGCAGCATCTGATGAAGAGGGTAAGTATGTAATTCTTAATATCCCTCCCGGTGTTTATAGTGTTACAGCATCTTACATCGGATATCAGAAAACCACTGTAAAAGATGTTCGTGTTAATGTCGGCTTTACTTCTAAACTCGATATTCAACTGACATCAGGCGAAATTACATTGGGTGCTATAGTTGTTCAGGGTGAGAAAAACCCATTGATCAGGCAGGATTTAACTAATCCGACAGTTGCAATTACATCAGAATCAATCCAGGTTTTGCCTGTTGATAATATAAGTGATGTGATAAAACTCCAGGCCGGTGTTGTTACTGGTGATGATGGAAGTATACACGTAAGAGGCGGTTATGGTAATGAAGTTGCTTATTCGTTAAACGGTTTATCAATGAATGACCCATATGGTAACTCAAGATCTGTAGGTATAGCTACCAATGCAGTTCAGGAAGTTTCTGTCTCAACGGGTACATTCAGTGCAGAATTCGGCAATGCATTAAGCGGTGTTGTCAATTATGTTACAAAAGAAGGAAGTGATAAATATTCTTTCAGTTTAAGAGGTTTAGCTGGAGATTATGTTACAAATAGAACTGATATTTTTTATAACCTCGGAAAAGTTGATCCTCTGAATAACAGCAGACTTGAGGGTACATTCGGCGGAATAGTGCCGTTTACCGGTCAGACAAATTTCTTTGTTTCAGGTATATTCGAGCATTCAAAAGGATCATATTACGGATACAGGTTATATAACACAACGGATTCATATTTATCACGTGATAACTTCAAAAGTACTGATTCACGTTATGGTTTGACCACAAAGGATTATTTCTTTAATCCTTATATCCGCAACAGTAATGGTCATCCGACAGGGGATTCTTCGATCGTAGCAATGAATCCATCTACAAGCTGGAACATTCAGGCTAATATCAGTCATAAATTTGGCCCACTTTTCAAAATGAAATATGAAGCAGTTTTTGACAACGCTGAGTCAAAAAGCTATGAAAGAGAATATAAGTATAATCCTGATGGTGTAGGCACTGACTATAGCCGTGGTTATATGCAGTCATTAGATGTAACTCATACATTGAGTAAATTTACATTCTACACAATGAAGGCTTCTTACTCATATAACAAAGCCGAGCATTATCTATATTCTGATTGGAGAGATTCAAGGTACATGCCTAGTATCTATAAAAGATCGTTGATAAATACTACATTCCTTACAGGCGGTACTGATAACGACATCACAGAAAGATTTACAAAAACAGCAAGTTTAAAGGGTGATCTTGTTTCTCAGCTTTTCGGTATTCATGAGGTTAAAGCCGGATTTGAATTAAGAAAACATGAAGTTTCAAGAAGAGGATATACAGTTGACGTAAAGAAGCTGCAGATGATAGGCGGCGAATTAACTAAAGCATCGCTTAACGTAAGCGATCTTCTTTATGATGATAATCTGGTGCTTGTACCTGATACAATCAACAGCCCATCAACTTATAATAAGAAGCCTTTCCAGGCAGCTGCTTACGTACAGGACAAAATAGAACTGGATAAGTCACTTATTCTTAATGTTGGTTTAAGATATGAATATTTTGATGCTAATTCATTATACAATCCTGATATATCACGTAACCTGACTGATTCATTAAGCGGATATATGAATGCCGGACTTGAAAAAGTAAAAGCAAAACATATGGTTTCACCGCGCTTCAGTGTTTCATACCCGATCACTGACAAAGGTATCATCAGGTTCTCATATGGCCATTTTTATCAGATAGGCGGTTTGTCATCTCTGTATTCAAATGACAAATTATATGTACAGAACGTTTCTTCAATTCCAACTTTTGGAAATCCAAATGTAAAACCGCAGAAATCAGTTCAGTATGAACTTGGGCTTCAGCAGCAGTTAGCTGATGACTTCAAGATGGATTTAACCGGCTATTACAAAGATGTACGTGATTATATCTTTACTCAGACTGTTTATACTGCAAATGCAAGACAGTACAGAATCCTTACAAATCTTGCTTATTCAAACGTTAAAGGTATCACCGTATCATTCCTGAAGAGGAGAGCACCGGGAAGTCTATTCTCAGCTACACTAGATTACACCTTCCAGATTGCAGAAGGCAACAGAACTGAACCACAGGAAGATCTGTTCTTCAGTGAAGCTTCAGGCAAGCAGACAGAAACCTATCTTGTTCCTCTGAGTTTTGACAGGCCGCATCTTATCAACGGAACTGTTACGTTGTCAGATCCTGAAAGCTGGTCAGTTGGCTTTATTTATAATATTCAGGCTGGTACACCATATACACCTTCATTGCCTCCGACTTTGTCAACAATTACTTACACACAGAGTTCAGGCAGCAAACCAATGAACTGGAATGTAGACCTGAAGGCAGAAAAATTCTTCAAGTTTGGAGACCTGAGTTATTCAATATTCTTACAGGTTGATAATCTGTTTGATACTGAAAATGAGGCATATGTATATGCAAGTTCAGGCAGAGCCCTTTCAAATGTAGAGCAGACATTGACGGCTTATCAGTTCAACGATGTAAGAAACCGTATTAAAAGGGGTGACCCTGGTATGATACCGATGTCTGAAATAGATAATTATTACAGGAGAGCTGAAAACCTGAACAGACCTCGCCAGGTAAGATTAGGCTTCTCAATTTTGTTTAACTAGAATAAGTAGTCAGAGGTAAAAAGAATTTATGAAAAAAAATATTATTTATGTTTTTCTATATATCCTGACCTTTACTTGTCTGGGGTATGCTCAGGAGAAGGATTCTTTAGGTAATTACAATCTAAAGCAATTGTCTTCTGAGGATTACCTGAGGATATTCGGTCCTATAACCGGCAAAAAACTTAACAAGCTTACCGGCGAAACCAGGGAAATTAAGAATATTCTGGTGAAGGGAAACAAGGTTAAAACCATTTTATATAACTATGGTTCTATTTGCGCTCCAGGTGCTTTGGCAGAAGTACAGGACTTAGTTTGGAATGGTTTAGGTTATGGTTATGAGTTCGGTGTTTTGGCTGGTGCTGAAGTTACTGATGTTGACGGCAACCCGTTACATATAATAAGTGACTCTCATGTCAGCCCAAGTGAAGGTGATTACGACCCAAAAGGACAGTTAAAATGGGGATGGCTGCCTAAAGCAGGATATTCAGACCCAAATCAGACCAGTATAGCCTCATTAAATGCAGAAGATAATAACGGTGATGGTAAGCCAGATTCATGGCCTGAAAGCTGGTTTTCACAGGGTGCTGGTAAGTACCTTTGGCCTGCCTTCTTAGGCGATATGGCTACAGCTCCTGATGAAGAAGTATACTTTGCAATGGATGATTATACAAACTATGAATTCTTAGGCAAATATTATCCATTCCCGAGTGATCAGAAAAAAGGCGGCTTGGGTTTAGATGCTTATGTACGTATGCTTCAGTTCAACAATCCAATGGCTGAAGATATTATTTTCTCAGTTTATCAGATCACAAATGCGAGCGAAAAGGACCTTCACAAGATATATTTCGGTATGCTTGGTGATCCGCATGTCGGCGGAAGCTCAGATGCAAGTGACGACATGTCATTTTTTATCCCGCCAAAAGGTGAAATTGCTGACCGTTACAGCCAGCAGGCAAGAAGTATGGTTTATTCATGGGATAATGATGGAAAAGGCAAAGGCGGCAAAGAACCTGGTTACTTTGGCTGGAAATTCCTTGAATCGCCGTCAATGAACAATGATGCAGAAGAAATGGTTGATAATGATGATGACGGTATAATAAATGAAAGTCCTTTTAACGGCAAAGGCGAATATATTGACGGTATTATAAAAAAATTAAATACAGGGATCAGTGATACTGCAAAGTATACGCATATATATGGTCCACTCAAACCAAGATGGTCAGGCGATGAAGACGGTGACTGGGATCCGGCAAAGCATGACATAGGTATTGACGGTATTGGACCTGAATCTAAAAATTATCCTGGTCCTGACTTTGGCGAAGGTGATGGTATGCCTTCACAGGCATGGTTCAATGATTTAAACGGAAACGGTACATTTGATCCTGAAGAAAAAGCTACACTTACAGAAACCTGGCGTCAGGGACTTAAATGGGCAGGTTCTGAACCAAACTTTGGTTACAGGGATATTTCCGAATCTGATCAGATAGGTCTTAGCGGTTTTACTGCAGCACAGTGGGATGGTAAAGTAAACGTTGCTAAAAACGATGATCTTATCTGGCAGTGGTTCACTCTCCCTGAAATTGATCCTGAACAGCCATTATTGAGGACATATGGAGATAATATCTTTTGTTTCTCAACTGGTCCAATGGAGTTAAAGAAAGGTGAAAGCCAGAGGTTTTCAATGGCTATCATAATGGGTGAAAATCTTCAGGATATGATCCTTAATTCAATGACATCCACAAAAATACTTGAAGCTGATTACCGTTTCGCACAACCTCCTGCAAAGCCAATTGTAAAAGCAGTTGCCGGTGATCATAAAGTAACACTCTACTGGGATGCAAAATCTGAACAGTCAATTGATCCATTAACAGGAGAAAAAGACTTCGAAGGATATAAGATCTACAGGAGCAGGGATTTCAATTTCTCTGATGTTTATAAGATTACAGATGCTAATGGTAATCCGTTCTTAGGGCAGCCTTTCTTTAATTCAAAGACGGGTACATTTGCTCAGTGGGATCTGGTTGATGATTTTTCGGGACTTGCACAGAAAGAATATGAAGGACGTGGTGTAAAATTTAATCTTGGTGAAAATACAGGTCTGGTACATGAATATGTGGATTCAACTGTACAGAATGGCATAACTTATTACTATGCAGTGGTTGCATATGACAGGGGTGCCATCAACAAAACTACAAAGCTGATGGAACTTCCTCCAACAGAAACACAGGCTGTAATCCAGCAGGATCCTTTAACAGGTAAACTTGTATTTGATGTTAATACCGCTGAAGTAACTCCTGGTCCTTTAGGCTCAGGTGTTAGTGAAGCAGAAGCCGGCATAGGCGGACTCCCAAAAGTATTAAGCGGAAATGCAACTGGTCAGGTCTTTATTAAAGTACTTGAAGATATGGCTGTAGACAATAAGCAGTACAAAGTTGAATTTGCTGATACTACAGTTTACAGTGTTCTTGATTCTACAGGAGTCAGCTATAACTTCATTTCCAAGGATACATTACTTGTTGCCTTGAAACACCAGAACATACAGAAAGAAAGTATAGAAGTATATGATGAATCCGGCGCATTAGTCGATCCGGGTAAATATACTGTCAATCCATTGATGGGTCAAATTGGCGGAAAATATCTTAACAGTCTTCCAAAAGGAAATACATATAAGATAAAGTACAGATATTATCCAGTTTACAATAGTTCACTGGTGAACTTTGAAGACGGTAATCCTGTGTTTGACGGAATAAGAGTAAAAGTTAAGAACCAGAAGCTGGGTGTTGACTATGCAAACTCAAAGTTCATTAACGGTGCAGCTCCAACTGTAAAGAGTGAAATAACTTATCCATCAGTACTCTCAGGCGGTAAGAAAGAAATGCTTGGCGAGGACTGGGAAGTAAGATGGTATAACCTTGATACAGATGCAAACGGCGACTGGAAGAACTATGATACAGTTAAAATTGGTTCATCTTATATTAAATTCCCTTTCAAAGTTGTTAATACAACCAAAAATGAAACAGCTACAATATATTTCTATGAACCAAACCCACAGACAAAAAATAATAAGAGATGGGATTGGGGAGAATTTGTAATACTGATGCCTCAGGGCGATAAAGGTACAACAACATCATATCAGTTTACATT
>JBLNEL010000533.1:0-6142 GCA_050262615.1 Bacillota bacterium
TCACCTTCGGGCGAATGCTTAAAATCATTATTAAAGAAATCGAACAGTTTCAGATATTCCAAATTTAATATATGAGCCGGGGTATGCTTAAGAATTTTATTTTTCACTATCAGATACGCCAGGAAGGGGAATTCTCTTTCACTTTTATCAGTACCTGGAAACATAATACCAAGCATTATGCTTGAACTGTTTGGAAACGAATAAAGGAAATTATACCTTGGTGAATTTCTGTAAGCAGTTTTCCACTCTGATTTCAGATTATCCTTAGCCTTAATTATACCTTCTTGTATCCAGTTATCAAGTTTTATAATTTCATCAGTTCCGGCATTATATTTAATGAAGTCAGGATACGCAGGCAGTTTACCAAAATACCCAATTGAAAAGTGATATTTATTTTCAGTTTTCACTGTTATAAAGAGAGTTCAATCTAATTTATCAGGCAATCTGAAGGAATTAAAAAAATCCGGACGGAAGGGATTTCTTGAACTCTCTGCATTTAACAGATAAGTAATAATAACATTAAAGCTATTCTCTTTCTGGAAATTCCAGCTTACCCTATACTGAGACGGAGTTTCGCCGGAAGAAATACTGCCATCGTTTAATAATCTCAGCAAAGCCCATTCACCTTCATAGGCTCTGGTTTCAAAGTTCCCATAGCCGCGGATAGAGACACTCATCTTAGCACCGGGTACACCCTTATCCCCAGGCCAGCTGTAATCTGTCCAGGATGGAGCCCCCATTTTATAATTATTCTCAACACTATTGAGAGATAAAGAAATTTGATCAACCATTGCTTTTGAGTTATTTATAATTTTTGAATCAGGAAGCTGAGGCTTCAATCTAAATGAAAAATTGAGTTCACCATTATTAAATAAAGTTGAGCTTATTTCATCAGCTTTTCTTAAGGCGTTAATTGCGTCTTTTGAAATATTTACTCCCGTCCCGTCCCATAGATTCAATTTCCATCTTTCCGTGTTCAGAATGCCGGCTAAGTCATTGTTGATAAAAGATTCGATTATACCGTCCTTGGGTTTGAAAAATTCTTTAAAGTCCTGAACCGGGGCGTCGATACCTGATTTTTTAAATGGGAAGGAATTGGCTAAAGTCTTATTAAATGGATCGGCAACTTTAGTTTTCCATGCGGCATTTAGAAAACTTTGAGCATCTGACAATATAGCTCTCCAGGTCAGTCTTACAGGTGTTACAAACAAATCCTTTAAGATTGATGTATTATATAAAGAAGATTCAATTGTCTGCAGTGCAGTTGG
Organism: Bacillota bacterium; assembly: GCA_050262615.1. GTDB lineage: Bacteria > Bacteroidota > Ignavibacteria > Ignavibacteriales > SURF-24 > JAUZPB01. Next base: position 1,269 of record JBLNEL010000533.1, read on the forward strand.
CAATTCTACAGCCTTCTGGCTTAAAACTTTAACTGCATAATCCTTAGTTAAATCCTGTCCTCCCTTTATTCCTTCAAGAAGTCCGCTTAATAAACCATATTGTGCAATAATTGTATTCAGATCTTTACTAATGGAGCTGCCATCAGGATTAAGTGTAAAGTTTCTGTATTTACTGACATCGTTTAATGACAAAGGATTATTTTGCGCTGAAAAACTATAAGATGCGTTTTTGACTTTAATGGTATCATTTGGAGGCAGAAGATCAGTTATGACCTGGAGCTGAGTAGCAAATGTTTTCAATATAATTATAAGCGGGGAGTTTACAGGATCGCTTAATATCTTCATATTTGCGGCAGCAAGCGGGACAGTTTCAAAATTTCCATATCTTATACTTTGAATTGCCTGAATCCATGCCTGCTGAAAATCATTTAGATACAATAATAATATTTCTCTTCTTGTTTTATCGTTATCATCAATATCAGTTTGCTGCCGGGTCTGTTTCTGATTTCCCATTACCCAATCTTCGCGTCCGGAGTTCAGGTTTTCATTTTTAACCGAATTCCGGACATAGTTTTTCCAACCGTCTGCAGTATATAAATAAGGAATCCTGACGCCGGCATTTACTATATGAGCCATTGCCGGGCCTATCAGCTGGTCAAAAGAAAGGTCATTATTAAATTGATGCAGTCCCGTTTGTTTGAGGCGTGAATAGAGTTCTTCAGGCGAAGGACGATACTGCATTTTACTTCTAACCAGGCTTATCAGACTGAAATCATTCTGCTGTGGATAAACAGCAGTGTTTTTCAAATATCCTGAAACAAATATGGAATAATTATGTAAATGCTGCTTAGAGTTATCTTTCGGATCTGCAGAAGCAGTCATATAAGAAGTATTGAAGCGTGATTCAAGTATATCAGTAAACATGTTGGACAAAAATGATTCATTCTTTGAATCCAGCCTTTGTCTTTCACTTCCAAGCAATAAATAAGATTTCAAATTACTATAAGTGTTCCCGCCTTTATCAGCCCCTCCGGCAACAAATTTCCTAAGAGAGGTTTCAAATTCTTTATAAATATTTTCTGTAAAGAAACCTGCAGTTTTAGTAAAATATAATTTTTCCAATATACCAGGAAACCTGTCTGTTTTATCCATTCCAAAGCTGGTAAAAGATTCGACTAGTTTTCTCTGCTTTGTGTTTTTTATAAGGGAGCTAAGATTATCAGCTTTATCAAAAATTGATCTGTCAATATTTACAGATGGATCACTATTCCAGTTAATATTCGCAAATGACCGTGCAGAAAAGGATATTTTATCTAAAGCCTTACTGCTTCCATTATATCCAATGAATGTTAAAAGTAAAAACAATATAAGAAACAGAAGTGAGCCGCCTGCTGCTGCCAGCTTTAGAAAATTATTCTTTTTAACATAACCGGAGGTCTGACCTAACTGGTAGTTCTGGTCGTTAATTACCACATCGTTCAGCAGGTCTTTGATAAAGTAATTTTTCGTCTCAGTAATTTCTTCGTATTCCTCCATGCCTGTTTCCGGCAGGTTGTACTGCTTTGCAATATCTCTTATTGCAATATCCAGAGGTATTCCTTCCTGTGTACCACTGGTAAAATAAAATCCTCTGAAAATTGGGTTATCCTGATACGGATTGCTTTGAAAGATCTCATTTACAAGAAAGGATAATTTAGGCTGGAGAGATTTGAACTGAAATGGGAAGAGATAAACTTTACGGCGCTGCTCTCTTTTTAACGGACCGCTGAGCCTAATAGTCCGGATATCATAAAGTTTATTAAGCAGCAGTTCAAATTCATTATCAAAAGCAGTTTTAACACTTAAAATATCCGGAGGTTCAAATGGAAAAGTTGCGCCCCAGATCTGCGAGCGCTCTATTTCACTTAAGTCACCGAAATATTCAATAAAACCCTGAATAAGATCACATTTGGTAAATACAACATAAACCGGAAAATTAACACTCAGGTTTTCAAGCAGCTCGTTAATTCTCAGTCTTATATTTTTTGAATGTTCAATCAGCTGGTTTTTGTCCGAGTTGATGATCTCATCAATATTAAGAGCAACCAGGACACCATTAACAGGCTGGCGTTTCCTGTTTTTCTTTAAGGTATTCAAAAAGGCTTGCCACTCTGCATTATCTTCCGACTGAGTAACATATCTTCCTGCTGTATCTAAGAAAATTGCACGTGTTGAGAAAAACCAGTCACAATTCCTCGTTCCGCCAACTCCTCTGAAGCCATCCTTACTAAAGGGGAATTCCAATCCAGAATTCTGAATAACTGTAGTTTTACCGGCGGCTGATGGTCCGATAATCATATACCATGGTAAGGCATATAGAGCTGATTTGCCGGATTTCCCTTTCCCTATCTTAGATTTTTTAAGAGAAGATATTGCAGTATCAAGCTGTTTTTTAAATAATTCAATTTCGGCTCTTTTTTCAGGGCTTAAATTCTGAAGCTGACCATCTGCCGGCTTACTGATTGATTGTTCAATATTTCCAGCCTTTTTAATCGCGTTAAGTTTTTGAAAAAGGATCAGTATAACTGAGATTAAAAGCAGTAATATTGCTAATCCGCCCTGAAAGATAAAGGGGAACCTAAAAATTGATCCGCCGACAAATATTAATGCCAGCATCAGGACAAAAACAATAGCAACCAGTACATTTAATTTTTTCAAAACATCACGTCTTCCAATTAATTGATGAATAGAAAAACGAACATTGATAAATAAAAAAAAGAGTTAGGATACTTTGACTCATAAGAAACAATCAGGATAAATATTTCATTATCTGCTCGATAATACTATTTGCTTTTGCCGAAATATTAAATGAAAGAAAAACGTAAAACAAAACAGAAAGCAATAGAGCAGCTGCAGGATAGATCCAAACAGGCAGTTCATGTTTTGCCGGTCTGTTAAATACATCATTGGATTTTGCATGCGGAGAAATTGCATCAATAGCATCAAACATCTGCGGATGCAATTCCGAATTAAGCTCATCTATAACTTTTCTTAAAGTTTCAGGTGACTGGAGCTGAAATTTACCCTTAAAGCCAAGTACAAGAGATAGGTAATATACTTCAAGTACGTCTTTATTTGCAGCCGTTCTTTGTCTAAGCAGTTTAATATTATTAAAAAATACCTCTCCCGCATTGAAAGTATCAAAAAGTTTAAGCTGCAGAGGTTCAGATATCCACTCGGTTTTCTGTTCCCATTCAGAGCCAATTATAGTTTCATCAAGAAAAGCCACGATAGCGAATATTGACTGCTGTATCTTTTCGTAATCAAAGCCTGCCTCTTTAGCTTCACGCTCAAAATCTTCAAGCATTTCAGATACTTTTGATTTTAAGGAAACTGCACTTCCATAATTATTAATAGCCCTTAACTGAAGGATCAGGATTAAAAAATCGGAAGCGATATCAGAGAGAGTTTTTCTTTTTTTACTGGTTTTAGACTGCACACTAACATTCATTGTTTAAGGGTCCTTGTAAGTTTAATGATTTCAGCCTCCCGGCATTAATAAAACGAGTTCCATCTGGAGTGATTTGAATTCAGCAGCAATGAATAATGCGATATTATTTTTAGCTGCAATTTTATCCCAGAACCTGCCCTCTTTATTTATTTTGAAATAATGAGATTTCTCATTTATAGAAATACCTGCAGGGGGACGGGCGACATATTCAATTGACACACCCTGGATCCCAGCCTGATGAACTGCAAAGATCTCTTCATAAGAGGATATTTTGATATTTTTGGGCAATTCAGAAATAATTTTTCTTTCGGGCATCTCCCCCTGGACGGAGATAAAGAATTGTGCATCCATTTGATTTGGTGCCAGCTGGCCGACGAACAATGTGTCAGCCTGACGTCTTAATGGAATAATTACATCACGTCTGGAAACAGTCTTTTGGATATTAAGCAGAGCATTAATTTCATCAATCAGCAGTCTGAATACTTCCGACAAATGCTTATGGTCATAAGAAGGATATTCACCGGTTTTATAAGAAGAATTAGAGAATGTTGAAAGCTGCCCGGCTAAATTAAGGAACAATACGAATAAGTTCTCGGGGTGTATTTGTCCGGAAGTATGATAATAGCTTAATAAAGGAATATAAGTATTGACTGTTAAAAGCATCATTTGTATTTCGATCTGCGTTAATGACAAATCAGGTTTTTGTATTGTCAGCTGGTTTTTTAATTCTTTAGCTTTAGAGATCAAAGCTCCAAGAATTTCCCGTGCATGAGCAGAGAGGTCATCTGAAGTTGAGATAGTAAGTACGGGGGCAATATAGTTCTTATCCATCAGATACTTTCCCTCCGAGTTTCGGACAATCTCACCAATTTTTAAGACACTGAAATCGTCTAGTGATTCATTGCCAAATCTAAACTGATAATTTGGTTTAACAACTCCTATAGTACGCAAATTGCTGCCGGTATTATAATCCAGAATATCCATATTCTGAAGGACGAATCTGGAATTATTGGAATTTGCAGAATCTGATAGTTGAGTATTATTTCCCGAAAGATTTTCTAACGGTATGGCCAGATATATATCGAGCTTTTCTGCTGTCGCAGAAAAAGCCTCTGAAAAACCCCTGCTTTTAGGTACAGGATCATTATTCGGCATATCGAAAGTAAGACCATCCGGCATTATGCCGCTGCATTTAACCAGGCCGAAAAAACCGCCTGCAAGAGCAGCAATGTCGATCTGAAGTTCTTTAATACCCCAGTGATTCGGACTAGTGTAATTTAGCCTGGTATTTATATAATATTGGTTAAATCTATCCGCCTGCTGAAAATGATGCGGATCCAATTTCATTCCTTCATACCAGATGACCTTTTGATATTTCATCTAA
>JBLNEL010000534.1:0-6581 GCA_050262615.1 Bacillota bacterium
AAAAATACCTCTTCACAGACAGCAGGGACAATTGCAACTACAATTATTATTAAAAGCGACTCAAAAACTGAATGTGAGGCCAGTATGGTCGAATATGATTCTTCTACCATTTTATCTATCTGGTCAATGTAAAATTTTAGTTTATTGACCAGAGGAAAAGCATTGGCCAGCTTAATTACAATTACATTCTGAATGTATAGATAACTTTGAAGCAGCGGCGTAAGACATAAAAGCCCTGCTACAAACAACAGCAGCCCGGGATATTTAGGCAGTCTGAAACGCAGCACAGTAGTAACATCAGTATATACCAGTCTGGATAAAATTAGTGCCGGCAGAAGAATAAAAAGCATTTGCCCTGCTACCGTTAGAAGCCTTACTGCAGTAACATCGGCATTTTTCAGATCAAACCCCAAAACAGCAACCGTCAGAAGGCTTCCGCCGATCTGATAAAGAATAAAAACTCCCAGAAGTCCAACAAATGCAGCTGTTATCGGGGAGATTTTTGGGACAATCCCATTGTTTTTCTCCGGCTCTGTTACAGGAAAGTTATCCTCAGGCTCCTGAGAACTGCCGGAAAAATTATTTTCTTCAGAATTAAAATTTTCCATCTTAAAAGACAAAATAAAAAAATAGGGAGATATTTCCTAAAAAAACATCCCCCTGTTTTAAGATTTCAGACGATTTATCTCTTTGAGCTAAGACTGCCTGCAAGTCCTTCGTAAGCTGTAAGTTCGGCATCTATTGAACCAACAACAACCTTTGTCTTAACCTTTACAGGTATTCTAAGCTGGTCGTCTGTCAGCCAAACTAATATGTTGCCTTCACTCTTAAAAAGTCCGCCCTCCTGCACTAAAGGTTCAACAATTATGCAGTTAAATGTACCTGCCGATACACTAACCTTTTCCCGTCCATGATAAACTACATCGAGCGGATAAACCTTATCATCATAAAAATTTTCCAGATGAACCCTGTTCCCAGGCTTCATTTTTGAAAAATCGAACGTCCTGGCAAGATAAAATGCCGAAACGATATCGTTTACATATTTTGGTATATTATATTCACCGCCGCTGGTTCTTGCCTTCCCTTTCCTGTGGTCAAAGAAAGCTGAAAAATCCCTTGAGTAACCGCCTTCTCTTATATGCTGCTCAAAACGCCACGGGAATAATCCCTCCATATCAAGGTATGTTTCATACCGGTCACGAACCTTGTAAAACCAGTCGAAACTTGGGACCGACATTACCTGAAACGTTACCTGATAAACATCCCTTCCTGATATTTTCTTTGTTCTCGGCACCTCCATTGTTGCAACCCCGGCTTTGACAAAACCGTATTTTACATCAAAGGTCAACTTTTCTCCGACCTTAAAGGCAGGATTAGGTATTCTGCGGAACTCTGCATCAGCATTGGCATTTGCTGAAAAAGAGCTTTTATTACTGCCTCTGTTTGGATTCTGTGAATTCAGATCGGAGGCGAATACTGTTATAAAAATAAAAAAACTAAGGAATACACTTGCCAATTTAACCATTTATTTCTCCGTTATGCTGACTTTCCATAATAACTTTAATATTATCAAAAACTTCTTTCATATCAATGCTTTCCATACAATTCAACCTCCGGCATTGTTCCCGCGTACAGTCACTGCATTCTATCTTAGGCATAAAAATCATCTTTTTTTCAGTATAAGGACCCCATCGCTCAGGCAGGCAGGCAGTTATTTTTGGATAAAAACCTACCACATGCTTGTCTAATGCTGCTGCAAGATGTATAGGTCCTGTGGAATTTGCTATCAGAAGATCTGACCTGCTGATCAGTCCTATGAGCTCTTCCAGACTTAACATACCGGCAAAATTCTTAACAGAATTATTGATAATTAGTTCATTACAGGCCTTTTTTTCGTGCTCTGAACCTGTAATTATGATCTGAACATCCAATTTTTGTGCCATCATTGCAGCAAGACTCTTAAAGCTGCTGATGGGTAGATCAACTGCACTTCCCCCGCTCCCCGGATGAATTATGACAAGCGGCTTTACCGGATCAATGCCGTTTTCTGACAGCAGGTGTCCTATTTTCTGCTCAGTGCCTCTAAAGGGTCTGAGACCAAACTTTACAGTTTTTGGATTTACAGACTGATCGATGCCGAAGAATTTTAATAGATTTACATTATATTCCAGCTCATGATGTTCTGCATATTTTCTATGCTCATAGACCTTATTATTAAATAAAAACGAATACCACCTGTAGCCGGTGCCAATACGCTTTTTTATGCCGGATAAAAGCATGATAAGTGCAATCTTAAAAAGCGGGAAAACGACAATGCAGGAGTCGAATCCCTGACTTTTAATCTGCCTGATATTTTCCCGGAGTAGGACTTTTCCTGCTTTTTCCTTTATTATTAGTACATTATCAATATATTCGTTGTTTTCGACACATGCTCTTGTATATTCGCGCACAAGGAAACTTACTTTAGCCTGCGGGTATTTATTCTTAAAGATTGCAGCTACGGGAAGTGAAAGGACGACATCGCCGATTCTGTCAGTTCTTACTATAAGTATATTTTTTGGTTCAGTCATTTACGTGAGACAAAAGGATTATTTTTAATATAAAACCGCCATGGTAAGTCAACGGATCTGGTAATGCCTATTCTGGTAGCAGTAACAATATTTACAGCCGGTACCTTATTCTGGTCGAGCAGGAAAATCTCTTCATCCAAAAGATCAGTTCCGTTATTTACCTTTGTGATCCCGAAAGCTTTACATAATTTCCCAGGACCGCTTGTTAAATTAAGCAATTCTTTATCGTTAATAAAGTCTTTTTGAAACCTGTTTACTGCCATATCTTTTATTCCCTCTATAGGCTCAATGCCTCTTAAAAGCACAGCCTTGCCTTCCCCTTCCTTTCCGGTTACAATATTGCAGCAGTAATACATTCCATATGTAAAATAGACATAAAGGTAACCTCCCTCTCTGAACATAACCTCGTTGCGCGGGGTTTTTCCGCGGTAAGTATGCGAGGCCTGGTCTGTCAGTCCATCATAGGCTTCGACTTCAACAATTCTGCCTTTGAATATTTTTCCGTTTCCGTCATTTTTAACCAGAATTTTTCCTAGAAGATCCTTAGCCACACCTAAAAGTTCGCGTGTGTAAAAATCCCTGCTTAGTTTTTCCCCTTCAAAATCCCGTTTCATTTATATCCGCATTAAATTAATTTTTCACTTAAATTTAACATGATTTTACTTGTTTTCCGCATAAAAATAGTACTCCGGACGCAAAAAAAGCACCACTTAGTCTAAAGAACAGGTGCATGTCTTAGTAGATAAGTTCCAAAATGTTTATATTAGGTACCCCGGGAAATGATATTTTCTTTAATAAAATAAAACCCTAGCTTAATATTTTAAGAAAATTCTGTGGATTTGTTCTGTAAAACTTTGTAACCGGGGCCGCAGAAAAATAAAGAGATAAAGATTCAGCTAATTATTTTCAGAGTTTATAATGTTTGTAAAAAGTATAAAATTATCCATAGTTTTTGCTATAAGTCTCTTGTTTTCTTTTGTTCCGGATATAATTGCCCAAACAGATTCTTCATACAGCAAACCCGGCAGCAGCCTGCCTGCCGAAAGCTCAATTTCAGATTCAGATACTTTAGTAAACCTGGCAGATCTTTCAGTCAAAGCTGAAAAGAAAAAACCTGATGTACCGGCACAGTATCTTCCAAAATGGCACTCGATGATAACAAACATCCCAAATGATTTTGTCAGGTACTATGACGCAGAACTTACAAAGGAGAACCTCCCCTACTTTATGGGAGTAACAGTAGCAACTCTGGCTTTAATAGCTACAGATGATGCAACCTGGAAGGCTTCGGATAAATTCTATAAGCAAAGCTCATTTAATAAAAATATGAGCGATATTTTTACCGATTATGGTGACGGAAGGTCGCAGTTTGCCCTGGCAGGACTTTTTGCAGCATATGGTCTTATTGATAACAATACAAGAGCCTTAAGGACTGCAAGCCAGATTGTAGAAGCTGTTTTGGCCAGCGGAGCCGTGGTACAGGTATTAAAACATCTGACGGGAAGGGAAAGCCCTTTTATCTCGGCAATGCCCGGAGGGGCATGGAGATTTTTCCCGAGCCAGATCGAGTATCATAAACATGTTGCAAAATATGACGCCTTCCCTTCAGGACATGTAACTACTTCTCTTGCGGCTGTAATTGTTGTCTCTGAAAATTACCCCGAACATAAGTGGATTAAACCTGTTGGTTATACATTTACTGCTCTGCTTGGTATAGGAATGGCTAATAAAGGTATTCATTGGTACAGTGACTATCCATTGGCTATTGCACTTGGTTATGCATTCGGTAAGCTGATAGCTCACCCGGAAGAAGAAACAAATACTAATAAAGTTCAGGAAAACGGAAAGAAGGTCAGCTATAGAGTTAGTCCTTATATTAATAATGCAGGAACCGGACTTTCATTTTCGGTACATTTTTAGTTCCTGAGGTTCATTTTTTTCAAGATTGAAAATTAACGCTAGATGTCTTATTTTCCTGCTCGGTTAATAAAACAATATTTTTAATTAGAATAAAGATTTTAATGAAAACGAAACTTTTACTGATACTGGCCTTATGTTCAGGTCTGTTATTTCTTTCTTCCTGCGGAAAAGATAAGGAAAAAGAAGGTGCAAAGAGCGAAGAAACCAAGGAAGATGAAACCCCTTTTTTCTATAGCGTCGGCGATATTGTAATTAATCCTGCAGGCACAAATGCACAAAAGGTAATGCTGGTATCAGTAGCATTGCAGCTGAAAGATGAAGAAGAAGTAAAAAGTCTTGGAGAAAGGGAAGCTCTTGTAAAAGATATTATTGTGACCTCTCTTTCCAGCAAGACAGTTGAGAACCTGACACAAATGGGTTTTAAGGACTCACTAAAAGTTGAACTGAAATCAAAATTAAAATCAAAGCTGCGCAGCTTTACAATAAAGGATGTGTACTTTACAAAGTATATAATCCAGTAGCACAATGTTTTAAGAGAGCGGAGGCCGGACTAACGGTGTTCCGCTCATTTTTTTCATCCCTTTATTCCCCTCCTGTTATTTTTATCCCATTATTTTTACTTATTAATTTTCCTGAATTTCAGCCGATAATGAAGGACATTTAGAAAAGAATATATGAGTGAAAAAGTCTACCAGCTATAAAAATAAAACAAAAGCAGAATTAATAAAAGAATTGGAAGAACTGCGTTCTGAAAAGGAATTCTCCCGGAAGTCATTAAAGCCTGGAGAAGATGAAAGGTCAAGAGAACTGGCAGAACTTCTTCCTATTGTAACATTTGAACTCGATACTGATGGAATGATCACTTACCTGAACCGGAAGGGATTTGAAACATTTCAATTCTCAGCTGAGGATTTTCAGGATGGACTGCATGTGCTTACCTGCATTGCACCGGAAAGAAGACATTATACAGGCAGCAATGTTTCAAGACTATTAAATGGTGAAAAACTGCTTGTTTCTGAACAGCTTGCCCAAAGGAAAGATGGAACCGTTTTTCCGGCAATTACACACTCATCCCCTATTTATCATAACGGTCAGATCATTGGGATCAGAGGAATTTTAATTGATGTAACTAAGGAGAAAAAAGCTGAAGAGGCCTTACGAAAGTCTGAGGAAAAGTACAGGCGCTTTTTTGAGGAGGACCTCTCAGGCATTTCAGTTTCTGATATTAATGGCAATATTCTGGAATGCAATAACTCTTTTGTAAAACTGTTTAAATACAAGTCAATTAAGGATGCTAAATCCGTAAATGCTTTTGATTATTATGTCAGAAAAGAAGACAGGATGAAGCTGCTGAACATAATAATGTATACAAAGCGGTTTTTCAATTATGAACTTCAGATGAAAAATGTCCGTGGTGAAATATTTGATGTAATCATGAATGTTGAGGGTCTTTTTGAAGACGGCCGGCTTATGGGAATAAGAACATATATTTTTGATAATACTGAAAGAAAAAAAGCCCAGGAGGAATTAAAACAGCGCGAAGAGATCTTCCGCGGTCTGTTTGAAAATAGCTCTGCTTCAATGATGATTTTTGACCCTAAGGATGCTTCCTATAAATATGTAAACCAGGCAGCCTGCAATTTTTACGGATACTCAAAAGAAGAACTTCTTAAAATGTCAATCCGTGACCTCTCTATTACACCACAGGAAAAAATAAAGGATAAGATATCTGAGGTCTTACAAAACAACAGCTTTCATTTTACTTTTCAGCACAGGCTTTCAAACTCGGAACTCCGGGATGTTGAAGTCTACGGCAATAAGATTTTTATTGGCGGCAAGGAATTGATCTTTGAGATAATTCATGATATTACAGAAAGACAGAAGGCAGAAAAGGAATTAGAGGAGTACAAGACACAGCTGGAAAAAATAATTGAAGAACGTACTGCAAAATTAGTGGAGGTAAATGAAAAACTGATACATGAAATTCAGAGACTTAACGTAGCCGAAGAAAGAATTCAGGATCAGTTCAGATTTCTACTTACACTTATGGATAATATTCCAGTGCCCATTTATATTCAGAACGTCAAAGGG
>JBLNEL010000535.1:0-6261 GCA_050262615.1 Bacillota bacterium
GATAATATCCTTGTCTTTTTCAAAATCATTTTTTATAAGAGCAACTTTTTTATCTATGGCAAAACTTACAAATTTGTTTAGATCGCTATCACTTATCTGAAACTTCTTAACAAATTCATCAAGATTGTTTTTATACTTGTTCTTAATTTCAGATCCATGCCTGTCCATATAATTAAGAACAAATAAGTAGAACAAATTTGCTCTCCTTAAAGCAAGAGAGTAAGGAGTAAATTTAGTTGAGCTTACAAAATAATCAGGAGTAATACCACCTCCGCCGTATACTGTTCTCCCTCCTTTGGTTTTAAATAAAGGCTTGGTGGAATCTTTTTCAATATTGTGATCGAGATTTACCGTATCATTTTCAACTCTGGAATGAACGTCGGCATAATAAGCTTTTTTGTCCTTGTAGCTTCTCTGAATCAAACGTCCTGAAGGAGTATAATAACGTGAAATCGTCAGTCTTAAGGCTGAATTATCTGGTAACATAAATTGCCTTTGGACAAGTCCTTTCCCGAACGAGGTTTCTCCAATGATTAGTCCTCTATCCCAGTCCTGAATAGCCCCTGAAACAATTTCACTGGCGGATGCGCTTCCCGAATTTACAAGTACAATTATTGGGACTTTTTCATAAGCATACTGTTTTGATGCATGATATTCTTCATCAAATTCAGATTTTCTGCCTTTAGTGTAAACAATCATTTTATTTCCATCAATAAAAAGATCGGCTACCTGAACAGCCTGGTTTAGATAACCTCCAGGATTATTCCTCAGATCCAGAACCAGCCGTTTAATTCCTTTTTTCTGGAGGTCTTCTAAAGCAGAGACTATTTCATCAGTTGTTGTTTCTGAAAAACGAGAGACGCTTAAGTACCCGACTTCATCATCATACATAAAATGAGAATCAACGCTATATAATGGAATTTTATCTCTTACAATCACATAATCATTAGTCCCTCTCAACCCGGGCCTGTAGATTGTAACTGTTACCTTTGAACCGGCCGGTCCCCTAAGTTTTTCTCTTACCTGATCTGTAGTAATTCCGATGCAATTTTTATTATCTATTTTAATTATCCTGTCCCCAGCCACTATTCCAAGTGCCTCACTAGGTCCTCCTGTAATTGGCGAAACAACAGTAAGAGTATCGTTTACTACCTGAAATTCAATTCCAACACCCTCGAAGTTACCGCGGAATTGTTCTTCAACTCCCTCCATCTGTTTAGGTGGGATATAAACAGAATGGGGGTCAAGGGAATCAAGCATTCCGGTTATTGCGGCTTCAATGAGTTTCTGAGAATCAACATTATCCACATAATTTTTGTCAGTAAAAGTGAGTACTTGTTCAAATTTTCTCAGGCTTTCCCTTAAATTATCACTTGAAACTACTCGTTGATACTCAATCCCAAGCAATATTCCAATAGTTAATATTGCAACTGAGAAAAATGGGACTTTGAATCTATTAAACATAAAAAAAGAGCTCCGATTTAAATTCTTAAGTTTATTAATGCATAAGCTGCAAGGTATTTTCCATGGGAATTCTGCAAATCATTATTGCCATAGGTCAGTTCTCCAGAAATAAAATAATTTTTAACGGGTTCAAATACAGCAGAAAAAGTGATACTTCTAAAATACTCATGAACGCCATCCAAAAAATGAACAATTGGTTCATCAAACGCTCTCATACCAATATTTGGATCACCGCCAACATTCCTTTTAATTGTCCCATTACTGTTCAATTCATTAGCTCCATGAACCGAATATGTAAAATCCAAATTCAACCCCAATCGATAAGTGGGATGATAGCTTAATCCTAAATAAAAGATTTCACTGTTAGGTAAAACAGGTGAAACCAGGCTATATCCTAAATTTGAATAATTATTGTTATAAATTCTGTGAGTATACACATAAGGTTCAACTCTAATATACTGGAACTGAAGCTCCAACGGAATAATAGGATAAAAATTAGCTGAATAAAAGTTCAAATTATAAGCTAATTGATTACCATACCATCCGGTGCCTATTTTACCAAAATCAATATCATCAATCAATACAGAACCAGATAATCTTAATCCCCTGAATGAATTATTTGAAAAATCAAAAAAGAGCATCGAATTATCGCGGTCCTGATTAGCATGTTCTGTCCCTTTATAGAAATTAAAAGGATTTAAGTAAGAAAAATCAACAGGTCTGTTAGCATAAATAATAATTTCACCTGCGCCCAGGGCAAAATGATCTGAAAACTTAACACCCAGCCTGTGATAACCAATGTATTTAGAATCTACACTGTTTATAATGCCCTGAATCGAGTCGCCTTGAACAGATGAACGTCCCAGCAATTTTCCATGAAAATATGAGAAATTGAAGGCCTTGTAATCAATATCAAATGAAAAATAGTCAAATTGAGGAGTATTTACATCTAAAATTGTTTTATAATGCCCATATCCAATCTGTTTCTGTTCTCTTCCGAGTTTGAACCTGACAAGATCATAATCCAGTGTAAGATAACCTTCAGTATTATCAAAATAGTCTGTTGCTGTAACTGCACGGGGGTCAGCATTAAATTTATAATTGAATTTTAATTCATTTATTTGCCCTGCAATTGAACGCTCACCCCAGAATTTTCCGTTAGTACCTCGCATATAATAACCAAATTTATTTAAAATGGTTCCTCGAAGGGTCCCTCCCCACCTTGCAAATGCCCCTGATTTAGTTGTTTTCTTGTCAAGATCCTGATTTATTATACTCTCTAAGTTTCCAATTACATTAACAAAAATTGTAAATCTTGATGTATCGACAAGGCTGTAGAAGTACTTTTCTTTAGGCGAGAAAAAGCTGTAGTCAGTCGACCCAATGAGTGATGTCGTTCTTTCCTGTGTACCAAATATTTCCAATTCAAATTCTGAACAATAGTCATCCAGCATTTTCCTGTCAACACCGGTAAGGTCTTCTTTTGCTGCTATAACTTCCCTTAAATATGACGCTATAGTCTTTCTGGTCTTTGGGAATTCAAGACTATTATAATTAGAAATAATTTTTAAAGCATCCATCCGCTGAAGAAAGCTGTATACAGGGTGATTGTATTGGACATATTCAGCCTGAGGATGGATAAATCCGCTCAATAAAACCAAAAATAATATAAAAAATTTTATTCTCATCTTATTTGTTCCCATTCCTGATCCATTGATTTCTTTTTAAGCACTACATAATAAGCATTAATGAACCAGGACTTGCATACATTCAAATATCCAAGTCTTCTGTATCTCCTTGGAGATTCGTAAACGCTCAGATCCTTTGCGTATAGTATTTCACCCTTCTGTCTTATTCTTCTGAATAAATCAAAATCCTCACCAGCAGCCAGTTTCTCATTATATCCATGAAATTCTTCAAATGTACTTTTACGAACAATCTGGCACTCTCCCCTTCCCATACCAACACCTATAACGTTAAGCAGATAGAAATAAGTATTGAGCAGACCATGAAAGATTTTGTCCTTTAACAGTTCGTCTTTCGGGGATATTCTTACATTACAGGTCATTGCCAGGTATTTACTATTTTCAAATCTGTTTTTAACAGTCTGGAAAAACAAAGAAATATCCGGGAATACCACATCAGCTCCCAGGAAAATAAAAATATCTCCGCAAGCCTGAATTACTCCTGTATTGCGGCCCTCAGCAATGTTTTGCCTTCTGAGTTCTTTGTGAATTATTATTTTCTTTGTATATCTTTCAGCAATAGATATTGTTGCATCAGTGCTGCCACCATCAGAAATAATAAGTTCAGCGTTGAACCTATCCAATATATTATTTTGGGCAATCTGTTCTAAAAGTTGCGGAAGAAGTTTTTCTTCATTTAGTGTTGGTATAATAATGCTGTATTTCAAAAAAAGTCCTTAAAAACATAATAAAAAAACAGCTGTTTTATTGTTAATTCTGATTCCAGGCATCGGGAAATGGATATAATTTAATGTATTTTTTACAAATTGCCAGAATGGTCCATATAATGGCAATTCTTCAGCATCCAGGTCAAGAGCTATATATAAATTTGAATTCGATAGACTCAGGTCTTTACCTGGGCCAATGCCCAAAGCAAAATTAACAAACGAAGGCCAATAATTCCTAACTTTTTGAGGAATAAATTCCTTAATTCTAATTCCCATCCAGTATTTCTGTCCAAAATGATCATCAATAATCAAATGATTGTTTTTTTTCTGATCCCCTGTTGGCCAATAACTAATTTTCGGCTGAAAGTTTTTTAAAAATGGGTAATAATACTGTCCGATATAAAACCCGGCACCCAATAAATCCATACCTGCATCTTTTATGCTAAATCCATGCCCCTGATGATGAGCATCTTCAAATTCCACATAGAATTCATAACTTAAGGCTGTTAACGAACTGAACCATGTTGACTCCAGCGCCTGCATCCCTGAGGCTTCGTATCCTCCGGAGAATAAATGGCCAAGGAGATTTACTCCGTAAAAATGGCTTATATTCCCCAAATTTATGCCGTTATTTAAACCGTTCTCAAAGTGAAACCGGTCTGAAACTATCCACCAGGCTTTAGACTGTTGGTTATGCAGGTAAGTTCCTATTGCTGAAAAAGAGAATCCAGACACAAAAAGAGTCCGGTAATCAATTTTATTTTCAATTGGATTAGCTTCTTTAAGTACAGAATTCAAACTTAATTTATTCTCTTTTAAATCTTTTGGCTGTACTAAATTCACTTTCAGAGAGTGATGAAGCAAAACAGTCAAAGATTCCGGGTGTGAACTATCAGGAATTTGTCCAAAAACGCCGGAGTGTAAGGCAAGCAAGATCAGAAGTGATATATTTTTATATATTTTCATCCGCTACAATTAAATTGCAATCATTTCTGTTTATGTATAATTATTCTTTAATTACAAAACGGGATTTCAGGGCATTAAATAAATCAGGGCACCTACTATTTCAGCAGCTGCCCTTATTTTTTAAGATAAATGCTCAGGTTATAGTTTATTTTTCAGGTTTCATCTGAGGGAATAAAATGACATCCCGGATTGAAGGCTGGTTTGTCAAAAGCATAACAAGTCTATCAATACCAATTCCCAGACCAGCAGTAGGAGGCATGCCATACTCGAGTGCTCTTACAAAGTCTTCATCAACCTGATGAGCTTCTTCATCGCCGGCTTCGCGCATTTTTACCTGATCCTGGAATCTTTGATTCTGATCAATCGGATCGTTCAATTCACTGAATGCGTTACAAATTTCCCTGCCAAGCACAAATCCTTCAAAGCGTTCCACCATGCCTTCCTTTGTTCTATGTTTTTTTGCAAGCGGAGACATTTCAAGTGGATAATCCATAAGGAATGTAGGCTGAATTAATTTAGGCTGGACTGTTACTTCAAACAATCCATCAATTAGCTTACCTTTGCTTTCTCCAGGTTTTGGTTCCATTCCGCGTTTACGCAAAGCTTCCTGCACTTCTTCATAACTGGCGGTCAATACATCCAATCCTGTTGCTTTTTTAATTTCATCAACCATTGAAACCCTGTCCCATGGCGGGTTGAAGTTGATCTTCTTTCCTTCTATTTCAAATTCTGTTTTACCAAACACTGTCATACAGATATGAGCTACCATTTGTTCAACGAATGACATCATCCATTCATAGTCTTTATATGCTACGTATAATTCCATCATTGTGAATTCAGGATTATGAGTCCTGTCCATCCCTTCGTTTCTGAAATCCTTTGAGATTTCGTAAACACCGTCAAAACCACCAACGACAAGTCTCTTAAGGTAAAGTTCGTCAGCAATCCTCATATAAAGAGGAATATTTAAGGCATTATGGTGTGTAATAAAGGGCTTTGCTGCAGCACCGCCATACATTGGCTGGAGTATCGGTGTTTCAACCTCAAGATATCCCTGAGAATCTAAAAAACCTCTCATTGCAGATATTATTTTGCTTCTCTTGATAAAAACGTCTTTTATTTCAGGATTAACAATCAGATCAACATATCTCTGGCGGTATCTAAGCTCTTTATCTGAGAACTGATCATAAATTACTTTATTCCCTGATTCATCAACAACTTCCTTAGCAATAGGAATAGGTCTGATCGATTTAGTAAGTAATTTCAATGATTTTGCATGGACAGATGTTTCTCCCGTCTTAGTCTTAAATACATATCCTTCGACGCCGATTATATCACCAATATCCATCAGCTTAAAGGCATCATAAACTTCGCCGATATCGTCCTTTTTAAGATATATCTGAATTTTCCCGTATCTG
>JBLNEL010000536.1:0-10731 GCA_050262615.1 Bacillota bacterium
ATTGACGGATTCGGAAATAAATTATATATAGATGACGCAAATGTACCAAGCCTTCTTTCACTGCCATATCTTGACTGCTGCAGTAAAGATGATCCGGTCTATAAAAATACACGGAAGCTTGTTCTTGGCCCGGATAACCCGTATTTCTTTAAAGGAAGTTGCGGTGAAGGGATAGGCAGCCCTCATTGCGGACTAAACATGATCTGGCCTATCGGTATTATTATGCGTGCACTTACTTCTACCGAAGACAATGAAATCAGGTTCTGCCTGGCGATGCTTAAGTCCACACATGCTGCCACCGGCTTTATGCACGAGTCATTTAATAAGGATGATTCAATAAAATTTACCAGGAAATGGTTCGCCTGGGCTAATACACTCTTCGGAGAACTTATTCTAAGTATTTTTAACGAAAAACCATATTTGCTGAAATTATAATTTATAAATTTTTAAAGCAATTTATTCAACAGGAGAAAATAATGGCAGTTTCCACTCCAACTGTAAATACTCAGACTGCAAAGACTTCACAAAATCAGCAGAGCTATACACCGGCACTGGTCGTATTGACTTCTCTGTTTTTTATGTGGGGTTTTCTGACTTGTCTGAATGATATTATTATTCCGCACTTAAAGGCGGTCTTTTCTTTAAACTATACAGAAGCAATGCTGATTCAGTTCTGCTTCTTTGGCGCTTACTTCCTGGTTTCTCTCCCTTCGGGAATACTGGTTGAAAAAATTGGTTACAAAAAAGGAATTATTATAGGACTTGTAACTGCCGGCATCGGCTGCCTGCTTTTCTACCCGGCCGCTGCACTGAGGCTTTATCCAATGTTCCTCCTTGCACTCTTTGTCCTTGCAGCAGGCATTACACTGCTCCAGGTTGCAGCTAACCCTTATGTGGCAATCCTTGGTAAACCTGAGACTGCTTCCAGCAGACTTAACCTTACTCAGGCTTTTAATTCTTTAGGAACTACAATTGCCCCTTATTTCGGATCTCTTTTAATACTCTCAGTTGCTGTTAAAAGTGCTGAGGAAATTGCAAAACTATCTCCTGAGGCCCTTTCAGTCTATCAGGCTACTGAAGCTGCTGCTGTTCAGGTGCCTTACCTTGGACTTGCAGCTGCACTTTTTGTAATTGCTGGAATATTTGCAATGTTTAAACTGCCCGAAATTGAAGCCGCTGCTGCTGATGCTTCTGCAGATGGAGGTGAAAGTTACGACAGCATTCATAAGAGCGCCTGGAACTATAAACACCTGGTCTTGGGTGCTGTTGGTATCTTTGTCTACGTTGGAGCTGAGGTTTCAATCGGCAGCTTCCTTGTAAATTACCTTGGTCAGCCTTTTATCGCAGCACTCCCTGAGTCAGAAGCTGGTAAGTTCGTCTCCTTCTACTGGGGCGGAGCAATGATAGGAAGATTTATAGGCTCGGCTGTACAGAGAAAAATTAAACCTTCTGCAGTTTTGACTTTTAATGCTTTTATTGCTGCAGCACTGGTTGTAACTACGATGCTTACTTCCGGTTCATTTGCAATGTGGACAATCCTTGCTGTAGGCCTCTTTAACTCTATTATGTTCCCTACAATATTTACCCTTGCTATAGATGGATTAGGAAAACATACGGGCCAGGCTTCAGGTATACTCTGCATGGCTATCGTGGGCGGCGCTTTGATTCCGCTTCTCCAGGGCGTTTTTGCCGATAATATCGGAATCCATCACGCATTTATTCTGCCTGTTTTATGCTATATGTTTATAGCATATTATGGCATAAAAGGACATATTCCGGCTAAAGTTAAAACTGCCAGAACTTAAATACTATATAAAGAAGGAACTGAATTAATCATGAACAAGACAGATGTTACTCTGGGAATTGATATAGGCGGAACCAATACTGTCTTTGGTTTTGTCGACAAGGAAGGAAATTTAATTGCAGAATCATCAATCCCAACAAATTCCAATGAAAAGGCAGACTTTTTATTCGAAAGACTCCACCTGGATGTAAACCGCCTTTATGATGGCATTAAAGATAGATACAACCTGATTGGCATTGGAATCGGAGCTCCAAATGCAAATTATTATAAAGGTACCGTCGAACAGCCGCCAAACCTGAACTGGGGAACTGTTAATGTTCTCGATATATTGAAAAAATACTGGGATCTTCCGGCTGCTATTACAAACGATGCTAATGCAGCTGCAATCGGCGAAATGGAATTCGGCGCAGCAAAGGGTATGAAGGATTTTGTAGTTATTACACTCGGCACCGGACTGGGAAGTGGTATTGTCGTAAACGGTAAACTTGTCTATGGCCACGACGGATTTGCTGGGGAAGTTGGCCATACTATATTCGACCCTGAGGGCAGACGCTGCGGCTGCGGTAGAAAAGGCTGCCTCGAAACTTATGCCTCGGCTAGCGGAATAAGAAGAACAGTTTATGAACTTCTTTGCGATTCAACTGATGAGAGCATACTTAGAAATATCCCCTTTAATGACCTTACTAGTAAAATGATCTACGATGCGGCACTTAATGGCGATAAAATTGCTCTCCTGGCCTTTGACTTTACTGGTAAAGTCCTGGGACTTAAACTGGCAGATACGGTTGCACACTTAAGCCCTGAGGCTATCATTCTATTTGGCGGACTGGCAGCTGCTGGTAAATTGATCTTTGAACCTGCTAAGCGCTATATGGAAGAATATATGCTGAATATCTTTAAAAATAAGGTTAAACTCCTCCCTTCTGCTCTTACTGGCGGAAATGTCGCTGTATTGGGAGCTAGTGCCCTTATTTGGAATGATCTAAACAAGGAAAGTAAAGTTATTACTGCCTGATTTATAGATCTTAAAACATCGTTTTTCTTAAAAAAAGGCATGTGAAATTCCATATGCTTTTTTTTTGCACACAGGCAAATCTTGGTTGGTGATTTTATCTTCATTTATTGAAATATTATTATTAGAACCAATCTGGAATGAATAGTATGAAGCAAAAACAACAGGCAAAACATTTTGTTACCGAAATAAAAGCAAGATTAAGTCTGGATTACCTCCTCTATACTCCAAATGATTATAGCAGCGATGGCAAAAAATGGCCATTGGTGCTTTTCCTCCATGGAGCAGGTGAAAGAGGAGCTAATCTTAATTATGTAAAAAGACATGGCCCCCCAAAACTTGTTGAACAGGGAAAATCCTTCCCTTTTATTTTGGTATCCCCCCAATGCCCTGATGACTCTATCTGGTACCCTGATATACTCGGCGGACTGCTTGACCAGATTGAAAAAGACTATAATATTGATACTGACCGCGAGTACGTTACCGGCCTTAGCATGGGCGGATATGGTACCTGGAAAATGGCTGAAACCTACCCGAAAAGGTTTGCTGCTATTGCCCCTGTCTGCGGCTGGAGTAGTGTCGATACGGTCTGCACACTTAAACACTTGCCAATTTGGGTCTTCCATGGGAAAAAAGATAAGGTCGTCCCATTCGACCGCTCCGACGTTCTTGTGAAAACACTTAAAAAATGCGGCGGCAATGTACAGTTTACTGTCTATCCCGATGCGGCACATGATTCCTGGACAGAAACTTATGATAACCCTAAGTTGTATGAGTGGATGCTTAACCAGTCACTTAACAATAAGTAGCTTTTGGGGGCAATTGTTCTTTGACGAAGTTTTATGGCGAAGAATTAGATAATTCTATTACCTTGATAATTCTATTACCTTGATAATTCTATTATTTGAATAATTTTATAGTCGCATATATTTTTATTATCCCGCCTATTCTGTTATTTTTACAATTATATAATTTTTCGCCTTTTTGAGGAGTCGTTAATGAAAGAAAAATATTCCGGCTTTCTGATTACAGCAGTTTCATTGGTCTCTTTTTTTATGAATTCATTTTCCTTTGCACAAACATCTGCTGCCAACAGCACAAAACCATGGAAAGGTAATGCCATCCTGGGCAATGGCAATATTTGCGTGGTATATTCAGACGACCCGCGTATTGCCTCAGAATCCAAAGCTGCTGGTATTCAGCATTTTTATTTTAAGGACTATACTGCCGATTATATCGGATCAACTTCTTTTGAGATTATTGACCAGCAGGAGAGCTCACTTAAAAAATCCGCAAAAAGAAATAATATTGATCTTGGAATCGAAAATTCATTCTGCGCATTTACAAAATCCCTTTCTTCAAATGGACTTTCCAAAACTGTAAAATGCTTCGTCCACCCGAAGGACGCTGCTGTACTCTCTTTAAGCCTTAACAATAGCAGCAAGTCCCCTTCTTACAGATTTCAGCTGCTGCTTAGAAAAAATATCGTTACCGATAGAAATACAAAACTTACCTCACTTAAAAAACAAAAAAACTCTGCTGTTGCAGTTTGGTCAAACAACACAGTAATCGTTATCTCTCCAGGATCATCTAAAGATATTCTCGAGGTTGACGATTCCACGGTCACTGTATTTGGAAAAACTCCATCAAAAGGAAAAACAGAAATAATAATAACAGCTGCTGAAACTGCTGAACAGGCCTTCTCAAACCTTCAGTCACTTAAGTCCGGACAGGACCTTTATGCTTCTGCTATTACATATTGGAATAAATGGATAAATAACGGAATCCTTCCAAAATTCAAATCTGACACGCCTGACTATGAGCGCTATCTTGACTATTATAAAAGAACACTTGTAGCTGTAAAGGCCGCAACCTTAAACGGTATGATCCCGGCTGATATAACAGGTCAGTTCGTTACTAATAACATGCCGCAGCTTTACCCGAGGGATGCCATGATGTGCGCCCGCGTTTTTCTTATGACCGGACATACTGAGGAGGCTAAAGATGTAATTGAATTTTGGACTCGTCCGGATATCCCCCAAAAAACCAAAGGCGAATTCTTTGCCCGTTACGATGCCCACGCAAAGGCTGTTGATGCTGGCAGCGGCGCACGCTTTGACGAACCTGAATGGGATGCAAACGGCTATTTTATTCAGCTTGTTTATCAGTACTATAAACAGAAAAATACATGGCTTGCTCAAAAAGAATTTATTTATGAACTGGCAGACTTTCTGGTAAATAATATAGATAAAAGCGGACTTCTTTATGAAGGCGGAATTGTAGAGTGGACAGGCTACCTCCCTTCTACTAATATGACCTGCGCAGCTGCTCTTAAGTCAGCTTCTGAAATAGCCCTTAAATTCGGCGATAACAACAAGGCCGCTAGCTACAAAGAAGCTTCTGATAAAATTACAAACTCGCTTGTCAAAACATTCGATAAATCAAGACTTGCTCTTTGTGACGTTAGATTCCACGGAGTTAAAGCTGAAAATAATGCAAGTATTACTGAACCTGCTAAGGATACTCTGTTTTTATGGGATACTTCCTTGAACTTCGGCCCACTCTGGGGCTTCGGTAATACTCCCGAATTAGAACAAACAAATAAATTTATTCAGACATCTACTGTCAAACATGATGGCGGTGTGCAGTATTTCGAGGCAAAGGACAATGCTTGGCTTAGCAACTACGGCGGCGACTTGTTCTTCTTTACTACAGCTGCCGCTGCACAATATCAGTCACTTTTTGGCGATAATATGATTGCAAAAAAACATATCGACTGGATGATCGATAATGCTAATAGCTATGGACTTATGCCAGAAAGAATTTATTTGAATCAGACCGACTGCAGCCCCGCTTCTCCGCTTTCCTGGTGCAGCGCTGAATTTTCTGCTTCTGTCTTAGAATGGAGTAAACATCTTTGATATAAGATTAAGGCGGCTAAAAGAAAATTTATTTTAAGAGCGGAACCTGATTGGACCGCTCTTTTTTTTACGTTTTATTATATTTTTATAATAAAATGCTTTATCAGATAGTAGAAAAGCGGGATCACAATCGAGGGCAGCATATTGCCTATTTTAAGCGATTTGATTTCCATCATTTTTATTCCGATCGCAGCAATTAATAATCCCCCTATTGCCGACATCTCGGAGACAACCTCTGGAATTAAAAGTTCCTTTATAAATGATGAGCTTATAGTTATTAAACCCTGATATAGGAAAACTGATACGGAAGAGAAAAATACTCCTATACCCATCGAGGAAGCAAATATAATGGAAGAAATACCGTCAATAACTGACTTTGCAAATAAAGTCTGATGATTGCCTGTCAGCCCGCTTTCAAGTGACCCGATAATTGCCATTGACCCTACACAGTATACAAGACTTGCTGTAACAAAACCTTCGGCTAATCCGTCACTGTTTTTGGCAAATTTCTTTTCAAACCACTTACCTATCCTCTCAAGTTTGTCTTCTATTGCCAGCGCTTCGCCAATAATGCTGCCTATGGCTAGACTGAAAATTACAAGCAGTATATCCTTTGCTTTTAAAGCGCTTTGTAAACCAATTAGTAATACCGCTAATCCTAAGGCATGCATTACAGTGGAATTATACCTCTTAAATATGCTGTTCTTAAAAATTACTCCTAAAATACTTCCTCCTGCTATTGCAAGAGCATTCACAGCAGTTCCTAACAATGTATTACTCTCCCGGCTTTCATATAAAAAACATCCGGAAGTTTTATTTCCGGACCTATCAAAAATAGGCTTATTAATTATAAAATAAAAGTCAATTGCTCCCTTTAAGCCTGTGCCTGAGGCTCGTCTATTATCGCAGTGTGGAACTTTCCCTGGAATGAATTTTAATTTTTCGGAAAAATCCTTATACTTATTAGAAAGCTGTTTTCCGGCGTATTCTGACTCAGCTTTCCATTGTTATTTTTGTTTTGAATCTCTTTTCAGCTTTCAGACCTACATTGCAGTAGTATAAACCCTGAAGGAAGTATATTCTTTGGATAAAGAAAAGATTAACATATTGATAATTGAAGATAACCCGGGCGATGTGGAACTGATCAGCTATATGCTCGCAGAGGATAATGATATAGCTTTTAACGTAAATCACTGCTCAAAACTTTCCGAAGGTATTGAAAACCTCAAGAAAGTAAAGCCCGATATTGTCCTGCTGGATTTAGGACTGCCTGATAGCGTCGGACTGAATACTTTCGAAAAACTGCACTCTGAAGCCAGTCACGTGCCTGTTATTATAATGACGGGACTCGAAGATAAGGCAACTGTTACTAGAGCCGTTAAATTGGGAGCACAGGATTATCTGATAAAAGGTGAATTCGAAAGCAACCTGCTTACCCGCTCGATCAGATATTCTATTGAACGCAAAAAGACCGAAAGCAGCCTTATTGAACGGGAAGAACAATCCCGCGCTATGTTCGAACAGGCCGCCGTCGGTATGGCACAGGTCCGGCCTGATGGTACATGGATTAAAGCAAACGGTAAGCTCTGCAGTATTCTTGGATATTCTTACGATGAAATGCTGCATAAAACCTTTCAGGAAATGACCTACCCTGAGGACCTGCCTCTTGATGTTAAATTGATGAACGAGGTCCTTGAAGGTAAAAGACAAAACTATACAATTGAAAAACGTTATATAAAAAAGGACCAATCTCTTGTCTGGACTAACCTTACTGTTTCCCTGGTAAGAGATGTTTACTCACGTCCGAAATACTTTATTTCAGTCATCGAGGATATATCCGAAAGAAAACGCGTTGAAACCCTGCTTAAGGAAACCACCGATAGACTCTCTACTATATTTAAGGAAATCCCTTCTTCGCTCTCGATCAGTACACTCGATGAAGGCCGGTACATGGAAGTAAATGATGCCTTTGAACATATCTCCGGCTTCAGCCGCAATGAGGCAATAGGAAAAACTTCAATTGAACTTGGAATACTTAATAGCCAGACTCGTGAAAAAATAAAAAGAGAGGTTATAAAAGAAGGAGCCGTAAGAAACTTCGAAATTAATATTAATAGAAAACAGGGAGATTCAATAACCGGACTTTTTGCAGGTCGTGTAATAAATGTCAATGGATCACCTGCACTTCTAAGTATTATTACTGACGTTACCGAACGCAGGAAAGCCGATGAACAGATAAGAAAATACCTTTATGAGCTTCAGATAAATAAGGAAATACTCGAAAGAAACGCTAAGGAACTCTCTGAACTCAATGCAAGTAAAGATAAACTTTTTTCTGTTGTTGCTCATGACCTTAGAAGCCCGTTTTCTTCACTCCTTGGCTTCTCAGAGTTCCTTACTCAGAATATCGATGAACTCTCAGACGATGAGATTAAAGACTTTTCTCTTAGGATCTATAACTCATTAAAAAAAGTCCTAAAGCTTGTTGAAAACCTGCTCGAATGGGCCAGGCTTCAATCTGGAAAATTTGAGTTTACTCCAATAGATTTTGAACTTGGTGAACTTATTCGCGATGTTATTGATATTAACCAGGTTACCTCTGCAAGGAAAAACATTCAGGTAGTTTTTAATGATAATAATGACCACATTAATGTTTATGCCGATAAAAACAGCATCGAAACAGTTATAAGAAACCTCCTTAGCAATGCTATTAAGTTTTCTGAACATGACAGCAAGGTCGAGATAGCTATCAACTGCTATTCATCTCATGCTGAAGTTAGTATTAAGGATTATGGTATTGGCATTAGCAGTGAAGATATCACAAAACTGTTTAAGATCGACTCAAACTATACTAGACCAGGCACGGCAAAGGAAAAGGGAACTGGACTTGGCCTGATCCTCTGCCGGGAATTCGTTGAGAAAAACGGCGGAAAGATCTGGGTCGAAAGCCAGCCGGGTTCAGGCAGTACATTCAGATTCACTATACCTAAAAAAAACAACTTCAAGCAAAGCAGTTTAAAACAAACTAGCCATTAACCATATATTTATTTCCCTGTTTCTATTTCAGATTTCTTTCCCGTTTCAGATTTCTTTCCCGTTTCAGATTTCTTTCCCCTGTCCGCTTTACCGGATATTATAACATTCATATTGTTCTCGATCTGAGATCTTAACAATAGTTTCATCGCTCCTAAAAGCATAATGCTTGCTCCAAGCATTTCAAAATATTCCTCAAAAGCAACTTCAATTTTATATAAAGTTTCATGCCCGTTATCTTTCAAATACTGATATGCTAATGTCTCCAGAACCACTGCACCCAAAAACAAAACTGCAAAGCCTGAAGTTATTATTACTATTTCTTTCTTAAAGTGCCTTAAAAGTACAGAAATAGCTCTCCATCCCCACAATATAACCGCAGCACCAACTGCTGAATATACTATTATCCAGACACCTGACTTTCCTTTAAAATAATATTTCCAGCCGGCTGATTTCAGCAGATTGCTTAGTGTTTCATGTATTTTCGCAGACTCATCTAATGAAAGTAATATAAACCCGAGTGCCATTAAACGGATAAAATTCCTTGTTAGCTTATTAAACGTAATGTGATCTATATTGCCTGCAAATAAAACTAATCCTGTCAGAAACAGCTGCACAGATGAAAACCAGGCCGGTATGTTTCCTTCTGCATCAAGATTAAACATTTCTGAATTTCTGTTGTTTATTATAAAAATTACAACATAAACTGAAACTAAAGCTAATTGTATTATAGTAAGTATAGTAAATATCCTGCGCGGATGATCTTTTGAAAGAATTAGTTGATAACTCATCTCTTCTCTCCAGGTATTGTGTTAAACGTGTTTGTATATAAATGGAAAGATGTAATTTTTTATCTCCTCTTTTGAGACTTACATCACAATTTTGTTAGGAAAGTCCTTTTTTTTATGGTTTTGCTTGAAAATAACAGTTTTTTTAATGTTATAGTTACACTTTAAGTGCAATTAATTAGGGATTGTATTTTCTTTTCTAATAAAATAGCTTGCACCTTCTGGAATAATTTATCATCAATTTGGAGAGCAAAATGAAAGGAAGTAATACAGTAGAAAAAACACTTACATTTAATAATATATATCTTTTAATATTATTTGCATTATTTGTTATAGCTGGAAATAGTCTTTATTCATATCCTAACGGTGTAAGCGGATTTACAAATAAAACAGGCAGTACTGCCGGATGCGGTACCTGCCACGGCACCGGAGCAAATAGCCTTATTAGCGTCGCAATTAGTGGTCCTTCTGCTCTTAAACCTGGCGAAATAGGAAACTATTCGGTCACTATTAGTGGTGGCGGTGGATCAGCTGTGGGCGTTGATATTGCTGCTTCAAACGGTACGCTTGTAAATAGCGACAACAACCTGAAGGTGCTAAATGGCGAACTTACGCATCCCTCTAAGAAAAGTTTTTCGGGGGGTAAATATACATTTAATTTTAAGTATACTGCACCCTCAACAGCCGGAAAACAAACTTTGTATGCTGCAGGTGAAAGCACCAAACCTGAATGGAATTTTGCGCCTGCTTTCAACGTAAATGTTCAGAATACTACTGACCTTAAAGATCAGAATAGTGCGGTTAACAGCTATTCGCTTCAGCAGAACTATCCAAATCCTTTTAACCCTGCAACTTCAATTTCTTATTCATTGCCTAAACAGAGCAGCGTAAAACTTGTTGTGTTTAATTCTATTGGGCAGGAAGTAGCAACTCTTGTAAACAGCGTGCAGTCGGCAGGAAACTATCAGGTTTCTTTCAACGCTTCAAATCTTTCCTCTGGAATATATTTCTACTCAATTGATGCTAAAGCTGCAGATGGCGATGAATCTTTTAAATATATAAGAAAAATGTCTCTGCTTAAGTAATTTCTGAAATATTCAATAATTCGGAAAAGAAATGGATATATTTCTAATATGTCCATTTCTTTTATCCGGCTTTTTTAAACTCTGCTAT
>JBLNEL010000537.1:0-31975 GCA_050262615.1 Bacillota bacterium
TAGCAGTCATCACTAACGCCGGGGGACCGGCTATACTGGCTGTTGATGCTCTGGAAAAACAGGGACTTCAGCTGGCTGTCTTAAGTGAAGAAACCAAAAAAGAGCTTAGACTCATAGTCCATCCTGAGGGCAGCATCGAAAATCCTGTGGATCTGCTTCCGGGCGGAACAGCTGAAACCTATAAGACTGTAAATGAAATTATCTTGAGGGATAAGAATGTAGATGCGGTAATATCAATATTCGTTGAACCGGTTATGGTCCAGCCTTTTAGCGTCGTCGAAGCAGTCTCCGGCATTGTCTCTGAAAAACCTGTATTTCAGGTCGATATGCCGCTGCCTGAATTCTGGGACTACTATAGAAAAACTCCCGGCAGCAGAAAACCTATATTCAAAAACCCGGAAGATCCTGCTGTAGTAATTTCAAATATGCTGTTTTACAGACAAAGAAAAAACAGGATCCTGAAATCTCTTAATACCAGACTAAAAGATACCGGACTTGGTGAGGGCGGAAAACAGCTGAAAAAATATGATTTCGCTCCCGCCGGCTTCCTTTCCCAGCAGTATATAGCCCGGCTTGCAGATGATTATCGTATCCCGCAGGTTAAAAGCACATTTATTACTCCCGAAGAATTGTGCGGCTTCAAACAGCCCGAGTTTCCTGTTGTCTTAAAAGCAATTAGCCGTGAGGTTATTCATAAATCCGAATTTAATGCTGTCAGACTTAATATAAAGACTTGCGAAGAGTTGCTCTGCGAAGCTTCCCAAATGCAGTCTGAATTCAGAGAACATGGGTTTTCTATCGAACAGTTTTTAATTCAGCCATATATAAAGATCAAACACGAGGTATTGCTCGGCGGCTTCAGGGACCCATCCTTCGGCCCAGTATTAATGTTCGGAACAGGCGGTAAATATGTCGAGATCTATAACGATACTGTAATTAAATCAGCTTACCTCTCAGATGCTGATATTAACGAGATGATAAATAAGACTAAGATCGGGAAAATACTTAAAGGCGTAAGGGGCGAAACCCCGGCAGATATTTCTAAATTAAGAGAAATAATTAAAAATGCCGCACGAATGCTTATTGAAAATGAACAGATATGTGAATTTGATATAAATCCCCTTGTAATTTCTCAAAACGATACGATCTATGCTGTCGATATAAGAGTAAAAATCTCAGAGTAGACCTTAAGAATTCCCGGATCCAAATTATTCTGAATTCTGAATTCTTTTTTGTATTTTTGTTAACATTTTAAAAAGTAAAAGGATTGTTTAACTAAGCAAGATTGTTTTTATGGGTAAAGAACTTGCGGTAATAGCCGTAAGCGGTGGAATGGATAGCTGTGTTACAGCTGCGATTGCTAAAGAATTGAATTTTGAACTGGCTTTTGCACATTTTAATTACGGACAGAGAACTCAAAGGCGTGAACTGCAGGCCTTTCATGATATAGCAGATTATTACAATGTTGATCACAGACTCGTAATAGATTATACGCACTTGGCTCAGATTGGCGGTTCATCTTTAACAGATAGATCTATTGAGGTTGCTAAGGCAGACCTTCATAGTAAGGATATTCCTAGTTCTTATGTCCCTTTCAGAAACGCGAATATTCTCTGCGCCTGTGTAAGCTGGGCCGAAGTCTTAAAGGCCCCGAGAGTATTTATAGGTGCAGTATATGAGGATTCTTCGGGTTATCCTGACTGCAGACCGGAGTTTTTTGAGGCTTTCAGCAAAATGGCTGACCTGGGAACAAAGCCTTCCACTAATATTTTGATAGAAACCCCGATAATTAATCTTTCAAAAGCAGAAATTGTAAAAAAAGGTGTTCAGCTGAAAGCTCCCCTGGAGCTTACATGGTCTTGCTACCAGAATGAAGATGAAGCCTGCGGAATTTGCGACAGCTGCGCCTTAAGGCTTAGAGGATTTCAGAATGCAGAAACTGATGATCCGATAAAATATAAAATAAAACCAATATACTGATTAAGAGGAGTTATTAAATAATGCAGGACAGACAAAAATTACTTGAGACATTCAGAAATCAATATCCAGATAGAGATTATACTATTATACATGAGGCTACTGAATTTACATCTCTTTGCCCTAAGACCGGGCAGCCGGACTTTGCTACAATTACAATTGAATACGTTCCGGATGAACTTTGTGTTGAATTAAAATCACTTAAACTTTATTTTCAGTCCTATAGAAACGATGGCATTTACTATGAAAGCGTAACTAACAAGATCTTAGACGACCTGGTCGAAGTTACTAAACCGCGCTATATGCATATTACAGCAGAATTCAACATCCGCGGCGGCATCTCTTCTGTTATTGAAGCTGATTATGAAAAGGAAAGAGATGAAACAAACAATTTCTGGGAAGAAGATTGATCTATATATATGAATTGGGAGTTATGAGTTATGACCTGCTCAGCGCCTGCGGCGCCGAGCTCTTTTTATTCATGGCCGAAGGTGCGGGAAATCCTTGAGGCTGCTTTGAATATGTGTCTTTAATTCATAAACAATTATAAGCCTGCTCTTAGAAATAAAGCTTGTTTCTGGAGACATGGCTTGTTCCAAATTCATTTAACACAATCTTATTGGAGAAATCATGGCTAAAAAGATAGTCAAGAGATCATGGGCAGAAAACTTCAAAATTAAAGTTGTCGAACCTATTAAAATGACCACCCGTGAGTATAGGGAAAAGGTTGCTAAAGAAGCTGGTTATAATACTTTCCTGTTAAAATCAGAGGACGTTTATATAGACCTGCTTACCGATAGCGGTACAAACGCAATGAGCGATTACCAGTGGGCTGGTATGATGCTAGGCGACGAGGCTTATGCTGGCAGCAAAAATTTCTATTACCTCTGGGATAATGTAAAGAAATATTATGGATTCCCTTTCTTTGTACCTACTCATCAGGGAAGAGCAGCTGAACACCTCGTTTCAAAAATACTGATAAAACCCGGCGACTTTGTACCGGGAAACATGTATTTTACTACTACCAGACTCCATCAGGAACTGGCCGGCGCAACTTTCGTTGATGTGATTATCGATGAAGCTCATAACCCGCAGAGCCTTCATCCGTTTAAGGGAAATGTCGACTTAAATAAACTCGATAAGCTCGTTAAAGAAGTCGGCGCAAAGAAGATCCCTTATATCAGCATCGCCGCCCCGGTTAATATGGCTGGCGGTCAGCCGGTCTCAATGGCAAATATTAAAGAAGTTGAAAAATACTGCCAGAAACATGGCATTAAAATGTGGCTAGATGCTACTAGAGCAGTGGAAAATGCTTATTTTATTAAGACAAGAGAAAAAGGCTACGCTCAGAAATCAATCCCTGAAATATTAAAAGAAATGTGCTCACACTTCGAGGGCATCTGGGTCAGCGCAAAGAAAGACCTTATGGTTAATATCGGCGGCATACTGGCTACAAGAAATAAAAAAGTTTTCGAAGAAGCCAGAAACCTCGTTATCGTTTACGAAGGCCTGCATACCTATGGCGGACTGGCAGGCAGAGATATGGAAGCTATGGCTCGCGGTATCGAAGAAATGGTTGAATTTGACACCATCAGAGCCAGGATCGGACAGATTGAGTATTTCGGCAACAGACTCTTGGAATATAAGATCCCTATCGTTCTGCCAATCGGCGGACATGCTATATTCTTAGATGCAAAGAAGTTCTTACCGCACCTAAAACAGCTTGAATTCCCGGCACAGACACTTGCAAACGAAATTTATATCGATTCGGGCGTGCGTGCAATGGAACGCGGTATTGTCTCAGCAGGAAGAAATAAAAATACTGGCGAACATAATTTCCCTAAACTTGAACTTGTACGCCTGACTTTCCCAAGAAGAGTCTATACACAGGCACATATTGACGTTGCAACTGAATCTGTGGTTTCTGTGTTTGAAGATAGAAAGAAGATCAAGGGTCTTAAGATGGTCTATGAACCAAAGTACTTGAGATTCTTCCAGGCAAAATTTGAAAAAATAAAGTAATATATTTTTTTTAGTCTTACGGGAGAAGTTAAATTCCCCCGTTTTTTTAAGATGGTATGGGCGGACCTGATGGTCCGCTCATCTTATCTTTTTGAGAATAGTTGGTATTATGATTAACACGGCAGAAATAAAACAGGAATTTCTTAAAAGCAGGGAAAAGCTTTTCAAAAATCCCCAGCTTCACAAAGACGCTTTCCGCTTCTGTGTGGCCTATAGCCTGCTTGTTGAGGAAAATATACTCCGTATCTCAGAATATGGAAAATTTAACTTCGCACTGGCCTCTGCCGGAAGTTTCTCCAGACGCGAACTTTCCCCTTATTCCGATATCGACCTTATGTTTATCGTAAAGGATGTCGAGGAAAATGAAACGGATATACAAAACTTCGTAAGACTGCTCTGGGATTGCGGTATCGAGGTCTCACATACGGTAAGAGACTTTTTCGATATCGAAAGATTCCTAAGCAAGGATCTTCACGCTTTTACTCAATTCTTTGAAACAAGATTCCTCTTAGGCTCTGAAAAACTCTATAGCGAATGGAACGAACAGATATTTTCTTCTATCGGAAAGGTTGCTGCCGGAGAACTTATCTATGACTTCTTTGAGGATATTCAGTCACGCTATAATAAGTACGGAAAATCAGCTAAGACACTTGAACCTAACCTTAAGTTTTCAGCCGGCGGCCTCAGAGACCTTCATGCTGTCGAATGGATGTATTCTCTTAAAAATAAAGTACTGCTTACTGAACAGGCCGAAGTAACACAGGCCGAAAGTTTTATTAAACGCCTCAGAAAAGAAGGCCTTTGCAGCTCTGCTGAAAGTAAAGCCGTTCTTGATAGCTACAGGTTTATTCTTAATATCAGAAATATACTCCACCTTATCAGTAAACAGCGCAACGACAGACTGGAGTTTACTTCACAGGTAAAAATAGCCAGGTTCTTTAATTATAAGAAGGATTCCTCTATCCAGGACTTTATGAAGCAGTACTTCCGCTCTTCAAATACCATTAACAGGTTCTCCAAGACAATGGTAAGACGCTTTGAGGAGGAAATAAACCACCCGCTTTCTGAATTCCTGGCAGTTGAACTGGATGAAGACTTTATTCTAAAGGGAAATTCACTTTCCACTACTAAAAGAACTCTCCTTTCATTAAGCGATATCTTAAGGGCATTTTATTACCGCGGACTTTATAGCGCCAGGTTTGAAGAAGGACTCCGCTCACTTGTCATCGACAGCATTAACCATATCGAAAACTCTGAAGACTCTGCGCCTAATGAACAGCGATCATCTGTATTTTTCAGGGAAATATTAAGACTTAATAAGAATGTCGGCGATACGCTTGTAAATATGAATGAGCTTGGCGTATTGCAGCTGATATTGCCTGAATTCAGGGATATGATCGGCTTCTTCCAGGCCGGAGTATATCATAACTATACTGCAGATGAACATACGCTCGTTGCCATCTCTAATGTCGAAGGCCTCTACGGCCAGGAAAATGAAATGGGAAGGCTCTATACGAGCCTTAAGGAAAAAGAAATTCTATACCTAGCAATATTATTTCATGATATTGCAAAACCTGTCAGTATATCAGGCCACGAGATCATCGGCGCTGAAATTGCCTCTTCTGTAATGTATAGACTCGGATATGATGAAAAGGAAGTCAGCCAGGTAGCATTCCTTGTGGAAAACCACCTTGTAATGGAACAAATAGCATTCAGACGCAATTTGAACGACCCTGAAACACTGAATAACTTTACTCTGAGATTTTCATCTGTTAAAGAACTTGATCTGCTTTATCTGCTGACATATGCAGATCTTTCGGCTGTAAACCCGGTCGTCTGGACAGAATGGAAAAGCGACCTTCTGGCCGAGCTTTACAGAAAATCCCGCGCTATGCTACTTGAACAGATTACCGGCGAGGAACTGCTTTTCTCAAGCGTTATAAGTTTTCCTCAGAAAACGTTCGATAATGCCGATAGTTCAATGCAGGAACATATCGACTCAATTGACGATATAGGCTATACTCAGCACTTTACAGAAGAGGAAATTACACAGCACCTTCAGGAAATTGAAAAAGGATCTATACTCTCGGTTTTCTTTAAAGAGCTTAGTGTATTTACTAATATTACCATAATTGCCAAGGACTCACCATCGCTTCTTTCAAAGCTATGCGGCGTGCTTTCGGTAAACGACCTTAATATTCACGACGCCCGGATTTTTACCAGAAAGGACGGCATCGTAATAGACAGTTTTAATGTGACTGATTTCAGAACACATAAAAAAGTCGATAGCGAAAGATATACCAAAATTGAAAATGACCTTAAGGCCGTGATGGAAGGCAGCTTCCAGCTTGTACAGGAATTTAAGAGAATGAAATCAAAATGGTGGCGCATTGAAAATAAATTTTTCAAACGCACCGGTAAGGTAAAAATTGCATTCGAAGAACACGATAAATATACAATCCTCGATGTTTTCTCGCCCGACAGACTTGGACTGCTTTATCAGATAACCAGAAAGCTCTCCGAACTCGGTTTGTCGATCTATCTTGCAAAGATTTCCACAAAGGCCGATGACGTTGTTGACTCATTCTATCTTCTCGACCGCAATAATAAGAAAGTTTCACAGAACGATTATGAATTTATTAAAAGCGAGCTAACAACGGCAATTGAACAAATTTTATAACTTTTCGATTATTCAATCAGCAGATCATTCATTTTAACTTGTAATACTTATTTTATACCGGGGAATTATATATATGAACTTTATGGAAAAAGAAAAGCCGATCGGGGTGTTTGATTCGGGAATTGGCGGACTGACAGTTGTTAAAAGGATTGCCTCGATCTTACCGACAGAAAATATTGTCTACTTTGGTGATACAGCACGCGTGCCCTATGGCGGCAAATCTAATTCAACTGTTGTTGAATACTCAATGCAGGATGCAAAGTTCTTAATTAGCAAAAATGTAAAAGTGCTGGTCGTAGCATGCAATACCGCTTCATCTGTTGCATTGGATGAACTAAGAAAAAATTTCAATGTGCCTGTAATTGGTATGATCGATCCGGGCGCTGAATTTGCCCTGAGAAATACTGTAAACGGAAGAATTGGCGTAATCGGTACTAATACTACTATTAATAACCAGGCTTATTCAAAGGCTATTCACAGACTCAATCCCGATGTTGATGTATTCGAGAAGGCTTGCCCTTTGTTTGTTCCGCTTGCCGAAGAGGGCTGGATTGACCATAAGGCCACTTACCTTATCGCCGAAGAATACTTAAAGGAACTGCGCGAATTAAATATCGATACACTCGTACTTGGGTGCACTCATTATCCTATACTTGTCAAAGTAATAAGAGAAGTAATGGGCGAGGAAATTAAATTGATAGACTCGGGTATTGCTGCAGCTTCAGTCGTTAAAAGTGAACTCGAAAGAATCGGCTTCTGTACAAATTCATTCTCACCCGGAATTCAGGATTTTTATGTGAGCGATATCCCGCAGAAGTTTAAGGAAATAGCAGATATATTTATGGGCAAACCGCTTGACCATATCAAAAAAGTTGATACCGAACTGCTCGTCTCATTGTAAAAAATGTTTTGAAAAATGGACACGTAAATATAGTAAGCGGAGCTTTAATGGCTCCGCTTTTTTTTCATATACTCATTTTCCTTAAACACACACTATTTTATTTGCCTTCATATACTTTAGCCATCAGTATACCGCTTAAACTCTTGGCATCTACCAGCTCTCCGCTTGCTATTTTCTGATTGATCTCCTCTTCTGAAAGCTCTGATATTTCCATTCCATATTCCCCCTCTTCACGGTTATGTTCACCTGCTGTCAGATCTTTGGCCATGTATATATGAAGCACTTCAGTACAAAAGCCCGGAGTCGTATAGATCGATCCAAGCTTAACAATATTGCCTGACTTATAGCCCGTTTCCTCCTCAAGTTCACGCGCTGCACAAAGTAAAGGATCTTCTCCTTTTTCTAGTTTCCCTGCAGGCAGCTCAAGCAATACTTTTTTTATCGGATAACGGTACTGCTTGACCATTACGATCTTTCCATCACTTTTTACCGGTACTACTACAGCTCCGCCGGGATGAATTGCAATTTCCCTTATTCCGGCGTTTCCGCTGTTATATTCAATCTGATCTACCTGAAGGTCAAAAACCTTCCCGCGGAAAAGAATATCAGTTTTCTTTACCTCAAAATTTGTCATTATATTCCTCTGGAATTACTCTACATATCTATTTAAAAAATCAACTGCCGGCTTATTTTAGAAAATAAGCCGGCAGCTATTAAGAAGATCTCCGTTGGTAAAAAAGAAATCATCCTTTTATATATTACTTAAAAAAACTTAATTTAATCAAGCCCGGTAATCCGGATCATAGTAGGGTATAATTTCCCGGCCCAGGTACTTCAATAATGCCTCAATTACACCCAGCTCATCAAATATATCAAAAAGCGGCTTTAATTCTTTTACCCTGTCAACCGGTGAGACAAAATAAACTAGCGCTGCTGATACCACAGCCTTTCTTTGCCATGCAACGTAAGGATCACTTAAGTACCTGCCTAAGGCCATAAGATCCTTCGCAAAACTGATCTTTTTCCCGACTTTTTCTAATCTGGCCCAAAGCTGTTCGTTAACAAGCTCTGTCTCACCGTAGGAATCACCCATCCTTTGATATGGAGTCCTTAATTCATGAATGTTTGCTTCACCTGCCATGTTAGTCCCTCTTTTTATGTTGATTATACCATTCAAAGATCGTATTCCACCAAAGACGCGCATTCTGCGGCTTTGTTACAAAATGAGTCTCTGTCGGAAAATATAAGAACTTACTGTCAACTCCCATTCTCTGCAGTGACGTGAAAAGCTGGAACGCCTGCTCCTCTGGTACTCGGAAATCCATACCCCCATGAACTACAAGCATTGGCGTCTTGAAATTCTCTACAAAAAGATGCGGCGACCACTTTCTGTAAAGATCCCTGCTCTTCCATGGCACTCCGCCGTTTTCCCACTCGGTAAACCAGAGCTCTTCTGTAGTGCCGTACATGCTTTCAAGATTAAAAACACCATCATGACATACAAGTGCATTGAACCTGTCGGTGTGACCCTCTATCCAGTTTATCATATATCCGCCATAGGATGCACCGGCAGCAAACGTGTTTTTCTTGTCTATAAAATTGTACTTACTTAAAACATAATCATAGCCCTTCATTAAGTCAATATAAGGCTTGCCTCCCCAGTTGCGCGTGATCTCGTCTGTGAACTTCTGCCCGTAACCTGTGCTGCCCCTTGGATTGACTGCTACGACAACATAGCCGGGAGCAGCAAACATCTGCGGGTTCCACCTGTAATGGAAATCATCTGCCCAGTGCCCCTGCGGCCCCCCATGAATTAAGAATATCATTGGGTACTTTTTGTTCGGATCAAAAAACGGAGGCTTTACAACAATCGCCTCTACTTTTGTCCCGCCTTCTCCTGCAAACCATACGGTCTCAAAACTTCCGAACTCAAGCTTTGAAAGTAGCTCACCGTTTGTGTTGGTAAGCTGCTTAATGCTGCTTCCATCGCTATTCATCGATAATAGCTCTGTAGGAAGATCATTCCTCTGCTGCTTAAAGTATATTGTCCTGCCGTCAGGAGAGATCATCAGTCCATTGTTTATGTGCTCTTTAAGTATCAGTTCTCTTTTCCCTGTTGCCAGGTCAAGCTTGTAAATTGAATTGTATACTTCGTTTACAGCATCAAAGTAAATTGTCTTTGAATCAGGTGACCAGAGTATCTGGGCAACACTGCGGTCAAAGTTCTTTGTAAGATCCTTTGTCTCTCCTGTCTGCCTGTTGTATAACATAAGACGCTGCCTGTCGGCTTCAAAACCTGCACGCTCCATTGAACAATATGCAATGTACTTGCCATCAGGTGAATAAACCGGCTGGTTGTCATTACCCTTGCTTAATGAGATCTTCTTATAAGGTGTTTTATCTCCTTTCTGCAGATCACTAAGCCTGATCAGATATATATCGTTATTTGTGCTTGTTGCAAGCTGCTTGTCTTCGTTCATCGTAAAGGCAATTTCCTGCCCGTCAGGCGAAAATGTGTAATCATTGGCGCTTCCAAGTGCAATCGGAGGAACATCTGACTTGCTGTAAAGGGTAAGATCACTGAATTCTTTTGTATCACTGTTGAAAATAAAAAGATGACTTCTTTTCTCCCCGCGCCAGTTATCCCAGTGCCGGTACATAAGTTCAGTAAATATTTCAGCTTTTATTTTGCTGGCTTTCTTGGCCTCATCTTTTTCTTTGTTGCAGTCCTGCGTCGGACAATCTGGATAAACAGAGGAAATGAAGAGCATATTTTTACCGTCTGGAGAAATAACCTGGCCCGATGCTCCAGTGTATACGCTTGTTATCTGACTGTCGTCTGAACCGTCAAGCTTGCAGACATGCACCTGATCGTCTATTACGTAACTGATGTGTTCACCATCAGGTAGAAATTCAGGCTCGGTTTCATTATTTTCCGAATTCTTTAACGGACGCGGATTTGTACCGTCTGAATTTACAAGCCATATATCATAGTTGCCCTTGTTCTTGTCCATATCATATGAAGTAACAACATAGGCAATCCTCTTCCCGTCAGGAGAAAGTACTGCATCACCAATCCTTTTCATCGACCAGAGATCATCGGGAGTTATTGGATGCTTCGTCTGAGCTGATAATTGCCCGCTTATAATAGCCAGAAGTAATATCAAAAAAAGTTTTTTCATCATTTCCTCTTTAAACGAATGAATAATTTGTTATGCAGGTAAAAATATGAAAGAGGAGCCTCAAAAGTCAATTTAATGTTGGAGAATATATGCCGGCTTTAATCTGAAGCCGGCAGGAGACTGAACATATAGAGGTGAATAAGGTGACACGTTTAATTAAACAGTGAGTTTTATCTTAAGTTCCTGAAATAAAAAATATTCCGCCTGTCTGCTCATCACTCAGATAAATCCAAAGTGGTCAATTTTAATTTCTGGGATTTTAATTTCTGGGATTTTTGCTTCCTTTAGTCTTAATTATCGATTTATGAATAATTAAATTGCCCCCGAGACAGAATTTTCATAACTTAAAAAAATATGACCTTAACTCCTACTTGAAATATTGGTAGAATAATTGCCCTACGGAGGAAAAATGGCAAAAAAGAGT
Source organism: Bacillota bacterium (assembly GCA_050262615.1). Taxonomy (GTDB): domain Bacteria; phylum Bacteroidota; class Ignavibacteria; order Ignavibacteriales; family SURF-24; genus JAUZPB01. Next base: position 11,187 of record JBLNEL010000537.1, read on the forward strand.
CAGTCAATTCTCGTCGATGTAATTGAAAAAAATGAATCTGTATTACTGCAGGACTGGATGCGTGAACAGCTGAATGCAACTACATTAAGAAGTGACTTAATGAGTGAAACTGATCTCAGACAGCAGTCTGTTGAGTTTTTGGGCCTGTTCAGAGAAGCTGTAAAAATCGATAATAATGCCGATTCTCCGGTATGGTCCAGAGTAAAAGAATTCTTAAACGGTATTTCCAGAACAAGGGCTATACAGGGATATTCATCTTCTGAGACTGCAACTTTTGTTTTCTCTTTAAAACAACCTTTGTTTTCACTTGTTCAAAGCGGCTCTGACGGCAATACAGAACAATTAAAAGACGGCCTTTGGGAAATTACTACATTATTGGATAAACTGGGACTGTTTACTACCGAGGTTTACTTAAGAAGCAAAGAGGAAATAATTATCCGCCAGCAGAGAGAAATGATTGAACTCTCAACTCCCGTGGTTCAGCTCTGGACCGGAGTTCTTGCACTTCCTTTGATCGGTACATTAGATAGTGCACGCACTCAGGTTGTTATGGAAAACCTCCTTACAAAAATAGTTGATACTGGATCTTCTATCGCTATAATTGATATTACCGGCGTACCTACTGTTGATACTCTCGTTGCACAACACCTGCTTAAGACAGTTGCAGCTGCACGCCTTATGGGAGCTGACTGCATTATAAGCGGAATAAGACCTCAGATTGCTCAGACGATCGTTCATTTGGGAGTAAACCTTTCTGAAGTAATTACAAAGGCTACAATGGCAGATGCTTTTAAGGAAGCACTTAAACAAAGCGGATTGATCATTGTAAGTAAGAACAGGCAGGCATTGTAGATATAAAGAGGAGCTTCATAGATGGAGAAAATTCCAATACTAAAGATGGGACAGTTCCTGCTTGTCACCATTCAGATAGATATGCACGACCGCCTTGCAATGGCGCTTCAGGACGACCTTACAGAAATGATCGTAAGATCAAGAGCAAAAGGTGTTTTAATTGATATTTCTTCTCTGGAAATTGTGGACTCATTTATTGGCAGAATGTTAAACAATATCGCCTCAATGTCAAAAGTGCTCGATGCAGAAACCATTGTTGTCGGCATGAGACCTGCCGTCGCTATCACAATGGTCGAACTGGGACTCGATATGCGCGGAGTAAGAACAGCACTTAATGTGGACAAAGGTATTGAATTACTAAATGCCTTGATTAACCAAACAGGTCCGGAGAGTGAAGATGAATATTCTCAGGAGTGACTATAGGTCTATTCGCACCTCTGAAGATATTGTCTTGGTTCGCCACATAGTTAGAGAATGGGCAATCTCAATTGGACTTAACCTTGTTGACCAAACTAAGATCATTACCGCAGCAAGCGAACTTGCTAGAAATGTTATTGATTATGGTAATGGCGGCCAAATGATCCTTCAGATCATTTCTGACGGTATCAGAAAAGGCTTAAAACTTATATTTGAGGATAAAGGCCCTGGTATTCCTAACGTAGAACTGGCACTTAAAGACGGCTATACCACTGGAAGAGGAATGGGACTTGGCCTTGGAGGCGCAAAACGCTTAAGTAATGAATTTGAAATTAATACCTCTCCCGGCGAGGGGACGTCAGTTGCAATTACCAGATGGAAATAAAAAATATACTTACATTAAAAGTCCGCGACTCTAGCCATGTCTATGAGGCAAGAAGCCTTACTTCTGTTGCGGCTAAGGCTATCGGCTTTAATGAAACTGATATCGGCAGGATCTCTATTATTGTTACAGAAATGGTAACTAACCTGATAAAACATTCAAACCTTAAGGATAGCACATTTATTGCTCAAAGGGCAATTGTTAAAGGTTCTGTCGTTATGGAACTTATCAGTATTGATAAGGGCCCTGGAATTAATAGCATTCCTGAATCCATGCGCGACGGCTTCTCAACGGCCGGAAGCAGCGGCAGCGGCTTAGGCTCGATCAGCAGAATGTCCGATAGCTTCGATATCTATTCACAGAAGGAAACCGGCACAGTTATTCTTTCACGCATCTTTGCCGATAAGGTTATGACGGAAAAAGGCAGGACTAAATTTAACCTGGGCGCATTTTGCATCCCTAAACCAGGTGAAGAGGCTAACGGCGATAAATGGTCATATATTGAACATTCCGATAGATTCCTTATCCTCACGGCTGATGGTCTTGGCCATGGCATCGATGCAGCTAAAGCTTCAGGCGAAGCTGTCCTTGGTTTTGAAGATAATAGTAATCTTCCAATTGATGAGATCATGCACCTGCTCCACCTGCGCCTGCGACCTACTCGCGGAGCAGCTGTCGCTCTTACGGAAATAATACCCTCAAAAAAAATTGTAAGATTCTGCAGCATTGGAAATATCTCAGGCAGCATACTAACTGATAGTTCAATTAAAAACATGATCTCTTATAATGGCATCGTCGGCCATGAGAATAGAAAGATCCATGTAAATGAATACCCCTGGCCCGATGGCGCTGTATTACTATTGTATTCTGACGGCATTGTCTCCAGATGGAGCCTCGATAAGTATCCCGGCCTGCTCAGAAAACAGCTGCCTGTTGTTGCCGCAGTTTTTTACCGTGATTTTCAAAGGGGTAATGATGATCTTTCTGTTATCCTCGCAAGATCAGACGAAAGCTGATACCTTAAATTTTTTTAAGTCATAAAGTTATGAGCATCAAAATACTTACTCTCAGAATTAAATATGAAAATGATATCGTGCTTGCCCGGCAGCGCGCCAGGCTGATATCTAAGCTTATGGGTTTTGATGTCAGAGAGCAGACCGCCATTTCTACTTCTGTTTCTGAAATTGCACGCAACACATTCAATTACGCAGGCGGCGGCGTAATTGAATTCCTTCTTGATGAAAAGGCCAGCCCCCAGATATTTTTAATTAAGGTAACTGACGAGGGACCAGGCATTGCTGACCTGGACAAGATTCTTAATGGAAACTATGTCTCTAAGACCGGTATGGGTATGGGAATCGTTGGCTCAAGACGCCTTATGGATTATTTCCATATAGAAAGTAAGCCTCAAAAAGGTACAGCTGTAATCCTTGGAAAAACCCGCTCCAAAGCAAACCCGCAGCTTACTGCTGCTGACATTTCCGGAATTGCCGGTGAGCTTGCAAAATCCACCTCAAATGACCCGATGGACGAAATTACACAGCAGAACCAGGAACTCCTAAGCTCACTTGATGAAATAAGAAAACGTCAGGAAGAATTAGAACGCGTAAACAGGGAACTTGAGGAAACTAACCGCGGTGTAGTTGCTCTTTATGCCGAGCTTGATGAAAAAGCTGAACACCTAAGACAGGTAAATGAAATTAAAGCACGTTTTTTTTCCAATATGAGCCATGAGTTCAGAACTCCGCTAAATTCAATTATCGGACTTTCTAAACTTCTGCTTGATAGGATCGACGGCAATTTGACTGAAGAACAGGAAAAACAGGTTAAATTTATTAAAAAATCTGCCGACGAACTCTACGAAACTGTTAACGATCTTTTAGACCTCGCAAAAGCTGAATCGGGAAAGCTTACAGTCAAAGCCTCCGGGTTCTTTATTCCCCAGCTTTTCTCTACCTTGCGCGGCAGCTTTAAACCCTTGGTAATGAATGCTGAACTGAATCTTATATTTGAAGAATCGGATGACTTGCTTGAACTATTTACAGATGAGGCAAAGGTAACCCAGATACTCAGGAATTTTATCTCCAATGCAATCAAGTTTACTCCTAAAGGGGAAATAAGAGTAAAAGCTCAGGCAGGCGATAATAATTCTTCAGTTATTTTCTCTGTAAGCGACACCGGTATTGGCATTGCAGAAAAGGATATTGAATATATTTTCGAGGAGTTCTCTCAGATTGAGACTGAACTTCAGAGAAAAACTAAAGGAACTGGTCTTGGACTTCCTTTAACAAAAAAACTTGCTGAGATCTTAGGCGGAAATGTCTGGGTCGAAAGTAAACTGGGCAGCGGATCGGTTTTCCACGCTAAAATACCTGTTGACTATAACTCGCTTCAGTCAGTCGATAGATCCCAGGAAATATTAAGTAAAATAGACCTTACAAAAGAACCAGTGCTTATTATTGAAGATAACGCCCCTACTCTCCTTATTTACGAAAAACACTTGGAGGGAACAGGCTTCCAGGTGCTGCCGGCAAGAACCATAAGGGAAGCCAGATCAATTATGGCCATACAGAGACCTAAGGCAATAATAATGGACCTTCTGCTCCCGGGAGAAGACCCGTGGGGATTTCTCCATTCCTTAAAGTCAAACGAGAATACTAAAGATATCCCAGTCATAGTTGCCTCTATTCTCGAAGATGAGCAGAAAGGACTTACCCTTGGAGTTGAGGATTATTGGGTAAAACCGGTCAACCCTCAGCTGATGTTAAAAAAACTTAATGAGATAAAAAGTAAGTTCAGCATTAACAGAATACTTATTGTAGATGATGATGAAATTTCACGTTATTTGCTCAAAGGATTTTTGTCTGATACAAAGTACGAAATAATTGAAGCTTCAAATGGAAATGAAGGATATCAGATGGCTTTGTCAAAAATGCCGGATCTCATTTTTCTTGATCTTATTATGCCTGACTTAACAGGATTCGAAGTACTTGAAATGCTTAAATCAAACAGTCAGCTCGCAGATATCCCCGTAATTATTAACACTTCAAAAGAACTTACTGCTGAAGAGTCCGGAAGGTTAAGAAACTCTGCAAACCTGATAGTAAATAAAAGGAAATGGACAGAAACAGATACTATTTCTGAGATCAAATCTACTCTCCTTAAGACTTTAAATATCAAAAAGGAATGATCATAATGAATGATAGCAGCAGTGAGAACACTGTTTTGGTAGTTGACGATAACCCCGCGGGTTTATACCTTACTGCCAAAATGCTGCGAATGGAGAACTTCAGGATAATCGAGGCCTCCAGCGGACAGGAGGCTTTGGATAAAGTACAGGGAATGCCAGATGTTGTTATTCTGGATGTAAAATTGCCGGATATAAACGGCTTTGAAGTGTGTAAAAGAATAAAGTCCAACCCCGCTTTAGCCGCTATCCCGGTAATTCACCTTAGCGCTACTTACCTCGACCCTGATTCTAAAGCACTTGGACTCGATTCCGGAGCTGATGCTTATCTTACACATCCTGTAGAACCAAAAGTATTGATTGCAACTATCAACGCGGTTCTGCGCATTAAAATGGCTGAGACCAAATTAGCCGAGGCCGCTCTGCAGTGGAAAGCAACATTCGACTCAATTAACGACGCAGTCTGCTTAATAAACTGCACCGGCGTAATTAACCGGGTTAATAAAAAATTTATTGAAATATGCCGCACTAAAAGAGAAAATCTGATCGGAACTGAACTCTCTGCGGTTCTGCCTGAATTTAATAAGTATGACTTTGCTTTCTTTTCAAAATGGCAGACAGCTGCTGCTGCATCTGATAGTATCGGGGAATTCAGCCTGGATATGAAGGATTATTCTGTAAGCATCGATCCTGTCATAAATTCCGACGGCAGCTGCGCTGGATTTGTTTTTAAATTGAGAGATATAACACGCGAAAAAGAATCTGAGGCTGATATTAAAAGAACTCTCTCGGAACTCGAAAACCTTAACCTGCAGCTTGAACGGTCAAATAAGGAACTTGAACACTTTGCTTATGCTGCCAGTCATGACCTTCAGGAACCGCTTAGAATGATTGCCAGCTTTACGAAAATTCTTTCCAGAAGAATAGATATCAGCGGTGATGAAAAATCTAAGGAATACTTTAATATCGTACTCGAAGCAGCTACCCGTATGCAAAAACTCATACACGATCTGCTTGACTATTCCAGAGTTACTACCAGGGGAATGAAATTTGAACCTGTCGATATGGAAAAGATCTTACAGGATGTAACTGCAAATCTGAAGATTATTATCGAGGAAACTAAAGCAGAAATTACACACGACCCTCTGCCTATAGTCTTAGGTGACAGTATTCAGCTTGCTCAGCTTCTGCAGAACCTGATAAGTAACTCAATTAAGTTCAGAGGCGAAAATAAACCTAAGATCCATATCGGCCTTAGAAAAGATATGTCAGACAGATGGGTCTTCTCGGTCCGGGATAACGGCATCGGTATTGAAAAAGAATACTTCGACAGGATATTCGTAATTTTTCAGCGGCTGCATGAACGCGAAAGATATGAGGGTACCGGCATCGGCCTTGCACTCTGTAAAAGAATAGTTGAACATCATGGCGGAAGGATCTGGGTCGAATCATCTCCCGGCAAAGGCTCAATGTTCCATTTTTCTATTCCTGCAAAACTAAATCGTTAAAGAACTTTATAAATGTTATAGCACTTAATAAATTTTGCAGCACTTAATAAAATTAAAACACGTAAGTAAAAAACAGAAGCGGAATATCCTTCCGCTTCATCAAATCCGCTCTTTCAGAATAATTTATTTATATCCTCTCCGAAATTAAGAATATCTAAATTATATCTTCTCTGAAATTATCTTTACAATCCTTTCAGCTGCATGCCCGTCCCAGAGTGGCGGAATAGAACCCTGCTTCTTATGCCCATTTAAGACTTCCAGGGCAGCTGATTCAACTTTCTTTAGGTCTGTCCCTATTAACTGGTTTGTGCCAAGTTCAACTGTGCTCGGCCTTTCTGTATTGTTCCTTACTGTTATGCACTGCACCCCTAAATATGTGCTCTCTTCCTGTATGCCGCCTGAATCAGTTACAATAAGAGCTGCATTTTTTGTCAGGCTTAAGAAATCAATGTAGCCTATCGGATCAGTTAATATTACATTCTTCCCTATGATCCCATCTAAATGGAAACTCTTCATATTGTTCCTTGTCCTTGGATGTATAGGGAAGATGAGCTTCTTTTTCTCTGAAATTGTATTAAGCAGCCCGATCAGCTCCTTTAAATACCCCTTTGAATCCACATTGCTTGGCCTGTGAAGCGTTACAAGTACATAGTCCTCTTTCTCTAAACCGTAACACTGAAGAATTTCCGACTTATCTGCCTTTGGAAGGTAATAGGCCAGACTGTCGATCATTACGTTGCCTGTAAAAAAGACCTTATCTTTGCTTACTCCTTCATTCTCCAGGTTTTCAATTCCGCTTTTTTCAGTTACAAATAAGTAGTCTGATATCGCATCTGTCAGAAGACGGTTTATCTCCTCTGGCATCCCACGGTCAAAACTCCTTAGACCTGCCTCTACATGCGAAACCTTAATGCCAAGCTTCGAGGCTGTGAGACTGCAGGCAATTGTAGAATTTACATCACCTACTACAATTATCATATCAGGTCGCTCTTCAGTGAGCACTTTCTCAAACTCCATCATGACCCTTGCAGTCTGCTCTGCATGACTGCCGCTTCCAACTCCTAGATAGAAGTGGGGAACTGGCAGTTCAAGCTCATCAAAAAAAACTTTAGACATCTTTTCATCATAATGCTGACCTGTGTGGCAGATCAGATGCCTGATCTCTCCACTATAACTCTTAAATGCCTTGTCTAACGGCGCTACCTTCATAAAGTTCGGCCTTGCACCAACTACTGATATAACTTTTTTCAATTGATTACCTTCTTTCAATTCCGGCAAAATAGTACCTTTTATTATATTATAATACACTTTATCTTATAATGAAAGCATTTTAATACCGAGTAAAACTTTAGCTAAAAATGCCATGACAAAGAACAAACTGGAGCTTAAAGTAGTAATTTTAAACTATTTAAATCAAGCTTGCCTTTGAATATTTAATTCTTCAGGATATGGAATTTTGACCATAATAAACCAATAATTTTTTACAGAAATATTTATATTTAGGTTTATTTTTAAGGAAATTATGCAAAGTAAGAAAATCTATATTGCTGGCCACCGCGGAATGGTGGGCTCTGCAATCCACAGAAAATTCCTCTCCGAAGGATGCACCAATATTGTTACAAGAGACTTAGATGAACTTAATTTAATAAGACAGCAGGACGTTGAATCGTTTTTTGAGCAGGAAAAGCCCGATTATGTCATAGTTGCAGCAGCAAAGGTAGGCGGCATCCTTGCTAATAATACTTACCGTGCTCAGTTTATTTATGAAAACCTTATGATTGAAGCTAATTTGATCCATGCTGCTTACAACTATGGATCTGAAAAGCTTTTGTTTTTAGGCAGCTCATGCATTTATCCTAAACTTGCTCCCCAGCCCTTAAAAGAAGAGCACCTTTTAACCGGTCCGCTTGAATATACAAACGAACCATATGCAATTGCAAAAATTGCAGGCATTAAACTCTGCGAAAGCTATTATAAACAGTATGGAAGCAACTTCATTTCTGTAATGCCTACAAACCTTTATGGCCCTTATGATAACTTTAACCTTGAGACTTCGCACGTTTTGCCGGCACTTATAAGAAAGTTCCACGAAGCAAAATTGAATAACAAGGAATCTGTCGGGGTCTGGGGCACCGGCACGCCTAAACGTGAATTTTTGTATGTTGAAGACTTGGCTGATGCTATCTATTATATAATGGATAAAGTAAATGCCCCTGATCTCTATGACAATGGCATTTCTCAGATAAATATCGGCACTGGCGAAGACCTTACAATTGCTGAACTTGTAAATATTATTGCTGAAGTTACCGGCTTTAAGGGAACTATAGAATATGATTCAACCAAACCTGATGGTACACCAAGAAAACTGATGGACATCTCAAGACTTCATGGCTTAGGTTGGCACCACAAAACTTCGCTTAAAGAAGGAATCCAAAAGGCATATAACTGGTTTTTAGAGAACTATAAATAATTATTAATACTTGCAAGGAAATACTTGCAAAAAAGAATAAGATAAATTAAAGAAATCGACGCTGCAAAATAAAATTTCCCGGAGTTATAGAAAATGAAAAAAGCTTTAATTACAGGCATAACAGGACAGGACGGAAGCTACTTGACAGAAATACTGCTTGAGAAGGGCTATGAAGTACACGGAATTATAAGACGGTCAAGCTCATTTAATACAGGAAGAATAGATCACCTCTATAATGACCCTGAAATAGCTGGCAAAAGACTCTTTCTTCATTACGGTGACCTTGTCGACACCTCAAGCCTAAACCGCCTACTTGAGAAGGTCTGCCCTAATGAGATCTATAACCTTGCAGCTCAAAGCCACGTTAAAGTCTCATTCGAAGTGCCTGATTACACTGCACAGGTAGACGGCCTTGGCACCCTGAGATTCTTAGATTCAATTAGAGAAGTGGGCATAACACGCCAGACTAAGTTCTATCAGGCCTCTACAAGCGAACTCTTCGGCAAGGTTCAGGAAATCCCTCAGAAGGAAACAACACCGTTTTACCCCAGAAGCCCTTATGGAGTAGCTAAGCTCTACGGATACTGGATAATTGTAAACTACCGCGAGGCATATAACCTCTTTGCATGTAATGGTATATTGTTTAACCATGAGTCACCAAGACGCGGCGAAACATTCGTTACACGTAAAATAACCCGTGCAGCAGCAAGAATTGCCCTCGGACTTCAGGATAAGCTTACCTTAGGAAACTTAAATGCAAAACGCGACTGGGGCTATGCTCCTGAATACTGCGAAGGCATGTGGAGAATTTTGCAGCATGATAAGCCTGAAGACTTCGTCTTAGCTACCGGCGAGACGAGAACAGTAAGAGAATTTACTGAACTTACTTTCCGTGAACTCGGCATTGAACTAGACTGGAGAGGTACTGAGGCAGAGGAAAAAGGTGTAATTAAGTCAATAAACCTGCCTGAAGGCAGCAGACAGATAAGCCAGGTGCCTAAAATTGGCGACTGCGTTGTCGAGGTTAGCCCAAACTACTACCGCCCGACTGAAGTTGAACTCTTAATAGGCGATGCCGCAAAGGCTAGGGAAGTCTTAGGCTGGAGCCCAAAGACTAAGTTTGAAGATCTGGTAAAGCTTATGGCTAAAGCTGACTACGAAAAAACCTTAAAAAGAGGATACTAATTCATAATTATGAATTATGTGTTATGCCTGCCCGCCGGCAGGCGGGAATTATGAATTAATTGAAATGAGATATTTTGAATAAAACCCTTAAACAGGCAAAAAGAATCATTGTTGGCGTTGTTGGCGTTACAGTAACTCTGATTGGCATTGCGATGATTGTACTCCCCGGTCCGGCATTTATTGTTATACCTGCCGGACTGGCCATATTGGCCACCGAATTTCTCTGGGCAAGAAGACTGCTCGATACTGTGAAAGCCAAATTTAAAGACCAGATTGATAAAGCCGGCAATAATAACGGCTGGAGTGGAAAACTCTTTAGAAAATACACCGGCTTTTTTAATAAAAAGGAAAACAAAACCCCATCTGAAGATTAGAAAAGAAAATAAGACAAGAATATTCTATAAAAAATTATAAAACGTTTGCGTCTGGCAATAATTTGAAATATTTTACGGTTGGATTTTTTATATTTTGGATAAATAAAATGGACCAAGTAAAGAATCAGGCCGAACAGATGGCTGATCTAACATTTGAACTAGTGAAAACATGGCGGGATAACGAACTTTTTTTAGCCGAAAAATTTAACCTTACTCCAGTTGAGTTTAAATTCCTCCGCTTCTTCAGAAGTTCAAACTCCCTGAATGTTAAAGAATTAGTTAAGTTGATGAATCTTACTCCGGGAAGAATTACTCACATTATCACCTCACTTGAAGCTAAAGGCTTGATCACCCGGGAAATCGACCCCGATGACAGACGAGGTATTGTTGTTATACTTACCGAACAGAGTCTGCCTTTAATTAAAAGCCTGAATGAGAACCACGTCAGACTTCACACCGAGGTTTTATCCGGTATGGAAGCTGAAAAGATCCCAAGCGTAATTTCTGCTATGGAAGAGCTGGTTAAGGGATTTCAGAAGTGGTCTGATATAAAACAGGACTAATCTTTCACTTTAATACAATTCGCATAAAGTTATCTGGTTTATTTAACTTACCGGATAACTTTGCTTTCTTCTGATCCTGCCTTTTTAAGATCTATTAGCTTAAGCTTTTTAATTATGGATTTTTGCGTTTTTGATTCTTCCGGATTTGTTTTTTTTTCGTATACAGAACTATTTATTGTAACTAATCCTGAATGTTGACGTCTAAATTTCTAAAGAAAAAGAATAATCCCGGAAGTTAATATATGAGATCTAAAGTTAATGTTTTTATACTCTTGCCGCTATTGCTGCCTTCTCTCTTAAGCCTTTTTGCTGCTGAAACTGACTATAGAAAAATTCAGCTGAAGAAAACTGATAAAGAAATCAGTATCGACGGCTATGTCGACCCTGTTTGGACAACTGCAGATTCTGCAATGGATTTTTTTCAGCAGGAACCTTTCTACGGCTCTAAACCCTCACAAAAAACTGTAGCTAAAGTACTCTCTTCAGATGATGCAATCTACTGCCTTATTGTCTGCTATGACTCTACCGGTAATATCCAGGCAAATACTGGTACTTTAGATCAGTTTACGGGCGATATAGTGTCAATAATGCTCGATACATATAATGATAAAAGAACCGCCTATAAGTTCGCCGTCGGGGCTTCTGGCGTAAGAAGCGACTGCAGAATGGTTGACGACGGCAGAAACCGGGACTATAACTGGGATGGCGTCTGGTTTGCTGACGCAAAGGTCTATGACTGGGGCTATGTAGTTGAGATGAAGATCCCTTATAAATCTATATCATATGATAGATCATTGAACCAATGGGGAATTGATTTCGACAGATGGATACCGCATTCAAAAGAAGACCTTTACTGGAACAGCTATGAGCAGAACGAAGGTCAAAGGATCTCTAAGTTTGGACTCCTCTTACTTAATGATATCCGCCCGGCCTCAGAGGGCATGAACCTTGAAATATTTCCTGTCGCTCTTACAAACCTTACCCTTCAGAGTGACGGCAAATATAAGGTTAAACCAAATGCCGGCCTGGATGTTTTCTATAACCCCTCGCCCAGCCTTACATTCCAGCTTACAGCTAATCCTGACTTTGCACAGATTGAGGCCGATCCGTATGACTTTAATATCTCACGCTATGAATCCCATTTTAACGAGAAAAGACCATTTTTTACACAGGGTAACGAGATCTTTATGGCTTCGGGTAAACAAAGAAATACAGGATTCTATAGCCCTCTCGAACTATTTTACTCAAGACGCATTGGTAAAAAACTCCCTGATGGAAGCGAAGTCCCCCTTATTTCGGGCACAAAAGCCTTTGGACGCATCAGCGACTGGGAATATGGTAGCTTCCTTGCAGTTACTGGCGAAAAGGACTTTACTCAGGATTCAGTTCGTAAAAAAGAAGACAGGGCTTATTATGGAGTAGCCCGCGTAAAAAAACAGATCCTTAGTAATTCAACCCTGGGAGTACTTGTTGCAGGCAAAGTAACTGAAAAAGAAAACTCAGGCGTGATTGATATCGACGGTGCTTTCAGACAATCTAACTGGCAGCTTTCTTATCAGCTAGCAAGATCATTTAAGGGAAATCAGGGCGACTTTGGCTTTTCAGCAGGATTTCTGAACTTCAATAAGACTTACGTACTGCTTAGCCGCGTAAGATATATTGGAGAGAATTTTGAGGGCAATGACGTAGGCTACGTTCCATGGAAAGGAACCGGAGAACTGACTACCGTGGGCGGACCAACATGGTATTTTGAAAAAGGCTTCATCCGCTCAATGCTTATTTATTTCGGTGAAGTGCTTAATTACGAAAAAGCTGATAACTATACAGACCAGTCTGCAATTTTTGGATTTAATATGCAGCTGCGCGATAACTGGGGCTATGAAATAAATGCTACTGTCGGAAGATCTAAGGATAACGATATTACTTATAATTCTTTCGATATCTCTCTAAGCTCATGGTATAATATATCCCCGTTATGGGAGGCAAACCTGAACGGAGGATATTCAAAGACTTATAACTTTGACAGAGATTACCTTGCAAGCTACTTCAGACTGGGCAATTATATTGAATGGAGAGCTTCTAAAAATATTGCAATTGGAAATGACTATAATATGTGGATCGAAAATAAACCGGATGGATCTGTAGAAGATATTACTTATAATACCCGTCCATATCTGACTGTCATTCCTGTAAATAACCTTACAATGAGACTTTATGTTGATAACGTTTACCTGAAGTCGCTCGACCGGCTTAACAGCCTTATAATCGGATTTTTGTTCTCCTATAATTTCTCCCCTAAAAGCTGGATACATTTTGCATACAACGAGGTACAGAACCGCGACCCTCACTTTGACAGCTTCGGCCGCCAACTTCCGCAGGTTATGCATGTCTCAGACAGGGCATCAGTAATTAAAATTAATTACCTCTATTATTTCTAAGGTTAAGCTATATGAAATCTGCCTTATACAAGAAATCTGCTTTTTACTCGAAATCTGCTTTTTACTCGAAATCTGCTTTTTTCAGTATTCTCTTAGTTTCCTTTATTTCTCTTAATGCACAGGTCAAACCCGATAGCCTGGAACTTGGTAAATATTTTGAGGGCTTCAGGAATGCTTCATTTATAATGCTTGATCTGAAGAAGAATGAATACACTAAATATAACCCCAGTCAGATAAACAAACGCCTTTCCCCATGCTCCGCTTTTAAGATTGCTAATTCATTGATCGGACTTGAAACAGGCGTAATCGCAGATACGGATTACGTAATAAAGTGGGATGGACTTAAGCGTTCAATTGAAGCCTGGAATAAGGATCATTCGCTAAAAACCGCATTTCCTAACTCAGTTGTACCATATTACCAGGAACTTGCAAGACGTGTGGGAAAAGAAAAAATGCAAAGCTATATAAAGAAAATTAATTATGGCAACCAGGACGTCTCAGGCCCTGTTGACCAGTTCTGGCTTATGAACTCACTTAAGATCTCTGCTTCTGAACAGGTCGGTTTTCTTAAAAAATTGTATAATTACGATCTGCCTTTTTCAAAAAGATCAATCGATATGGTAAAAAATATTATGGTTAATCTTGAAACCGGTAATGGAATTTTACGTGGGAAAACAGGATCCGGTTATGAAAAAGACAGTTCAAATTTCATCGGCTGGTATACAGGATACTTAACAACCAGTGATAACGTCTATATTTTTGCCTCAAACATTGAAAACGATAAGCCTCTGGTAAATAATGTTCGTGTAAATGGTTTAAGGGTTAGAGAAATTGTCATCTCAATATTAAAGGATATGAAACTGCTCTGACAGAATAAAGCTTAGATCACATTGGTATAAGAATATTTGCAATATATTAATCTGTGATGTAGTTTTGTAGAGCACTGCACAGTTATTATTGAGATAAGAAGAAGAATATGATTATACCGGAAAGAAAAATTGAAGAGATTCGCTCATCGATAGATATTGTTGATGTCATTTCAGAGTTTGTACAATTAAAAAAAAGGGGCAAAAACTTCCTTGGATTATGCCCTTTTCATCATGAAAAAACCCCTTCTTTTATAGTAAGTAGCCAGAAACAGATCTATCATTGTTTCGGCTGCCATGCCGGCGGCAACGTTTTTAAGTTCCTGATGGACTATCAGAACATCTCGTTTGTTGAGGCTGTGCAGGAAATTGCCCGCAAGCTGGGAATCAACCTGGAATATGAGGAAGAAGCCCATAGCGAAAAACAATCAGAACAGGAGATCCTTTTTGATATAAATACGCTGGCTGCAAAGTTTTTTTCGGCTAACCTTCTTAACAGTCCTGAAGGTGAGACGGCAAGAAACTACTTTTCCAAAAGAAATATTAAGCTTCAGACTCAAAGGATTTTCGGCCTGGGCTATGCACTCCCTTCCTGGGAGAGTTTCTTAAATTATGCTAAGCTGAACAGAGTTGACCTCCAGAAGGCAAATCTTCTTGGACTTATAGATAAAAAAGATAACGGCGGATATTACGATAAATTCCGCGACCGCGTTATTTTCCCGATCTTTTCGCCAAACGGACGCGTTATTGCCTTCGGCGGAAGAATTATGGATAAGTCTGCTAACGCAGCAAAGTACTTAAACTCGCCTGAAAATCCAATTTATTTAAAGAGAAAATCACTTTATGGATTATTTCAGTCAAAAGATGAAATAAGACGCCTCGATAAGGCTATACTGGTAGAAGGCTATATCGATCTTATCGCCCTGTTCCAAAATGGCATTAAGAACGTTGTCGCTTCATGCGGCACCGCTCTTACAGATGAGCAGGTGCAAATGCTCGCCCGCTATACAAAAAATATTGTCGTTTTCTATGATTCCGACCCCGCCGGCATAAAAGCATCCTTAAGAAGTATTGAAATTCTTGTAAAACAGGACTTCGAAGTCAAAATTGCCGAGCTTCCGCAAGGCGAGGATCCTGATTCTTTTATTAATAAGTCCGGACGTCAGGAATTTGAAGAGGTGATGAAAAGAGCTCAGAATTTCCTCGAGTATCAGGCCTTTCAGTTTGAAAAACAGGGAAGATTCAACGACCCGAACGAACAGACCCAGGCAATAAGAGATCTTGTTCGCTCTGTCTCTATTGTAAACGATGAGCTTAAAAGAAATTTCTTAATTAAATCTATTGCAAAAAAGTTTAACCTGAGAGAAAAACTCCTTGAATCCGAGCTCGAAAATGTGCTCAGTGCCGCCTCTCCCGCTCAGAGAACTGAAAGACGTACACAAATTCTTGAAACTCATCCTCCTCTTCAGAAACCGCTGAAGATCGACGAAAGCCTCATCGAAGCCAAGGACCGTGAGATCTCTCCGGCTGAAAAGGACCTGATTTTACTCCTTTTTGAAGGCGAACCCAGGGTCGTAAAGTATATTTTCAATAATATAACACCTGAAGACTTCAGTACTCCGCTGTTTCAGGACCTGGCCGAGATTGTTTTTGATGCTTTTACTTCAGGCGAGGATATTCTTCCCGGTGCGTTGGTCGATAAGATAGCTGATGAAAAAACTAGACAGTTCGTCTTAAAAATGTCCTTTGATAAATATTCTATCAGCAAAACCTGGGAATTGATAAATCCCGGCCTGCCAAGCTCACAGAATATGATGAAATATGCAAAAGATTCTATAAAAAAACTCAGGATTTTTAGGATTGATAAAGAGTTGGAAATTAAACATCATTTATTAGAGACTACAAAAAATGAGGAGGAAATTCTCCTGTTGATGAAAGAAGTAAACCACCTGTTGGCTGAAAAAAAGCTGATGGATAATGCTTAATATTGATACAATCCAGAAATACTCCGGATTATTTGATAAATAACTAGCTTACTTTAATTAATAATGAACTATTCGGCAAATAATCAAAATAGACTTCTGTATTAAACTCTGATTTTAAGGAAAATGTTGAGAAATCCGAAACTATATGAAATAAATACCCGAGTATGGATTAGTAAATTCAGCACCCCCGATAAACGGGCTACTTTAGTAAATATACCTGCCGAAATCTGGAAAAACCTCTCCGATAAAGGCATTAACATAATCTGGCTGATGGGCATATGGAAAACCTGCCCCGATACGGTTAAAAAATACTGCTTTGAGGATTTCCTCATAAGAAACTACGATAAAGCCTTGAGAGACTGGAAAGAAGGAGATGTAATTGGCTCGCCTTATGCTATCGATGAATATGACGTGCTGCCTGAATTAGGTACACTTGAACACTTAAGACTCTTAAGAAAAGAACTAAACAGCAGGGGATTAAAGCTTTTTCTGGACTTTGTACCAAATCATTTTAATGCCGGAAGCAGCCTCATTAAAACTAATCCTGAAATTTTCCTGGAAGTCGATGAAGAGATATACAAACGCGACCCGCATACTTTCTTTAACCCCGAAGATACCGGTAGGTTTTTTGCCCATGGACGCGATCCTTTCTTCCCCGCCTGGCAGGATACAATTCAGGTGAATTATTATAGCCCCGAAGCAATTGAATTTATGACTTCCACTTTGCTTAATATTGCTCAATTCTGCGACGGCGTCAGATGCGATATGGCAATGCTTGCCTTAGATAATGTCTTTAGTAATACCTGGAGCGGCGTCTTAAGTAAAATGGGACATAAAAAACCTGCCGTTGTCTTCTGGAAGTATGCAATTGAAAAGGTAAAGGAAAAATATCCCGAATTCATATTTATGGCTGAAGCCTACTGGGACCTTGAATGGGAACTTCAGCAGCTTGGCTTTGACTATACTTATGATAAAAGACTGACCGACCGGCTTTTAGATGGAAATGTACCTGAAATTAAAGCTCACCTGCAGGCAGATCATTCCTTTCAGATCAAAAGCGTCAGATTTATAGAAAACCATGACGAAGAACGCGCAATGACTTCTTTCGGTAAATATAAATCGCAGGCAGCAGCTGTTATTATTAGTACACTTAAGGGAATGAGGTTTTACCATGATGGACAATTCGAGGGAAGAAAGATAAAACTGCCCGTTCAGCTTGGACGTGATGCTATCGAACATCCTGTCGATTGTATGGTCGATTTCTACACCCGGCTGATGCAGATAACAAAAGCCGAAGTGTTCCAGTCAGGCGATTGGCGCCTTATTAATGTCCTTCCGGCCTGGTCTGATAACTTGACCTATGAAAATATTATGGCCTGGCTTTGGACTTATGCTGATCAGAACAGACTGGTGGTCGTTAATTATTCCTATATCCATTCCCAATGCAGGATCAAACTCGATGTAAGAGGTTTTGATGACAGCTTTAAGATAACAGATCTTCTTACAGGCTCAGAGTACTTAAGATCAACCGAAGAAGTGTTTCATCAGGGCCTGTATATCGACCTTAAAGGCTACCAGAGCCATATCTTTGCCTACTGAAATTTCTACTGCCAAAGCGGAGCATCTTTCTCAGGTTCCGCCATTATCTTTTTACTTGCGTCTTGCCTTTATGCTTACTTTTTCTCTTTATCTTATCTTTTCCCTTTATCTTATCTTTTCCCTTTATCTGATCTTTCCCTTTATCTGACGCAATGCAAAAAAAATTAATATAAAGAACTCTCTATTATTCTTTTCTATTACATTCAAAATTGCTATTTTTAACAAAAATTATTCCAAACATTAATTTTAGCCCCGCATGTATTTAGACCATATATTTAAGATAGATGATATTCTTGTAAACAGAGAGATAACCAATGTTAAATTCGCCTGCGATTTAAGCAAATGCAAGGGTGCATGCTGCACAATGGAAAGTGAGTACGGCGCGCCGCTGCTTGAAGAAGAAATTCCCGTAATGGAATCGATACTCGATATTGTAAAACCTTATCTTCCGGCCAGACATCTCGAAGAGATTGAAAAAAACGGCTTCTGGGAGGAGAAAAGCGGCGAACTGATGACTAGAAGCGTTAACAACAGAGAATGTGTTTTTGTATACTACGAAGGCGATGTAGCCAAATGCGCAATTGAAAAAGCATATAAGGACGGTAAGGTAAATTTTATTAAACCAATATCCTGCCATCTCTTCCCGGTTAGAGTTTCTAAATTCGGCGGAGATATTCTAAGATATGAAGAAATAAATGAGTGCAGGGATGCCCTTGTAAACGGTGCCAGACTAAATGTTACTATCGCAGAGTTCTGTAAGGACTCATTACTAAGACATTATGGCAAAGCATGGTATAAAAAATTAAGTGAGGAAGTAAAGAAGTAGAATGCTATCGTTAAACCAAAGATTATCGCAGCTGCAGAAACTTTCACCGCAGCAGATACAGTATCAGAAACTGCTGCAGCTAAATACATTGTCGCTTGAACAGAGAATAAAGACTGAACTGGAGCTTAATCCTATTCTTGAGGAAAGCCTGCTTGAGGATTATGAACTCGATATGGAACAGGAGGATCAAAAACCTGAGGACCAGACTGAGACCGCTTCTGCTGATGATGAGGCTGAAGAAACTTTCGATACAAGCAGTGATGACGAGTTTGGTATAGAAGACTATATGAACGATACCGAGATAGACTACGACTATCATAACAGAAGCGGCGAAGAGGAAAAGATCCAGCCCATTGCTCCGACCAGGGAAACTCTTACCGAACACCTTCAGCAGCAGCTTTATCTTTTGGAATTAAACGATGACCTGTTTGCTCTTGGCGAAGAAATAATCGGCAACCTGGATGAAGACGGCTATCTTAAACGCGACCTTAAAAGCATCTTGGATGAACTAAGCATGTTCCAGCATATCGAAATTTCCTGCGAAGATGCGGAAAAACTTCTTAAAAAGATCCAGACGTTCGACCCGGTCGGAATCGCCTCGCGCAGCCTTCAGGAATGCCTGCTTGTACAGATAAGAAATTCTACTTTTGACCCTTATTATTCATTCCTTGCTGAAAAACTGCTCTCGGAACATTATAATGACTTCGTCAATAAACGTTTCGACGCTATTCAGAAAAATATGAATCTGACTACGGAAACCCTTAAATCAACAATAAACCTTATCCACAAACTTAACCCTAAGCCGGGCGAAGGAAATATTGAGTCGGATCAGGCAAATCAGATTACCCCTGACTTTATTGTTGAAAAGGTTGACGATAATTTCATTATCTCCCTTAACGACAGGCATGTCCCTTCGGTTACTATAAGTACAACATACCTGGAAATGTTAAACTCTAATAAACGCAAAAGAAATATCTCTAACCGTGAAAAAGAAACCCATAAGTTCTTAAGAGAAAAATTTGAATCTGCTAAATGGTTCATTGCTTCTATTCAGCAAAGACGCGAAACCCTGATGAAGATCATGCGCGCTATAGTCGAAAAACAATATAACTTCTTTGAGTTCGGACCCAAGGCATTGAAACCTATGATCTATAAGGATATCGCCGAAGAGATCGGAATGGATATCTCTACGATAAGCCGCGTTGTTAATGGAAAATATGTCCAGAGCCCGGTCGGTATACACGAACTGAAGTATTTCTTTAGCGAAGGACTCTCAACTGATACCGGCGAGGAAATATCTAATAAGCATATTAAAGAACTTATTAAAGAGATCTGTGACTCTGAACCTAAGGATAACCCGCATAGCGACGATAAGATAGCAGAACTCCTTAACGATAAAGGTATCCATATTGCACGCCGTACAGTTGCTAAATACAGGGAACAGTTAAGAATTCCTGTAGCAAGACTGCGTAAAGAATTATGAGTTAGGAATTATTGATTATGAATGAGTTCAGGGATATAATTGTTATTGTATCCCTTTTTTTTATCTTTGGACTGACTCACTCGGTTCTGGCTTCTAATTGGCTGAAACAAAAGCTCATAGAAAAACTGGGTAAAAAAATAGCATTCTACAGGCTTTTTTATAACGCCTTTGCACTTTTTTCTTTTTACCTCATCTACCTTGTCTCACCAAAACCCGGCCTTACGATCTATGACCTTGATTATCCGCTTGATCTTATTGTCCTTCTGCTTCAGTTTCTAAGCCTCATTGGACTTGTAAGAACAGCACTTAGTATCGACGGACTGGAATTTTTCGGCATCTCTCAGATAAGACGCTATTTTAACGGATCCTATAATTTAGACGATATCGATGAATCAAGTGAACTTATAACCCGCGGACCCTACAGATACTCCCGCCACCCGCTTTACCTTTATACTATTCTCTTCCTTGCACTCCGACCTGCAATGGACCTTTTTTACCTGGTTTTACTTACCTGCCTGATAGCATATTTTTATATCGGATCTGTCTTTGAGGAAAAAAAACTTATTAGAAAGTTCGGAGAAAATTACATTTCTTATATGAAAACTGGCCCAAGAATAATTCCGTTTAATTTTCGAAAGATAAAGCATAAAAGTT
>JBLNEL010000538.1:0-3573 GCA_050262615.1 Bacillota bacterium
TTTTTCTTCTTTCCTTAAAGCTTAAAGGCATAAATTTCCAAATGTTTATTAAGAAAAACTAATGTGATTCTGATTATTTCAGAATACAGAAGCTATAAAAAAAGAAGGACAGGATAATATCCTGTCCTTTCATAATTTATTAGAACATTGCTGATGGCGGAGCCGGTTCATCCGGACTGCCGGCGTTTGCAAGTGGTGTACGGACTAAAACATATCCGACTATTGCAAAAACAATGAGACTGATCAGGAATGTTGGATTTTCAGAAATCAATGGGATCCTCCATTCCATCACTGCAGCAAATGCAAAGAATAGACCGATTAAAGCCTCACCGGCAATTAAACCTGAGGCCAATAGAACTCCGTTATTTTCCATTCTTGCAATCTGTGGAGCATTGAATTTCCTCTTTGCAGCTAATTTATCAAGTAATCCTCTGATAAGTCCGCCAATAAAAATCGCAAATGAGGTTTCAAGCGGCAAATACATTCCAACGCAAACAAGCATTGGACTTTTTACTTTAAGCAGAATAAAGCCGATCGCCATTAAGATACCAACAATTATTAGCGGCCAAGCCATGTCACCACCTACAATACCTTTTGCAAGTATGGCCATCAAACTGGCCTGTGGTGCTGAGTAATTCTGCCCGCCAAGTCCTGTTCCACCAGACTTTATATCACCTTCGTGTAAAATAAGCAGTGGGAAGAACATAACAGCTGATGATAATAAAATTCCAAAAAGATCACCAACCTGCATCTTCCATGGTGTACCACCAAGAATATGTCCAACTTTCAAATCCTGAAGCATTTCACCAGCAACTGCAGCTGCAACGCAAATTACTGCAGCAACGCCTAATACAGCTGCTATACCAGCCATACCTTTTACTCCAAGAGCTACCATCAAAATAGCAGCAACTATTAAAGTAGATATTGTAAGACCGCTTATAGGGTTATTGCTCGAACCTATAAGTCCTACAAGGTAACCTGAAACTGCAGCAAAGAAGAAGCCTGCAATGATCATTACAATAGTAGCAACAACAGCTGCTAATATATCCTGTGAGAAATATAAATAGATAAAGAAAGTAGCTACAGAAGCCAATCCTAAACCAATAAATACCCACTTGAAATTCATGTCTTTCTCTGTGCGGGTTTCAACAGAACCGCCTGAAGCTGCACGCTTTACATCGCCTACTGCTCTTGAAAGACCTGCGCCCAGACTCTTCCTCATTCTGAAAAGTGTATAAGCAGCACTCATAAGCATACCGCCAATGGCAATAGGACGAACAATTGTTCTCCAAACCTGGTTAGCCATGCCTATCCATGTAGCTTCAGAATTTACATTCTGTCCGGCGGCTGAAAGTGAAGCTGATAATTCTGGTCCCAGGAAGTATAAAAGCAGTGGAACGAATAATCCCCAGGCAAGCAATCCGCCTGTAAAGTTTAATGCAGCCAGATTAGGACCAATTATATAACCAACACCCATGTAAGCTGGACTTACACCAGGTGTGCTCAACAACGCGCCGCCGCTGGCCGGAACTGATGCACCATTGCTGAATGTAATGCTTTTTGTTGAAAATGGGATAAACTTTTCCCAGCTTGAAGCAAATGCCTGAAGCTGCTTTAATGCCTGAATCAATGCACCAAGTCCCATTGCCCAGAATAAAAACTTTGCACCGCTTTTGCCTGTACGTCCGGCTTTATGGATTTCTGATGCTGCAACTGATTCCGGGAAAGGAAGTTCTGCATCTTCAACCATCACACGGCGTAAAATAGTGACAAAAAGAATTCCGATGATACCGCCAACGAACATAATTGCAGTTGCCTGGAGATAATGTTCAATGCTGTAGAATTCTGTCCATACACCTGAGATCAGAAACGCCGGAATTGTAAAAATTGCACCGGCAGCTACTGATTCACCTATTGAACCGACTGTTCTTGCAAAGTTCTCTTCTAAAATAGAACCCTTCATAATCTTTAAAATTGCCATCCCTATAACGGCAGCTGGATATGTTGCTGCTATTGTCATTCCTGCCTTCAAACCAAGATATGCATTCGCTGCTCCAAGTACGACTGACATTATAAGTCCAATTACTAACGCACGGATTGTAAACTCCGCCATGTTAGTCTCCGGAGATACAAATGGCACAAATTTCCTTTGTTCAGGGGGTTTTACTCCAACATCAGATACTGACATTTTTGCTCCTATGACTGGTAAAAAATGTTAAATTGAAAGTTCACTTATAACCAAAAAATCTATAAGACCGGATTATACTGATCTTCCGGCTTTCAAATGGATAAATCCACTTTAAAGCTTGAAAAAATTGTTCTCCAATATAATATTGTTTTAATATGGGTTCAACTAGATTTTTATCATAAAATAGGCTTTATTAATCAAAATTTCAGGGTGTGACTCAAAATTGCATTTTTCTCATACCTATGTGGCAAATGGCAAAGTCGTATTTGACCGGATCAACTGAATCGAATGTTTTTAGATTCTCTGTTATTTCTTCAGCCATCGCCCAGGAAACGTTTGAACGCGATGTTAACCCTAACTCCTTACATATACGCGCAACATGCGTGTCAACCGGTATGACAAGTTTGTTTTTCGGAATTTCGCTCCAAAGTCCAAAATCCAGTTCATCCTGCCTTACCATCCATCGTAAAAATAAATTCATCCTCTTGCAGGCACTCCCCTTTAAAGGATCAGGAAACATGAATTCCAGTCCCGGTGTAACCTTAAAGTCCATTGTGATTTGGCGGGCCAAATTAATAAGATTTCTTGAAAAAAAAGAAACGGATTCCTTTAAATTTTTCTCCGTTTCAAAGTAATATAGCAGGAATAACCCTTTGAGCGAATCATAGTTCAAATATACTTTATTTAGAATATAAAAAAGAAGAGCTGCATCCTGGCTGGTATAGAACCGGTGTTTAATATTCTCAAAAAGCCTGGAATCCTTTTTATGATCATAATTTATGACAAAATTATATGGGTGCGGGTAAATTATTTCGTTAATTCGGCTAAGAGTTGTATTAATTTGCTCAACCCGTCCATAGGCAAATACTGATGCTATCAGCCCCATTACCTCAATATCCCGGCTGTCGCTGTACTTATGCAGAAATTCAAGCGGATCAGGAGATATCTGCCCTTTATCAAAATAACGGTAATGATACTCCAGCTTCCGTTTTAAAGGGCTTTTGTTGGAAAATAATGCCATCTTACTTGTAACGTATGATCTGTTTCATTTCTTCCACTGCTTCTTTTATGCCGACTATTACAGCCCTCGCAATCACAGCCTGACCAATGCTGACTTCATCAATATCTTCTATCTCAAGGAATTGTTTAATGTTTATGTAATTAAGTCCATGCCCGGCATTTACTCCTAATCCAAGTTTTTTTGCATGCTTTGCTGCAAGCCTTATCCTCTCAAGTTCGTCGAATTGCTCTTCCTCGGTAGTAGAATTTGCATATACACCGGTATGGATCTCAATTAAATCAGCATTTATTTCAGCAGCTGCACTTATCTGGTTTATATCCGGCTCAATAAATAAGGAAACAGGTATATCCGCTTCATGTAATTG
>JBLNEL010000539.1:0-8797 GCA_050262615.1 Bacillota bacterium
AAGAGATGGCACTCAATAACCTAAAAACTGTCGTTGGGGTTGAACATACGCCTGTTGATTGTGATCTGGTAGTAGAGGCTGTTTACGAAAATAAAGAGGCTAAGGCCAATTTATTTATAAAACTAAATGAATTATTAAATCAGAATTGCATATTTGCCACAAATACTTCTTCAATATCAATTACAGAATTAGCTGCATTCAGCAGACCTGAAAAGTTCATAGGGATGCATTTTATGAACCCGGTTCCTGTGATGAAACTTGTTGAAGTAATTCGCGGGTATTCAACATCAGATGACACCTATAATACAATTAGAGATCTGAGTACAAAGATCGGCAAAACTCCGGTAGAGGTATTTGATTATCCGGGTTTTGTCTCAAACAGGATATTGATGCCTATGATCAACGAAGCGATCTATGCACTGATGGAAGGAGTAGCTTCAAAAGAAGACATTGACAGTGTGATGAAGCTAGGGATGAATCATCCAATGGGACCGCTGACGCTGGCAGATTTCATTGGGCTTGATGTTTGCTTAGCTATCATGGAAGTTTTATATACAGGGTTTAACGATAGCAAATACAGGCCATGTCCATTACTTAAAAAGATGGTTGCAGCAAGGAAATTAGGCAAAAAAACTGGAGAAGGATTTTACAAATACGAATAATGGACAGGTTATTTGTATATGGAGAACTATATCATCAATAATCATAATTACTCAGGTAATGAATTCAGAGGGCTTTTTAGCCAGATAACAAATGTCCTATAATGTATATTATGTAAACTAAGATAAATTTAATTAATTGAAAATCTATCCGAATTCAAAGGCTTTAAGAAAACTATATCCCCTGCAATTTCTATAAACTGTTGGTACCCTGGAATTGTTTATCAGATGTTGCGACCTGGCACAAATATAAATTTGAGATTCCGGCTGTTTATTTTAATCAAGATCTTTTTGGCATTCCTGGAAATAACTTCTCCATCAGCATGAATATAAGCCGACGCTGGAATGGTCAACTCTGCTTCCTTGAATCTGAAGAGCCTGACTTCTGTTAACTTCTCATGCTTTCCGGTTATAAATTTCGGAAGATCCTTTGCAACCCGAAAAACTGACAGTGGATTTATTATGCAGGCATCCAGCAGCCCATCGTTAACTTCGGCATACGGGTTAACCCTTATGCCGCCGCCGTAGGTTTTACCATTACTGATCGCTATCAGGAGTTTTTCCCCAAAATCTTCTGCACCATCAAAATTTGAGTGGACTTCGATGTTATTAAACTGTTTAAGCGCTTTTTTGACGGCAACAATATATTGCAGCAATCCGCGTAAATTTCTAACATGATTTTTTTTATCTGAAACTACTGCGTCAAAACCGATTCCTGCACTATTAATAAACCTTCTTAAAATCATACTGCCGGTCTCATTTACAGAATAAAATAGTTCACCAAAGTCAATGGTTCGTATAAATACATTTTCTGATGTAACATTTTTAATGTTTTCTTCAAAAGAACCGGTCAATCCTGCTGTTTTAGCAAAATCATTGCCAGAACCGACCGGGATGACACCTAAAACAGCGCTAAATTCTTCATTACAGCCATTAAGAGCCTCATTTAGAGTCCCGTCGCCTCCAACCACAATAATTTTGCTAAATTCTTTCTGTTGGTCTTTTACGAGCTCGTAAGCATGGTTAGTGTATCCGGTAACAGCAATTTCGATATTGTGGGCGCGTGTTCTTAAGGTCGATTTGAGCTTAGGCAGCAGCTTTTCAGCCCTGCCATTGCCTGCGTTTGGATTAAATATGAAAAGAAGTTTTTCTTCCAAGAGATAAAAGCTTGTTTTACTTGTGTTTGCGAAAATCAGCTTGTAGCAAATAAAGCATCTACAAAGCTCTTAGCATCAAACGTCTGAAGGTCATCAATTCCCTCTCCCACTCCGATATATTTGATCGGAACCTT
Organism: Bacillota bacterium; assembly: GCA_050262615.1. Classification (GTDB taxonomy): domain Bacteria; phylum Bacteroidota; class Ignavibacteria; order Ignavibacteriales; family SURF-24; genus JAUZPB01. The sequence goes on from JBLNEL010000539.1 coordinate 1,951, forward strand.
TTGCTGAGAACAGATCTGAAAGACAACTCCGCCTTTTGCTGTCCCATCAAGTTTTGTAACTATCAGTCCGGAAATATCAGTTACATCACTGAATTTTTCCGCCTGTACAAGTCCATTCTGCCCAGTGTTTCCGTCAATTACGAGGAATGTTTCATTTGGAGCATAATCAATGACTTTGCTAATGCTTTTTTTGATCTTTTTTAATTCTTCCATGAGATGCTGTTTTGTATGCAGTCTTCCTGCCGTATCAATTAAAACAACATCAATATTCTTTTTCTTTGCCAGTGAAACAGTATCAAATGCAACTGCAGACGGATCAGCCCCGGTTTTACGCTGGACTATCTCAACTCCAGCCCGCTGCGACCATATTTCAAGTTGTTCATTTGCTGCAGCCCTGAAAGTATCGGCAGAGCCTATGATAACGCTTAACCCGGCCTGTTTGTAATTATGTGCTAATTTACCTATTGTGGTCGTTTTCCCAGCACCATTTACCCCAACAACGAGTATTACAAAAGGTTTATATTGGTCCAGTCTTAAAAATTCTGAATTAGTATTATATGCATCTACCAAAGCAACTAATTCATTTTTAATAACATCTGTAACATTTAATATGCTTCTATCTTTTTCTGCCTTTAACTTGATTCTGGCATTTTCAATAATTCTTGTTGCTGTGTCGAACCCAATGTCACTGGTAATTAGAATTTCTTCAACTTCTTCTAATATTTCTTCGTCGAGCTTTGCCTTACCTGTGATAGTTTCATTGATTTTTGTAACAAGCTTGTCCCTTGTTTTTGTAAGACCGTCTTTGAGTTTATTAAAATTAATGTTCTTGAACAGATTCATTCTTATTCCATATTAAAGATTCTTTTGCTCGTATTATGTACCCGATTAAAGATGAAATGATCAGGGCTAAACTAATATATAATAATAAGTTATAGACAACAGCTAAACTGTTTTCAATCTGCAGCATTGCGGCAAAGAGATAAAGAGCAATGAAAGTAACAGTAATCTTCCCTAATAGATTTGATGGGAGCACTTTCCCAATTTTTTTAGTGATCCAAATTCCGCCGATGAAGATCAGTACATCTCGGCCAATCACTGAGTAAAAGTAATAATCAGGGATCATATTCAGCCAAAACAATCTGAGGACAATAACTCCAACTAATATCTTATCAGCCAGAGGGTCTATAATCTTTCCGGTTTCGGTTATTTGGTTTAGTTTCCTGGCAAAATACCCATCCAGAAAATCGGTTGCAGCGGCAACAATAAATAGGATTACCAATGCAATCTTGTAATCAGGCGACTCGCTCAATTTCCCAAGCAGGATGTAAGCAGGAATGCTGATCAAAAGTCTTGAAAGACTTAGTAAATTTGAAATTGTAAAGATTTCCCGAAGTATTTGCATAGATTTACAATATTATTTCAGCAATATATAAAAGAGATTATTCTTCGTATACTTCTTTTGTGAAAGATTTATTTATTTCAGTTGGATATGCTCCCGAAAAGCATGCTGTACAAAAATCTTCAGGGTCCTGATCAACCATAGCCTCAAGTAATTCATCTTCTGTAAGGTATTCAAGGCTGTCTACTTCAAGATACTCTCTGATTTTATCAACATTCCCGTCAAATTTATTAGCTATTAATTCCTCTTTTGAAGGGAAATCCATTCCATAATAGCATGGGTGCATTATTGGCGGGGATGAAATTCTTATATGAATTTCCTTAGGATTTGCCTCCTTTATAAGATTAACCAGCTGTTTTGACGTGGTTCCACGTACTATGGAATCATCTATCAGTACAACCGTCTTATTTTCAAGAACGCCGCGCACAGTATTGAATTTTATCTTAACGCCAACTTCTCTTTTGGTCTGTCCAGGCTGAATAAATGTCCTGCCGATATAATGGCTTCGGATTAATCCAATTTCAAATTTTGCCTTTATTCCATCCTTCTCCAGCTGGGTCTCATAACCTATTGCAGCTGTATTTGAGCTATCAGGGACGCTTATTACAATAACTTTTTCACCATCTTTATCACGTACTGGATGTTTTTTAGCCAGCACTTTCCCCAGTTTTCTTCTTATTTTATCAACACTATGTCCAAAAATTCGGCTGTCAGGGCGTGAAAAGTAGATGTATTCAAATATACAATGTTTTTTATTAACTGGCTGATCAAAGATCTTGTAAGATTTAACCTGTTTAGTCTGCAATACATCCTTATCTATAACAATCAGCTCACCTGGGTTAATATCTCTTATATATTCTGCACTATTTATATCAAAAGCACAAGTCTCAGAGGCAACAATAAATGAACCATTTAACCTGCCGAGAGCCAGTGGTCTGAACCCGTAAGGATCTCTGGCAGCAATGAGTTTGTCATCGGTAAGTATCAGCAGGCAGTATGCCCCTTCAATTTTTTGAAGAGCTTCTTTGATCTGTTCAATCTGGTTATCAAGACGGCTTTTTGCAATCAGATGTAATATTACTTCTGTATCGCTTGTAGTTTGGAAAATCGAGCCTTCATTGACAAGCACTTCCCTGAGAATATGAGCATTGGTAAGATTCCCATTATGGGCTACAGCAAGATGTCCCTTTCTGTAGTTTACTACAAATGGCTGGATATTCTTTAACGACTCTGAAGCCCCGGTTGTTGAGTACCGGTCATGTCCGATTGCTGCAAATCCCTTTAAGTTATCCCTTAAAATAGCCGGGTTATGGAATACTTCAGATACAAGTCCCAGATCCTTATGTATATTAAACCCAATTTTATTATCCGGCAGGTTTTCTGCAGTTACAATTCCGGCAGCTTCCTGCCCCCTGTGCTGGAGAGCATGCAGCCCATAATAAGTTGCATATGCTGCATTATCTGAACCAAATATACCGAAAATACCACAAAACGACTTAGGTTTGTCTATATTCAATTTGCCACTCTTTCTTATCATTTTGAGAGTCAAAATATACGATTTTTAATTCAATTTATCTATTGGAATTACGGAGGGTAATTTGATTTGCTTATTTAATTAAAATTTAAATTAGGCTGAATAGCAATATTTGTTAAAACTTCTATTAATGTATTAAAATTTCATACTTTTCCCAAATCAGTTAATACTTTATTATGTTTTTCATTCAGTAATTCGAATATATTTCTTCCGATAAAAGAATCCGGGTTAAGCTGGCAGGATTGACTGAAAGCCTTATTAACCCTTACAATATTAAACTGCTGGTCTAAAAAAACTAGTTTCTGATTTGTATTATCGAAATCAGGCTGAAGCAATGAGTCAGGATTGTCCTGTAAGCAATGGATTGCAGTCTTATAATTTTCAAGTTCTCTGCTGATAAATATAAGTCCTGTCATTATCCCTTCTTTAGATAAAATGGCCAGGATCTTCATTTCAACCAAAATGCTGTCCCCATTTCGATTTCTGCAGTTAATTTCCAGAAGATATTCTTTCCCCTCATCCAGGTAAACCTTAGCTTCAGTTTTTATCTTATCAAATAATAAAGGATCAATAAGATCATTTATCCTATTTCCAATGACTTCATTTTCCTTCCATCCAAAGATCTTTTCAGCAGATGTATTCCAGGATACAATTTTCAAATCGTTATCAGTAACTGCGATCCCATCATTTACACTATTAAGCAATTTAGTTTGATAGGCTAAGATTTCTTCATTTTTTTTACGTTCTATTGCAAAACAAAGAGCTTTAACGAAAGAATAGCTGTCATACTGAAGTTTGATAATGTAATCCTGAGCACCCAGGTGAACCGCTTTAATCCCAAGTTCTTCATCATCATTAGCCGTCATAACGACTATTGGAATTCCCCTGGCCTCATTAAGAAAACACTTCAATGTATCCAGACCAAAACTATCGGGTAATGCAAGATCAAGGAGTATAATATCGAACTCTTTTGTTTTCAACATCTCCAATCCTGTAGATAGCCTGAAGGCTTGTTCAATCTTAAAATCGATAGTCAAAGAGTCCCGAAGCATTTCATAAATAAGCCTGGCATCGCAAAAGCTGTCTTCAACCATTAACAGACGGATGGTATTCTTTTTCATAATTTTCACCTATTAATTGGAAGCGGGACCTTTTGAATTGACTAAAGCTATGATGGATCCTTCAATAGCTTTGATCGTACTTACATATTCGTCAAAATCGATAGGTTTCTTATAGTACTTTACCACATTCAGGTGCTGGCAAATCAGGATATCTTCCTCTGCATCAGATGATGTAAATATTATGACAGGCAGATCTCGTAAATTCTCATCTGATCTTATATTTGCCAGTACTTCCCTGCCATTTTTTCTAGGAAGATTCAAGTCTAATATTATCATATTTGGCAATTTAGATTTGCCAGACTCGGCTAATACACTTTTCAGATATAACATTGCCTCAGCTCCATCCTTTACTACATGGAGATCGAAATGCCCATTATTCCCTCCAAGCACTTCCTGAATAAGCAGCACATCACCGGGATTATCCTCTACCAATAAAACAATAGCAACATTATTATCTGTTTCATTCATCACGGTATTTTGCAGTTAATTTATTTATAAAATTCATTTAAAATATAAGACTAATATTCTTTATGGATATGAATTTATCAAGGTCTACAGAATCAATTGAACTTAAATTTAATATTATTAAAACGCAAGTTTAAAGAAAGCAAGGAATATTTGTATATGATGGCATCGGGATTTGAGAAAACAATCATTTATTACACCAGCCGGCAAAGCAAACTATATCCTCATAGGTAAAACTATTAATAAAATATAGTATTTACCAAACAATAACAAGTTGGAATAATTGAATTTGGATGCCTGATATTATAATACTGGAAATATAATGACAGCGGTGCAGCGCAAAAAAAAATCCTTAAAAACTATTAGGTTAATAAGGATTAAGTCAGTGTCGGAACGGCGGGATTTGAACCCGCGGCCCCTTGAACCCCATTCAAGTGCGCTACCGGGCTGCGCCACGTTCCGAGAAAACACAATTTATAATTTAGACTGTAAATATATCAAAAAGCTCTTTATTTGTTCAAGATCTTTTTTGAAAGATTGAGGATCTTCTTCAATATTTCCTACTTTATTTTCGTATTCCTGAATATCTGGTACAATAGTAACCTTTGATTTCAGTTCCTCTGGATCTTTAATAAGTTTTTTTGCACCTTCGATAGTATACTTTTCGTCTTTTAAGAGTTTTTTTATCTTTAAGATTACCTGAATATCTTTATTTGTATAAATCCTGTTGCCAGCCCTGTTTTTTGCAGGCTTTAATTCCTCAAATTCATTTTCCCAATACCTGAGGACGTACTGCTCCAACCCTGTAATTTTACTTACTTCACTTATAGAATAGTATAACTTCTTAATGCCAAGTTCTTTCATTTCAGCCTTATAAAAACAATAGGTAAAATAAAGAATTAAGATTCAAAATTCAAGGAACGTATTTTCTCTGACTTCTTTATTGTTAATTACAACCGTTTAGCTTCATAACAATTGGGATGAGATCCTTAATATCCTGCAACTCAAAATCTGCTGAATGCATCTGAGTATTGAATGTATCTCCATATTTTGCAAAAGCGGTTTTCATCCCAACTCTTGAGGCCCCTACAATATCTCTATCGACCCAATCGCCAACCATCAAAGCTTCTTCAGGTTTTACTGATAATTTCGACAAGATTGTATTAAATGGCACAGGGCTGGGTTTTCTTTCTCCGGTCTCATCAAAAGTGACAACAGCATCAAAGAAGCTATGGAAATTCAGGTATGCAAGTCTCATCCAGGCTTCTTTTACCGGGGCATCAGATACAATCCCGAGCTTCATTCCCATTTTTGTCAGATGAACCAAAGTTGAATATACATGCGGGTAAGGAGTCAATGCAGCTTCTCTTGCCCTTCTGTAAGCTACAATCCCAGAGGCCAGTATCTTATGGTCAACCCGGTTATTTACTTTCTGCAGCAGTAAATCAAATACCTGCTGATATTCAATCCCCTGTTCAAGATAAATCCCATCAATTAATTTTGAAGCTTCATCAATACTGATGTCAAGTCCAGCATCAATCATAGCGGGGATAGCAGCTTCAATTGCTCTCCTCTTCATTTTCATGAAATCGACTAAAGTATTATCCAGATCAAAAATAATGGCTTTTAACAATGAAATTCTTAACTCCTAAATTAGCTTCTTTAATAAATATACTGCTGCAAGATAACCTTTTTCCTTAAAACCGGATAGATATCCATCGCATGAGGAAGCGGTAAGGCAAATTTGCCTGAAACTTTCTCTTGAAGAAAGATTTGATAAATGGACCTCAACTTTGGGTATTTTACACTCAGCAAGTGCATCTCTGATTGCCACTGAGGTGTGAGCATATCCTCCTGGATTTATAATAAGACCATCAAAAAAGCTTCCGGCTTTCTGTATCTGGTCAATTAATTCACCTTCATGATTCGATTGAAAAAATTCAAAGTAATCATTAGCGTATTCTTTTTTTACAATACTCTCAATATCTGTAAGCGATAGTGCCCCATAATGACCTTTATCTCTTGACCCAAGCAAATTGAGATTGGGACCATTTAGTACGATTACTTTCATTTTTCCTCATTCATTTCATCAATAATTTCTCTTAGCCTTGGAGTCAGATAGATCTGGTCAATTCCTAATTCCTTTAACGCAGCTGAAAGGATCATAACTTTACGCTGGAGATTTGCAATTTTATTGATAACAATTACTTTTGAATCCTTAAGCAGACAATACCCCCCCTTAAAGTCGCCCTTTTCAAAACGGACTGTAGCACCAAGTTCACCAGCCAGAGCTTTAAGATCTTTTAAAATATCTTCAAATTCTTT
>JBLNEL010000540.1:0-15712 GCA_050262615.1 Bacillota bacterium
GATTTTGGAAAAAATTTTGTATGTCGACTCTGATCAGACTAGAATGGAAGTACATTGAAAGAAGAAAACTAGCAGCTATGAAATCAAAAATTCAGGCTGGATTTAGTTTTGAATAGGGACAGGTATGTCTATATAATAAAAAAGCCTCAAAACAGCGTTTTTTCACTATTTTGAGGCATCAACTTTTGCACTAAAAGTCTTGCGGAGAGACAGGGATTCGAACCCCGGAAGGACTTGCATCCTTAACGGTTTTCAAGACCGCCGCATTCAACCACTCTGCCATCTCTCCGTTGAATAAATTTTAGTCTACAAATATATAAAATTGCCTGAACTTTGCAAAATTAATTATTTGTCTCTGCAAAATTTTTTTTACTTTTAATTCTTATCGCTCAATTTTTTTTATTACCAATTTACCACTTCTTGAATATGAAAAATACAGCGAGAATAATAAAGAAAAATCCTACGGCATAATTCCAGCGGAATTCTTCTTTTAAATAAAAAATCGAAAATACACTGAATACAACTAAGGTTATAACTTCCTGTATCGTCTTTAACTGCGCGGCATTGAACTGCCCGTAGCCTAAACGGTTTGCCGGTACCTGAAATACATACTCCACAAAGGCTATAAGCCAGCTTACAAGTATTACTATTGTTAACGGTTTGTCCCTAAATCTTAAATGTCCGTACCACGCAAATGTCATGAATATATTAGATATGAATAATAAAGCAACTGTCCTCATTTAAAGTCCGCTTTGTCTCTATTTCTACTTACTGTTTTTCTTTTGAAGTTATAAACTTATTACTTTCTTACCCAAAATTAAAGGTATTTAACTCTGAAATTTATTATGTTTTCAATATTACTAACAAATATTTTTATCATGAAAGACTTTAAAGAATTTGCAAAATTACTCTCTGAAGAAAGCGGCAGAATTATAAAAGGCTACTTCCGCACTGATGTTTCAATAGATACCAAAAGCGATCTTTCACCTGTTACTGTTGCCGATAAAAAGGCAGAGGAAGCTATGAGGGAACTGATAATGAAAGAGTTTCCGGATCACGGTATTCTTGGTGAAGAGTTCGGCCTGCATAATGAAGGCGCTGAGTATCAATGGATACTTGACCCGATTGACGGTACAAAAAGTTTTATCTGCGGAACGGTTACTTTCGGGACTCTTATAGCACTGCTGAAAAACGGAGAACCTGTACTCGGCGTAATAAACCAGCCGGTGCTGAATGAATTTCTGATAGGCGATAACGACTCAGCCATGCTTAACGGAACTAAAGTTAAATGCCGGGAGTGTGAGAGCCTTTCTTCTGCTGTACTGCTTACTACAGACCACCTGAATATTGCAAAGTATCAGGATGCAGGTAAGTTCGATCAGCTTATGAATCAGGTTAAATTATACAGAAACTGGGGCGACTGCTATGGATATTACCTGGTTGCAACCGGATTTGCTGATATTATGATTGATCCGGTAATGTCTGTCTGGGATTCTATGGCTTTAATACCAGTCATACGCGGAGCCGGCGGCATAATTACAGATTATTATGGCGGCGACGCTGTAAAGGGAAGCAGTATTATAGCTGCTTCAAAGGATATTCATCCCCTGGTAACAAGAATACTGAATTCCTGAATAATATTGCCTGGCTTTACAAGTCTGCAGGATTATTGATATCCTGCAGGCATCTTATTCTTTTAATTCTGTCTGCTTTCTGCTTCGCTTTTTTGTTTCTTTCTTCTGTTTCAGCGTGTCTGCTTTTACAACAACGGTATCCGGCCTTAAATATCCTTCCTTCAGCAGCCATTCGGTTGACCTGAAGATTGTAAGTTTTACGCCGGTGCTTTCGAAAAATCCGGTTGACTCGATCCTTAAGCCGTTAATTTCTTTTGACAGCTTTACTGTTGAAAGCAGCTTGTCCTGATCTATCAGATCGTTGTCAGCCTGAGCCTTTTTCTCCGGGATATTTGAAAGCGCCCAGTACATCCCTTTTTTTGCATTCTGAAAAGCCTTTTCTAAAGGCTCTTCTATTGAACTTTGTGCCCAAATCGGCGTAGAGACAATAACCGGAGTGATAAAAAGTGTGCAGATAACAGTTAAGAACAACATACGCATCATAATTCTCCCCTAAGATTGATGCATTCCCCGTTTTCTTAGAATCTAATTAATTTCCAGGCTTTTGTACATTCCCGGACCATCTTTCTGAACGAAAAAATGAAACTTTTTGTTTTAATTGTAATCATATTAATTAGAATGAAAATTATTAGAAAAAAAATTATAGAATGAAAAAGGGAAACGGAGGGAATCTGAAATGAACAGCAATATAGTTAATGGTACAGATAATAATTTTGACCGGGAAGTGCTTTCGTCATCTACTCCGGTTCTTGTCGATTTCTGGGCTCCATGGTGCGGCCCCTGCAGAATGGTGGCTCCAATTGTAGATGAACTGGCCGATGAGCTGAAAGGAAAACTGAAAGTTGTAAAGGTTAATACTGATGAAAACTTTAACGTAGCTTCCCGGTATGGAATTATGAGTATTCCGACTCTCGGAATATTTAAAGACGGCAAGATGGTAGAAACCGTAATAGGTGCAGTGCCTAAACATTATCTGGTAAATAAGCTAAACCCGCATATTGAGAAAGTGCACTGAAAAGAAAATAACTTAAAAACATCGGAAAATAGCTTAAAAACGAAAGAAAACCTGTTTTAAAACAGAAAAGTCCCCAATGGAGCTCCATGGGGACTTTTTTTTATATATAATCACTATGCTTCAGCTTCAACGATTGCATCTACTGCGCAAACTTCAGAGCATGACTTGCAATTATCGCATAATTCAGGAACGATATATGTATGATCATCTGAAAGAGCTGGCTTTGTTTCGCCGCCGACTGTATATTCGTCACCTGCATTATAAATAGCATTGTGTTCACATTCTTCTATGCAAGCTGCACAATTGATGCATTCATCTGTAATAACCATGGTTTTCTCCTTGAGTTAATAAAGTTTATTATTATTTAGAAATTTATGTACATAATTTATTATGCCTATTATAAACAAATACTGTACCAGAGCCGGAGCTATCCCCGTTCTTAAGTAAATGCCGAATATGGGTTCTATTGAGGGTGTAAAAGGACTTTCCTTGTAATTAAAGGGATATAAAACTGCCCGGATATTTCAATTTTGTCTCAATTCAAAAATCCGCTTCTTAAATCTAAGAAAAACCCAGTGCCACTATTATTAATTTACAGACTATACTTTTTTGTCAATTTTTTAAATAAATTAGCACCTTGTAATTAATTAAATGGACCGAATGACAGATAAGACCAGATCTCCAAAGAATAAAACCATTATTCTTACTGAGGAAGACAGAAAAAGGCTGACAGGAAGGATTATTTCCTGCATGCCTGAAAAAAAGCTTAGTGAAATGCCTGTTGGCACTATTAACGGCAGCTGCACAGGCTGGGCTGGTATTCTGCCTCAGAATTCGGTCGATCTTTTATTTCTCGACCCGCCTTATAATCTTCAGAAGAATTTTCACGGCTGGACGTTTAACCGTCAGAAAGTGCGCGATTACACTGCCTGGCTGGAAGATGTAATACTATGCCTTAAGCCGCTGCTCAAGGCAACAGCCTCGGTCTATATATGCGGCGACTGGCTTTCGTCTGCCTCTATTTATGAAGCTGCCTCGAGCCATTTTATCGTGCGCAACAGGATTACCTGGGAAAGGGAAAAGGGCAGGGGAGCCAAGGCTAACTGGAAGAATTCATCGGAAGATATCTGGTTCTGCACAATGTCGGATGATTTTAAGTTTAATACCAATGCTGTTAAGATCAGGCGCAAGGTTATCGCTCCCTATACACAGGAGGGCAAGCCCAAGGACTGGAATAAAACAGAAAACGGCAACTACAGGGATACTCATCCTTCAAACCTCTGGACAGATATTACAATCCCTTTCTGGTCAATGCCTGAAAATACAAGTCACCCGACGCAGAAAAGCGAGAAACTGCTGGCTAAGATCATCCTGGCTTCAAGCAACGAAGGCGATTTTGTGCTGGACCCCTTTTTAGGCAGCGGGACTACTTCCGTGACAGCTAAAAAATTAGGCCGCCGGTACCTGGGAATTGAACAGAATCCTGAATATTGCCTCTTTGCTGAAAAACGCCTTGAAATGGCTGAAACAGACAAAAGGATCCAGGGATTTACTGGCGGTGTTTTCTGGGATAGAAATACTTTTTCTCAACAAACTTAATATAAATGGAAAAAACAAATAAAACCCTGAAACTCTATTTTTCTGATGCCGGGAAACTGCTGGCATCCCCGGTAAAATGGACTAGGACAGAATATATTCACTTTTTCCTCTTTATTGCTGCCGTCTCATTCTGCTTTGTAATTGATTTGCCTGTCAGACAGCTCTTTCAGTCACTCCGCTCTGATTCAGGCGAAATGATTTTTAAGGTGGGGGATATTTACGGCAAAGGTTATATTCAGGCTATCTGCCTGGCAATCCTATTGATAATGGGATATAAGTATAACAGAATACTTATAAATTATGCACACCTGTTTTTAGAATCGCTCATATTTTCAGGAATTGCTATTAATGTACTTAAAGTCACTTGCGGACGCTGGCGCCCGTTTACTGATAAGGGTAACCTGCACTTTACACCTTTTGTAGGCCTCTGGGAAACAGGAAAGGTTTCATTGCCTTCGGCAGATGTTGCACTTGCTTTTTCAACTTCGCTTATTCTGGCAGAGCTTTATGATAATAAACTATGGAAAGCCCTCTGGTATTTCCTTGCAGTTATGACGGCTCTGGGCAGGATCTATCACGATAAGCACTGGAGTTCTGATGTGGTTATAAGCATTTTTATTTGTTTTTATATTGTAAGGTGGCTTAAGACCCAGCCGCTCTTTATTTCGAGTAAAAATTTTTCATCTGAATTATATTAATAAAGTTTGCATTTTACCTGATAAGTGTGAGTTGTTTGTATTTTTATCAGGTGCGAAATGGAAATACTATTAATAGAGGATAGCGTTATTCAGGCTCTGATCATAAGTGAATTGCTTAAGGAAAACAGCGAAAAATATAACCTTACAATATTAAACGACGGCGAAAAGGCACTTAAATATCTTTTCAGGAAAGAACCTTACTCAAATGTTCCTTTGCCTGATATTGTTATACTTGACCTTAACCTGCCTAAGGTAAACGGATTTGAGATACTTACTGAGATACAGAAGCATGAAAACCTGAGGCATATTAAAGTTGTAATACTTACTTCTTCGGATGATGACCAGGATAAATCAAAGGCAAGGATGCTCGGGGCAATGGATTACTTTACTAAGCCTTTTGTTTTTACAGAATACCAGGAAATTATTGACCGCATTGTTGTAGCTGCAAGGTCTTAAGTATAGAAATAAAAAAGGCTCCATTCAAACGGAGCCTTTGTGTTTTTTATCTTTTCGTTTTTTTTTACATTTCTACTTCTTCCTCTTCTGCCTTTATCCTTCTTTCGAGTTTTTCAAACTCTGCTTCGTTTCCTTTGCTTTCCTTCGACATATACGAATAAATTGCAGGAATAACAAATAAGGTAAGTGTAGTCGAGAAGATCAGTCCGCCTACAATTGCAACCCCCATTGAAACACGGCTGCCGGAGCTGGCTCCGAGGGCCAGAGCAATTGGAAGTGTGCCTAAGATTGTTGCAAGGCTTGTCATAAGTATAGGTCTTAGGCGTGCAACAGATGCATCCTTTACTGCCTCCATTACTGTAAGACCCTGCTTTTTTCTCTGATTTGCGAATTCAACTATAAGAATACCGTTTTTAGTTACAAGTCCAATTAGCATGATCTGTCCGATCTCACTGAAGATATTCAGCGTATGGTTGAAGTACCATAACGATAAGAATGCTCCTGCAACAGCAAGCGGCACAGTAAACATTATAATAAACGGATCCCTGAAACTCTCAAACTGTGCTGCAAGCACAAGATAGATAAGAACAAGAGCAAGGAAGAATATATAAATAAGGCTTGATGAACTTTCAGCAAAATCCTTGGAAGGACCTGAAAGTGCGGTCGAGAAGGATTCATCAAGCACCTGTTTTGCAATATTGTCCATAGCTTTTATACCTTCACCCATGGTTTTTCCCGGTGCAAGGTTTGCCGATACCGTAGCCGAAATATATCTGTTGTAATGATATCTCTGCGGAGGGTTGATCTGTTCTTTTACAGTTACCAGGTTATCAAGCTGAACTAATTCACTTTTGTCATTTTTAACATAGATCGATTTCAGGTCAAGCGGTTCGCTTCTTTCGGCGCGTTCGACCTGACCGATTATCTGGTACTGCTTGCCGTTCATTTCAAAGTAGCCGTAACGCTGTCCGCTGAAAGCCGACTGAAGTGTCTGCGCAATATCAGATACACTTACTCCAAGTCCTCTTGCTTTATCCCTGTCGATTGAAATATTCAGTTCAGGCTTATTAAACTTCAGGTTAAGATCCACAATACTGAATGTAGGATCCTTTGAAGCCATATCAAAAAACTTAGGCAGTACATTCTGAAGCTTTTCAAAGTTTGGTGCCTGTATTACATACTGAACTGGCAGTCCGCCCCTGCTTACACCAATGGTCTGTTCCTGTGTAACAATTGCTCTTGCATCTGTAAGCTGTCTTGCCATAGATGTTATCTTCTCGTATACCTGCTGCTGTGTCCTGTCCCTTTTATCAGGATCTATAAGTGTAAGTCTTACCATACCGCTGTTTACAGAACCTGAGGAACCGAAACCGGGGGCAGTAAACACAATAAGAGCATCTTTTTCAGGAATAGAATCGCTTATTACCTGGCTAAGCTGGTCCATATACCTGCTCATATATTCGAACGAGGCGCCTTCAGGAGCAGTTGCATTTACACGCAGAAAGCTTCTGTCTTCGATAGGCGAGAGTTCCGACTGAAGGCTGCTTCCGCTGAAGTAAATAAGGAATACTGAAATTCCCATTACTAAAAATGCAAGCCAGCGTTTCTTTAGGAATTTATCAAGCAGGCTGCCGTAACCATTAATCAGACTGTTAAAGAATGGCTCGGTCTTACGGTACAGCCAGTTGTGCCCGGTATGTTCTTTCAGAAGCTTTGTGCTCAGCATTGGTGTAAGTGTAAGGGCAACAAAGGCTGAAATAATAACCGATGCTGCAATAACAATTCCGAACTCACGGAAGAGTTTGCCTGTAAGTCCCTGAAGAAATATTACCGGCAGGAAAACCGCAGCAAGTGTAACGGTAGTTGAAATAACAGCAAAGAAGATCTCGTTTGAACCCTTAATGCCTGCTTCGATAGGGCTCATGCCTTTTTCCACCTTGGCATATATATTTTCAAGAACAACAATAGCATCGTCAACAACAAGACCGATTGCAAGCACAATTCCAAGCAGCGTCAGTACGTTAATTGAAAAATTAAACAGATACATTATAAAGAATGTACCGACAAGACTGATAGGAATAGCAATAACAGGAATTATTGTTGTACGCCAGTCTCTTAAGAAAAGGAAGATAATAACAATTACGAGTCCAAATGCGATAAATATGGTTTCTTCGACTTCCTTGATCGAGTTGCGGATATATTTTGTATAGTCGAAACCTATTCCTGTTTCAATATCAGCAGGCAGATCTTTTTTTATCTGTTCAACTGCCTTAAAGAACTGATCTGCAATTTCAATGTGGTTTGATCCCGGCTGAGGTATTACAGATACGCCGACCATCGGAACGCCGTCTCTTTTTAATATTGTTCTGTCGTTTTCTGCGCCTAGCTCGGCCTGTCCGATATCGCGCATCCGTACGGTGTTGCCATTATCCTGCTTAATAATAAGGTTATTAAAATCATCTGTAGTCTTCAGTCTTCCGAGCGTCCTTACAGTAAGTTCAGTCGAGGCTCCTTCGATACGGCCTGAGGGAAGTTCAATATTTTCCCTGTTTAATGCATTTTTTACATCAATCGGCGTCAGCTTATAAGCTGCAAGCTTCTGCGGGTCGAGCCAGAGCCTCATTGAAAAACGCCTTTCGCCCCAGACCTGCGCCTGGCTTACTCCGGGAATTGTCTGAAGTCGCTCTTTAAATGTATTGTTTGCAATATCGCTTAATTCCAGAAGATCGCGTTTTTCACTTTTTAATGTTAACAGCACAATAGGACTTGCATCGGCATCGGCCTTTGAGACCACAGGAGGATCAGCATCAAGCGGCAATGACCTAACAGCGCCTGAGGTCTTATCGCGCACGTCGTTTGCTGCTGTTTCAAGGTCAGTGCCTAAGGTGAACTCAACTGTTATCTGGCTTCTTCCCTCGCGGCTTACAGATGTGATCGACCTGATGCCGGGAACGCCATTAATAGCCTCTTCAAGCGGTTCGGTTATCTGCGACTCGATTACCTCTGAATTTGATCCGGTGTATGAAGTTGAGACTGTAATAACCGGAGGATCAACGCTCGGGTACTCTCTTACACCAAGAAACGTGTAGCCTATTACACCGAAAAGTACAACAATAACAGACATTACAATGGCCAGTACCGGCCTTTTTATACTTAGGGTTGGTAAACTCATTTTCTTATCACCTACTCATTAACTGTACTTACAATTTTAACCGGAGAACCTGGTTTTATCTGCATCAATCCTGTCGTTAATACTGTATCTCCGGCATTCAGGCCATTTACCACCTGGATTTTGCTTTCTTTACGTATGCCAAGTTCAATAACCTTTGCTGAGGCTTTGCCGTTTCTGCTTACAAAGACCTTTGTGCCTTTTATATCCTGAACTAATGATTCGGTCGGAACCATAATTGCATCAGGAATTTCATTTAAGAATAATTCAACCTTTGCAAACGAACCTGGATGAACGCTGCCGCTTTTGTTATTTGATATTGCGCGGATCTGAAGTGTTCTTGTCACAGGATCTATTTTAGGTTCAATTGCAAAGATCTTTGCAGAATATTTATCATTATTTCCCTGAATTGTAAAGGTAATTGTATTACCTGTCTTAACCAGGTTTGAATATCTTTCAGGTATTGAAAAATCGATCTTCACAGAAGTTGTATTCTGAAGCGAGGCAATCTTTGTGCTTGGTGAAATATAACTGCCCTCACTTACAGACTTTAAGCCGATAGTGCCGTCAAAAGGCGCCCTGATCTCGGTCTTTGCAATCTGTGCTTTTATAAGGTCAATCTCAGCTTTCTGTGTATTTAAATCGCTAAGAGCTGTCTCATAGGTCTCCTGACTGGTACCTTCTTTTTTTAATATCATTCTCTGGCGGTATTCGCGCTGCTCTGCACGTTCTCTTAAGAAGTTTGCTTTTGATAACTGCGCCTGAAGATCGGCATCATTTATCTTCAGCAGGAGATCGCCTTTTCTTACATGGCTGCCTTCCTTAAAGTAGATTTTCACGATCTTACCTGAAATTTCACTTCTGAGCTCGACTTCCTCATTAGCCAGCACTGTACCTGTAGACACTATTGTGTTTGCCAGTTTTTCCGGCTGAACAATAACGGCATTTACATTTACTGCGCCGCCTCTGCTCCTGGATTCTGTTCTGCTGCTGACTCTGTTGTGGTTATCTGCTGTTCTGATTCTGGGGATTATTAGTAGTATTAATACGATTCCAATTACAGCGGGAACTGTAATTTTTAGCTTTTTGCTCATTTCTTTTTCTTGTCCTTAATCCAATTAGTTATATAGAAAGACTCCTCTTATCCGGAAAACTAGACCCATAGATCCGGAATCGGTTAAATTTCAATAATTTTATCCGGAAAAATAAGAATTATTATGATAACGTACCTAAGTCTGAAATGAAAATAACAGGTCAAATTTTAAGAAATTTCTGCCTGCCTCTTTTATTATTTCAACAGGCGGTAATGGCAGCTCTGCTATCTCATCAGGAGAAAGATTTATATCACCATAGGCAATCTTAATATACTTGTCCATTAACCTGCTGTTAAGAACAGCCGCAATACCCGCAAGTTCGTCTTTATCAATGTTTTCCGGCTTTTCTGCATACAAAAGCTGTTTATCCAAAGCAACTAACCCGCTGGTGTTTGAGCTGTCTTTGCTTTTATCAGGAATGTAAACTGCGGCAGAAATCCTTCTGTCGTCATATTTAGTATTATATCTTCTTAATAATAAATAGTTCCTGTCGGGAATTAAAAGATCTTCAGTTTCACCGCAGACTTTAATGTAACCACTGAATCCATTAAGATTCAATACTGCTGCATAGATATTATTAGTTGTTTCTGACGAATCTGACATAAATGCTGAAGCCTTCGATTTCAGCAGCCTGCCGGCAGAGATCCTGAAGCCTAATGAATTAAGCGATCCTTTCCATGAAGTGACTATATCTATTACGTTTTTCTCAGCCTGCGATGAGGGAAGATAAATTATGTTCTTCTCTGCATCAAAGGAATAAGAGTAATTAAAGCTAATTTTATCTCTAAGTGACTCTGAATATGAGACATCTAGTGCATAGATAGTTTTACTCTCGTTTGTTTTAACTCCACGCACAATTACTGCTTCAGATGAAACGCTGTTTTGCTCAAATAAGTTACATTTAGAAGAAAATAAATGAATATGCTCAAGCTTAATTAGTTTCAGCAATTTACTTCTGAATTCCTTGAAGTAATTTCCTGAGCAGAAGCTTCTGGGAATAAGAAATAAAAGTTCTCCGTTATTTTTAAGCAGGCATGCAGAGATATAGATAAAAATAAAATAGATATTAAGGTGTCCATTTAATATTTTATCAGCAGCATGCGCGCGGGGATCATCTTTATGTAATTTAAAATAAGGAGGATTTGATATTATAATGTCGAACTTCTCAGGGTTTTCGGGCGAGTCACTTAAGTAATTATTCTGAAGAACATTTTTGTACTCGTCGATAAAATCAATTTCATGCAGGTCAAACTTAAGCCTGATACCACGTGCTGCAGTCCAGTCTTTAAGATAATTAAGAGAAAGCCTTGTATATGGAATTATGCTTTTATCAATTTCAAATACAACCAGTTCAATTTCTTGAAGCTGTGAAAACCTGCCGGAAGTTTCCATAACAATATATTCTATTAATGCACAGGATAATAATGCAGTGCCTGCACCGGGGTCGAGTATTCTAATATAATTGCCCGTGGTTAAATTTTCAGCAAAGCCAGCCATCAGGCGTGCTGCCTCTACAGGTGTAAAATATTGCCCCAGCTTTTGTTTTAATGCTGCGTGTTTTTTTGCTGAAGCCTCTTCTGCAAGCTGTAAAGCAAATTCAGAAGGCTTTTCACCCTGCAATTCATAATTCATCATTCTTAATTCTTAATTTTTTAGTTAAATTATATTATCAATCATAAAATAAATTACACCTATGAAATATCTGAAATATCTTGTTATAATTGCAATTTCCTTTCTTGCCGGATGCTCAGCTTCCACACAGCAGTCATCAACAATGCAAAATGCACCTGCGCTGCCGGCAGGAAACATAAGGTTCCTTGTTCCATGGGGTAACGGAAAGATTACAGTGCAAAGCGTTGTAGAAGAGGTTGACAGCGCCGGCTATAAGCTCAGGAATCTTTCTTTCTACAGGGATTCTGTAAAATCGAGCTCTCAGATCTTCTCACAAAGGAGCAGGGACTATGCCGTTGCACTAATTCCTTTAAGAGATAACGCAGGCAATATGCTTGTTATCTGGCAGTCTGGAGTAGCTTACCGTTTCAGCATATATTCCTATCAGAACGATCAGATAGTAAATGTGCTTGAGGCAGCCTCACAGACCTACCCTGAACTGTTTTACGAAAAGAAGGATTCAGAGCATTTAAGCATTCTTGTTACAAATGTCGATCTGGTAAATAATAAAAAGACAAAATCAAAAGATCTTATGCCTGTAAATGCGACTCTCTACAGGTGGAAAGACGGGCAATATGTCAGCTTTCCAAACATTCCATGGCCGAAACGCTTTAATCCGGTAAAGTAAAGGCAAGTTTTGTTTTAATATTTATTTAATATTTCCGGAATATTCATTTGAAGCTGGTCTTGTAAGCTTACGCATTACTTTTTATAATCATATGAAAACCAAATGCGTAAACTTACAATGCTGATCACCTTTCTTGCTGTATCATTCTGAAGTTTATTTTTTCAAAACAGTACTGAAGGATTGTCTTCAACAAAAGAATGTCCCTTGTCGAAATTTCATATAAGTCGTTTGAGAGGATTGAAAATCATATTTTCTTCCTGCTTATAACTCTGAAAACTATATTTATTATCATGATCAGCATTATAAGTACCAGTGCAGCTGCCCATGCCTGGCGGTTCCAGTCCTCAAAGGGAGCTTTTGAATAATCATAAATAAATACTGTAAGTGATGCTATCGGCTGATCAAGCTTTGTTGACCAGAACCTGTTGCCTAAAGCAGTAAAAAGCAGCGGCGCTGTTTCTCCTGCAGCTCTCGCAATTGATAATAGCACACCTGTAAATATCCCCTTAAATGCAGCGGGTAAAACAACAAATAAAGCTGCCTTCCATTTTGGAGCTCCCAGGGCAAGAGCTGCTTCACGGTATGTCCCTGGCACAAGCCTCAGCATCTCCTCAGTGGTCCTTGTGATCAGAGGCATCATAATAATTCCAAGAGCAAATCCGCCTGCAAGCGCAGAGAACCTTTTCATCGGTACTACTAAAATAATATAGGCCACTACTCCAATTACAATTGATGGTATTCCGTTTAGTACCTCAGTTAAAAATCTTACAGTTTTGGCAAATAATGAAGAGTCCTTTTCTGAAAGATAAATGCCTGAGAATATACCTGTGGGAATTCCAAGCAGGCATCCAAGCCCGATCATAATGGCTGTACCTGCAAGGGCATTTGCCATCCCGCCTCCAGTTTCACCTGCTGGTTTAGGCATATGTGTGAAAAATTCCCAGTTAATTGAGCTTAAGCCCTGTTTAAGTGTATAAAACAGAATAATAAAAAGAGGAACAATGACAGCAAAAGCGCAAAATATACTTAATAAAGTCATTGTTGAGCTCTTGAACTTCCGAAGTCTGAAATTTAATTTCTTACTCATATATATATCTATGCATATTTTTTTGTTACACTCCAGACAACAAGTCTTGCTGCTGCATTTAAGACAAAAGTCATCACAAATAGTATCAGTGCAATTTCGATCAAAGCACTCGTATAAAGCTTCGTTGATGCCTCGCTGAACTCATTTGCCAGGACACTGGCCATAGTATAACCGGGATCGAATAATGAAAAGGATACCTGAGGGCTGTTGCCAATTACCATTGTAACAGCCATTGTTTCACCTACGGCTCTACCCAGACCCAGCAGTGCTGCCCCGAGAATTCCTGATTTTGCGCCTGATAAGACCACACGAACAACTTCCCATTTTGTCGCCCCTAATGCGAAGGCAGCTTCCCGCTGAGTATCAGGAACGGCTTTCATTATGTCTCTTGAGATAGAGGTTATTATAGGCAGAATCATAATTGTAAGTATCAGTACAGCGGCCATCATTCCAATTCCATATGGAGCACCCTGAAATAAAGGAATAAAGCCAAAGTTATCACCAAGCCATGGCTGCGCGCTTTCGCGCAGCCATGGTGCAAGGACAAATATGCCGAATAACCCATAGACAATGCTTGGTATTGCGGCCAGGAGTTCAACCATCATTGAAATAATTCTTTCCAGCCAGCGCGGAGCAAACTCCGAAAGGAATATTGCAGTACCGATACTTAAAATAACTGATATTATTAGAGCCAGGAGTGATGAAAACAGGGTCCCGAAAATAAAGGGCAGTGCACCGAATTCCTCACGGACCGGATCCCATGTGCTGCCTGTAATAAACCTCCAGCCGAACTTCTCAATCGAGGGCAGTGACTGTAACAGCATTTCATAGCCCATTATCAAGACAAGCGAAAGCAGAATAAAGGCAAAGAACCGGGTTATGTTTGCAAAAATAAAGTCCCCTATATTCCTGCCTGAAATACCAAGCAGTGACTTCAATGCGGAATCCGCCGATATACTATTGTATTTATCTGAGCTCTCTGCTTTAGTTTTGCTCTGAACCCTGTCTGTCAGATCCATTTTTATTTCACCGCAACTGTTGTTATTTTCTTATCAATAAGGCTGACCACTTCTTTCGGTAGAGGGGCATAATAAAGATCCTTTGCATATTTTTGCCCTTCGGTTACTGCCCATTTCAGGAAGTCGGCAATTGCTCTTGCCTTATTCTTATCATGCATGTTTTTATAAATTAAAAGCCATGTAAAACCTGAAATCGGGTAGGAGTTCTTGCCTTCTGCATTTGTGATTTCAACCCTGAAATCCGCAGGCATGTCTTTGAGAAATCCTGCAGTTGCCTGCGAAACAGATTCAAATGTTGGCTCAACGAAGTTCCCCGCTCTATTTTTAAGTAAAGTATAAGGAAGGCCGTTCTTTTCTGCATATGCAAGCTCTACATAGCCTATTGCACCATTGGTCTGTTTTACAAGACCAGAAACACCTTCATTGCCTTTTCCGCCTATGCCTGCTGGCCAGTTTACTGAAGTGCCCTGTCCTACTTTGCTTTTCCACTCACTGCTTACTTTTGAAAGGTATCCGGTAAAGATATTTGTTGTGCCGCTGCCGTCTGAACGATGTGCAACAAATATAGCCTTATTGGGCAGAATTTTGCCGCTGTTAATTGATGTAATTCTTGGATCATTCCATTTTTTTATTTTCCCAAGATAAATATCTGAAAGTACTTCAGGAGTAAGCTTTAAGCCTTTGCCGACCTGGGGTAAATTATAAGTCAGCACAACTGCTCCCATAACAGTAGGTATATGCAGGATCTCAGTTCCGCGTTTTGACTGTGCATCTTTTAATTGTTCATCTGTCATTGGAGCATCAGATGCACCGAAATCAACTGTTCCTTCTATAACCTGTTTTATTCCACCTCCGCTGCCGATTGACTGATAGTTAAATTCAATTCCTGTTTTCTGATGGTATACATCAAACCACTTCGAATAAATAACATATGGGAATGTGGCGCCTGCCCCGTTTAACTTTGTCTGTGCACTGATTACTGTTGTAAAAAACAGTATTACTGTAAATAATAAAAAATATTTAGCTCTCATTTTGTCCTCCTTTAATAATGAAATATTTATCTTCAGAACTGATAATAAAAAGTAATTCTTCCAACCAGATCCTTTGGATCAATGCCCTGATATGAGATCATTTCAACATTAGGCATAATACTGACACCTTTGTCTGGCTGAAAATCAAGCGCACCAAGAATCAGGCTCTGCCTGTCGTTCTCTTTTTCATTATTTGGCTCATATATGTCATATCGGCCCACAAGGCGCAGTTTATCAATAATTGAAACCCACAGGAATGCTGATACTCCATACCCGTTTTGCGTTTGCAGCGGGCTTAAGGCATTGGGCGCAAAATTGTTCTGCTGTGACTTGTAAAAAGATTCCACTCCGATTGAATATGTATCCTTTTGAAATAAATTGAGCATCACATCTCCCACAAATGCTCCGTTTGTTTTTGATTGTTTATCCAGCGGATCAATCTTGGGGGCATAGGTAGCATAATCGCCATATAAGACTATCTGGATATTACTAATTGGTAAAAATTGAAGGAGCCCGTAAAAACGCTTGTGTTTATTTAATTCCGGAGCGTTTGCAGAATTGTTTGCAATTTTGAACCAGTATTTAACCGACCCTTCATCTGTGAATTTTCC
>JBLNEL010000541.1:0-3405 GCA_050262615.1 Bacillota bacterium
GGCCAGGGAAACTATAAGTCAGCTCTTCCTCATCTGGGTAATAACCGCTGCAATAGGAATTGCAGGGCTTCATCACTGCATAGTGGGAAACGTTGAAGTCCTGGCGGGGCTATTAACTCGGGGTTTTTCACTGAAAAGTTATCTCTGGTTCCTCGTTCCGGCTACACTTGGCAATATAGTGGGAGGTGCGGTTTTTGTGGGGATTCTGAAATTCAGCCACACGATCTTCAGCGGCGATGAAAAGGAACTGCCGGACAAAAAGTAAGTACTATTACCCAAAGTCCGGCCTTAAGATGGCTTTTGTCCCGCTTTAATCTTTCTTAAATTCCGGTTTTTTGCTCCCAATTGGAACCGGCTCCATTACAGTATGAACTTTATTTACCTGCAGGTTTGTCATAGCAGTCCTTTCTTTAGAAGGCCATTCAATTATTAAAGAATCCACTATAGCGGCTTTGCCAAGCCCGAAATGCGCTCTTATTTCGCTTAAGCCTCTAAAGCCCATATTTCCATTAATCTCTCTTACCTGCCAATATGATTTTCCATCGATATCAGCTTTAATTTTTACTCTGGCTCCTATAGCGCTTCTGTTGGAAACTGAACCCTGGCATTTAATAAACACCCAGTTGTTCTTATTTCCATTATTTTTATATAAAGGATTTCCGGTGCCCAGGCAGTTAGCTGTAAAAACGTCAAGGAACCCGTCGTTGTTATAGTCGCCGAAACATGCACCCGAGGTTCCAACTGAAGAGGAATCAAATTCACAGTCTTTGCTGAAGGTACCGTCGCCGTTATTAAGGAAGAGGATATCGGGTTCGTAAAGTGTTCCAAGAAACAGATCGAGGTGGCCGTCATTGTCAAAATCCGCCCAAAGCCCATTCCATGTGTTGCCCGAAAATTCAGCAAGTGCTCCTGTTGTTATCCTGGTAAAAGTCCTGTTGCCGTTATTATGGTACAAATAGCTCTGGGTTTTCAATCCTTCATCTTTTACAAAACCGTTTGCTACAAACAGATCCATAAAGCCGTCATTGTCATAATCTCCCCAGCTGCAGGAAATTGAAATATTTGTGTTAGACGAAATCCCTCCGGCGTCTATTCTGTTAAAGACCCCGCCGCCTTTATTTTCAAAAAGGCTATTATCTCTCAGGCAGTCGGTCATAAACAGATCCATATCGCCGTCGTTATCAATATCAGAGAAATTTGCACATACATTATTTCCAGATGCCTTTTCAGGTTCACTTATACCTACCTGAGTAAACTTGCCATTGCCCGCATTATGGAACATGTAATTTTCAACCTCATTACCCTTCTGGAATTCTGTGTTTCCCACCACCGGAATAAAAAGGTCAAGCAGCCCGTCATTATCGTAATCAACCCAGGTACAATGGACCTGGAAACCCTGAGCCTGGGACATTGGATTGTCTGTCAGCCTTAAATACCTGCCATTTCCTTCATTATGCAGGAGTGAATTAATGCCCTTCATTGATGAAAGGAACAGATCGGGATAACCATCGTTATCATAATCCCCAAAACTTATCCCGGAATTGCTTGTAACCGGAGGTATCAAATCCGAAGAAACATCTGAAAAAGTGCCGTTGCCATTATTTTTGAACAATATGCTTTTCCCGCTTCTGTTATTAACAATGATGTCAAGCTTCCCGTCATCATTGAAATCAAAAAAGCCGCATCCATATCCATAGTTTTTTTTACCTGTAAATACAGAATCTGTTATTTTAGTAAATATCTGGGCTGAGACACTATTTTCTGCAACTGCCGGAATGATCAGCATGGCCAATAAAAGAAAATTAAGGCTGCATCTGCGGCCTGAATATCCGGAAGTAAGAAATGTAGTTGTTTTCATCAGATCACCCTGTTGGTTATTGTTTACTTAAAATGTCCTTAAATGGGGTAATGACTATTGCATAAAACTGTTTATATTCCCATTGTACCCGGAAAAATAAAGCTGCAAAATGGCAATTTCGTCCAGATACACGTATTTAAACCATTTTTTACATAGAAATCGCACCGGATTTTGTTATTTTCTGTTGAATTGTTCTAGTCTTCATCTATAAGCTGAAAAGGAAGTGCCGGTTAGCCGTATGCAATTCGAATTATTAGATATCGTCTATTTTATAATTGTCTTTCAATTACTGCTGTTCTCGGTATTCCTGTTTGTCAGAAGAGTAAATTACCTTTCAAATTATCTTTTGGGGCTTCAGCTTTCAGCTCAGGCGGCAGGGATCTTCGCGGGTTTTTTCTATAACCACTTTGGGCATCTTTCGGATACTTCACTTAATCTGATGTATTTAAGTTATTCCTTTGAATTCTTATGGGGCCCCACTTTCTACCTTTATGTCAAATCTTTAGTCTATAGCGGCTTTAAGCTTAAACGGCTTCATCTGAGTCATTTTATTCCATTTATAGCGTTTTTTGTTATTGCCCTGATAAGCTTTATCCCTTTTGGCGCTGAAGGGAAGAAAATTGTACTGAAAAACTTAACATATGTTCTTACGGCCTTTCACCTGGATAGTATTATCCGGGTACAGGTATTGCTTTACATTATACAGTCTATAAGGGTTTATTTTTATCTGCAGAAGAAAATCAAAGAAAGCTGCTCATCTGTCCCCAAAGAAAGTATTTCCTGGATCAGGTTTTTGATAGCTGGTTTTGCAGTCTCGTATTTTGTTTCTGCCCCAATTGTCCTGATGAATCTTTATATCTTTAACAACCAGGCATTCCTTACTAAGCTGATGATAACGCTGCCGTATTTTATTTATTTCAATGTAATATTCTTAAAGGCGTGGTTTCAGCCTGGCATTTTTGCCGGTGCTGAAGTGAATGTTAAGTATAAGTCATCGAAACTGACAAAAGAGGAAGCTGAGGGCCTGATAAACAAGTTAAATAGCTATATTGCTCAAAATAAACCTTATCTAAAGCCCGACCTGACGCTAAATCAACTGGCCGGAGAGCTGGATATTCCGCCCAGAACACTGTCGCAAATTATTAATGAATATTTTAATCATAATTTCTACGACTATATAAACCGCTTAAGAATAGAGGAATCGAAACAAATGCTGCTCGATATCTCATGTAAAAAAACAGTGCTCGAGATTCTTTATGCTGTGGGCTTTAATAATAAATCTGCCTATAATATTGCTTTCAAACGGGCAACCAACCTTACTCCAACTGAATTTAGAAAGAAAAAGGCGGGCGGCATTTAATAAATCAGAGCCGGGAAAAGTGTTTACTCAATTTTGAATATTTATTACAACGTTGCCCGTCTTTTGCCCGGTTTCTACATATCTTGCGGCTTCAACAATACTATCCATGGGAAAACACCTGTCGATGACTGCCTTATACTTTCCTTCCTCAATAAGCTTTTTGAAGAACAATACGTCTTCCTTGCTG
>JBLNEL010000542.1:0-8659 GCA_050262615.1 Bacillota bacterium
ATTGTTTAAATAAACGTATACAGAAACTTAATAAATGTCAAACATCTCTGATCGATGGTGCGGAAAAAAGAGCGGAGTGTATTTATATCTCATAAGATTTAAAAAGGAGCAGATAAGTAAAATTTGCTAGGAAGGGAAGTGCAACGAATGAGGAAAACCAGCAGTAATCAAATCAGGATTTCAGATCAGACGGACTGTTGAACAGGCACAAGGTTTTAAAAGAGAGAAACCCCTAAAACTTATCATTTTAAGGATTTCTATAACTTTTGCACTAAAAGTCTTGCTTAAGAGACAGGGATTATCCGCTGTGTCATAAATGCCCACATTTTGATTCAAATTTATAGCTTTTAAGAGGGCTGTGACCAAATTGCAGCTGCGCCAAAAAACCTATCTCTTTTTAATGAATATCCCCGCCAAAAGCGGACGGGGTATCGTAAAAGAATATTTTTAATAATCGCACTAAATTGCCGGGCAATTAAACCGGTTGCTTTCATTGTACATTGTACATTCTGTTAACATATTCAATTACTTAAATATATTTTGGTGAGATTTGCATTTTCAGCAATGCAGCGCTATATTTTTAATATAACAGCTATAGTAAAGAAGATTTATGAAAACTTTAGAAAATAGGATCATAATTATTACAGGCGCTGCCATGGGGCTCGGTCTTGCAGCCGCAAAAGAACTTGCATCACAAGGAGCTATCCTTTCGCTGGTTGACTACAACGAAAAGGTTTTGCAGGAAGCCCGGAATAAAATTAAAGATGAATTCTCCTCCGTCAAAATTCTTACCATTACAGCTGATGTTTCAAAGGAAGATGCAGTAAAAAACTATGTAGATGAAACGCTAAAACAATTTGGCCGCATAGATGGACTTTACAACAATGCGGGTATTGAGGGAAAACAGGCAGGAATGACGGAGTATGATGTAAGCATTTTCAAAAAGGTAATTGACATTAACCTTATGGGTGTTTATTACGGAATGCGCTATGTTATTCCGGTAATGCAAAAACAAAAGTATGGACGAATTGTAAATGTTGCCTCTGTTGGAGGCATTCGCGGGGTATTAAACCAGGTGCCCTACGTTGCCAGCAAACATGCGGTTTCGGGTATGACAAAAAATGCCGCTCTCGAATATGGCCGGGATGGAATAACTACAAACGCTATTGCCCCTGGTGCAATACTTACACCTATGGTTGCTGAAGCCTTCAAACAGGTTAATCCTAATGACCCCAAAGCAGCAGAAACAGAATATGCCCAGCGTAATCCGGTCAAACGCTTAGGCTTACCATATGAAGTAGCTAAAGTTGTTGCATTTCTATTAAGTGAAGCAGCTAGCTATGTCAATGGCCAGACTATTGCTATTGATGGAGGAGAATCTAATATTTATGGCAATGTGTAACAAGATTATTTAAGCTGGCTAAAATGGAGAAACAAGTAAAAATCAATAAACCGGAACCAATGAACTTCCTCGTGTTTTCAGCTTCATTAAGAAATGATTCACTGAATACGCGCCTGGCAAAATTAGCGGCACTTATCATCGATAAATGTGGCAGCAAAGCCGACTATGCGCAAATGAGTGAGTTTGATTGCCCTTCCTTCAACCAGGATTTGCAATCCGATATTTCTCATCCGGCAGCCGCAGAAGAATTTCGCAAACGCCTTCTGGCTAACGATGCCTTCATTATCTCTTCGCCAGAATATAATGGCTCAATGCCCGGGCTATTAAAGAATGCGATTGACTGGGTTTCAAGATTTCGACCACAACCATTTAATGGACGCCATGCCTTGTTAATGTCTGCTTCGCCATCAATGGGCGGAGGCAACAAAGCGCTTTGGTCTTTGAGAATACCTTTAGAACACCTTGGAACGAGAGTCTTCCCGGATATGTTTTCATTGGCAATAGCTCACAAAGCATTCTCACACGATGGAAATATTGCTGATGAAACCCTTGCAAAAAGATTTGAAGACAATATTGTGGCTTTTATGAATCTTGTAGAAGCAGCAAAGCATTATCCATGCATTAAAAAAGCATGGGTGGAGTTTTTAGGAGAGCAGCCCGACCCTGTTACCGAAAGAGTAGAGTGAATAAATATTTATATAATTATGCAAAAGAAATCTTATACAACATTATCCGAAGCAGTCAATGACTTAACAAAAAGAGGGTATACTTTCAATTTTAATATCAAAAACGATTGCATCGAGTGCAATGAAAACAGTTTGCAGCTGCATCCGGATGAATTTGAAATTGACGAAGTGCATCGCTTTCAGGAAATGTCTGATTTGGATAATGAGAGTATTCTATACGCCATCTCATCAACCACTAATAATGTGAAGGGGCTTTTAGTAAATGCATTCGGTACTTATGCCGATTCCACTTCGGCTGCATTAGTTGCAAAACTTTCATTGACCAGTTAACCAGGCTTAGCCTGTCCCTCTTCAAAATTCTATCCGCTCAAATTTAGCTAAATTCTGCAAAATTCCAGATCAACCATTCCTTGGCTTTGCCGTGCAATTTTTAACAAATAAATTGATCCGATGCTTAAGTCTCTGCTTTTATTCTTTCTAAATTCATTCCAAACTAATGCTCAGCTAAAACTTGAAATCATAATTCTTACTAAGCAAATTGAAATTCTTCAGAGAACGAATCCAAAGTTAAAAATAAATCGCTCTGATCGCCTCATCTTCTCTATTATGAAAGAACTGCTTTCAGGCTGGAAGGATAAAATCTTTATCATAAAACCAGAGACTGTAATTAAGTGGCACAAAGAAGGATTCAGCCTATATTGGAAGTGGAAAAGCAGGCATAAAGATGGAAGACCAAAGATTGACAGGGAAGTAATTGAGCTCATAAAGCAGATTGCAAATGAAAACCCTCTCTGGGGTGTACCAAGGATTCATGGAGAAATGAAGAAACTTGGTTTCAATATCTCTCAATCAACTCTCAATTAAAAGGCTTTCATCTTCTGAAATCTGATGTGGTTTCTTTGCTTCCTTCGTAAATACACTGGGTGATATCTTGGGAAATATTGACCGTGCCATCTGACTTCTCCTTATAAAAGGGTGCTTAATTCTTCGTAGATATAATCAATATAACTTTATATCTTGAAAATTAATGAGATAATTCGATCTGTTCCACATCCGCCCAACCTATTACCTCACATTGTAGTGAAAGTGCAGTTTTTTAGAACAAAATCCGGCTAAACGACATCCATTATTGAGCTGGAAATGTGTAATCCGATGTATCTTAAAAACAGATGGTCAGAATCTTTAAACGGTATATTTATTTCCGGCATCCTGATTTTATTCAGTTCAGTATACCTTATTGCCCAGAAGAAAAATACAACTCCCGATGATACAAGTAAAACAGTTATTCAGGAAGTAAAGGATTTTTCAGAGAAGGATAATTATTTCTCAAGGCTGTTAAAAAATATTATTGTCCATGATGATGAGCAGCAGCAGAATGTAAACGTACCTCAGGATCCCGACAAAAATATAATCAGGAAATACACCGGGAAAGTAATCAGGAAAATTAATGTTGTGAACCTGGATATTTTCGGCGCATCGGTAAACAATCCTGACGACTCCCTCCGCAGCTGGTTCCAGAAAAGCGGCAATGCACTTCATATCAACACAAATGACTGGATTATTAAAGATATGCTTGTCTTTTCCGAAAGCCGGACTTTTATTCCTTATTACATTCAGGAAAGCGAAAGGATAATAAGGCTAAATTCTTATATCTACGATGTGCGCATTGTCCC
This sequence comes from Bacillota bacterium, assembly GCA_050262615.1. Lineage (GTDB taxonomy): Bacteria > Bacteroidota > Ignavibacteria > Ignavibacteriales > SURF-24 > JAUZPB01. The sequence continues at coordinate 3,762 of JBLNEL010000542.1, forward strand.
GCGGGAGATTCCAGAAAACCCGGACAGCGTTGATATTGTTGTCTACACCCAGGATGTATGGAGCATTAACGGAAGTGCGGCATACAATAAAAGCGATAAATCAGGCAGTGTTTCCTTTAATGATATAAACTTCCTGGGATATGGCAATGAATTCAAGGGCGGGCTTCAGTTTGATAACTCTCTAACACATGGCTGGGACTGGGAGGGCAGTTATACTTATAACAACATTCAAAGAACATTTCTTTCGGCAAAGCTATATTATACATCCGATATAGACCACCAGCAGTATGGGCTTATGATCGGACGGGACTTCTTCTCACCCGTTATCAGCTGGGCAGGCGGTATATCGCAGGACTGGCAAAATATCAGGTATCCTGATTTAAGGAATCAACAGCAGCAAGTAGAGACTGTAAGACTAAACCGTCAGGATTACTGGCTGGGGTATGCCTTTGATATAAAACCATTTGATCCGACTGCTGTCAACCAAAACAGGTTTAATATTGCAGGAAGAATTACAAGAACAGTTTACAGCCAGAAGCCTGATTTTGATACAATGAATCTCTTCCAGGATAATACGTTCTACCTGGGACGTATCGGATATTCCTACAGGACTTACTATCAGGACCGCTTCATTTTTGGCCTGGGCAGGACAGAGGATATTCCACTGATAAATATGATAGAAGTTATCTTCGGACTGGATAAAGGGGCAAATACCAGCAGACCATATTACGGATTAAAAACCGGCTATAGTATCTATAATGATAATCTGGGTTACCTTTATGGAGGCTTTCAGACAGGGGCATTCCGGAGTCAGGAAAAATGGCTGAACCGCACTTCAGTTGTTGAACTACTGTACTTTTCAAAGCTAAATACAATCGGCACTTATAAATGGAGGCATTACATAGGAGGTAGATATTCATACATCTATGACCCGCTTAGGCCTGAGGATATACTTAATATAAATAATGAGGGGGGACTAAGGGGATTTTCAGACGGTGAATTAAAAGGAAACAAAAAGCTGATACTTAATTACGAAAATGATATTTTCGTGCCACTGAAATTCTTAGGCTTTAAGCTTGCAATAATTACATTTGCCGACTTTGGTCTGATCTCTTCAAGCACGAGCAGTTCTCTGTTTTCAAGCAAGCTTTTCCAGGGATATGGACTCGGCTTCAGGATAAAAAACGAACACCTTATCTTTCCCCCGATCCAGTTCATGTTCGGTTTTTATCCCAATACACCAGAAACAGGAGGAGAACACTTCAATATGTTCCGCCAGAGCTCAATATATTATCACTTCAACCGGTTCCAGTTTTCCAATCCTTCGATTGTTACAACTGAATGAACCACCCTTCAGGTAAATACTTGATGATCTGTTTATTTACTTCAGCCCGATATTCGGTTTTAACACATGTTCAAACATACTGTGCTCAACTTTACAGATCTCCCAGTTTTCACCCTTCGTAGACCTGAGCTGTATTTTTCCACTTAATTCCAGGTCTTCCAATATTGTGTTAATAATCAGCTTTGATTGCCTGAGTGTTTTGGCAATAAGTTCCGACCTTAACATTGATCTGTTAACATCTGAATTATTGCCAATTATAAACTCAATTACCGATTTCCTCACATTTTCATAGTTTTGGTAAAAGACCTGTAAAAATTTATTCATACCGAAAGCTGTCAAACGGATCATGCCTTGCTGCATATCATTATCGGACAGGTACATATCCAATTTCTCGATTAGAGCACTGGATTCAAGTATCTGCAGTGAATTTTCAAAGTTTCCATTGTAGGAAAAGTGATGTTTACTCAGAAACTCCAGAACTGATATTCGGGGATAGTCGGCTGCAAGCGAATCATTGCATAAAAGCAAAAATATACTGTTTACAGATTCTGATAAATCAGGGAACAAAACGTGAACTGTACTATTAAAATTAAGATGTTCAGATATATGCATTCCGGCTAAGGTTCTTATATAAAGGAGCTCTAATGAATAATCATCCTGGTTAAAAAGCCTGACTACCTCTCCGGCAGTAAGCTCCTCATCAGTGATGGATTCATCAATCAAAACAATTATTATTTTATGCGGATCGTTTGATGCCTGCTTTTTTGCTGTTCCGAGTAAATCGCGGGCCCAGCTTGTATTGATATTATAGCGGGAAACAATCAGAATAAGCATATAGAATTCTGAACTGTTTATAACTGTAGAACTGTTTGAATGTAAGGCGGGCTGTACTTCCAGTTCTTCCATAATAACTTTGGGATTTTCCCTGAACTTTCTGATCAGTTCTTCTAAAAACATGCTCCTGTCTTCTTTAGCAAAGCAAATTCCTATCTTATTATCCATTTAACCGTCTCATCCTTCCATATTTAGGAGACATATTATTCCTGAACTGATAAAAGTATTATATGAGCAGGGATATTATGCCAAATAAAAATTATAACTCTGTCTTATACTCTGCATAATTCAACAGTATATCTACTCTAATAATTCCCCGCTTATCTTAGTATTAAGCGGCATTGTTTCCCCGCCTAATTATACATTTTATATTCTAATGAAACAGGAAAACTATAGGAAATACTTATAAAATGGACTGCGGATAAAGATATGCATAGGATCTGACTGAAAATATTGGTATATAGTATTACCGGAATTAGTCCGGAATTTATTTTTATTTTTTTATAAGGTTCTATTGTGAGTACTAAATTATTTGTCGGTTCATTACCATGGTCAACTAATGACCAGTCTTTGGAAGAAGCATTTCAGAAATATGGAACGGTTGTTTCTGCAAAAGTTATAATGGACCGCTCGACCGGAAGGTCAAAGGGATTTGCTTTTGTTGAGATGGAAAGTGTCAATGAAGCAAAAGATGCTATGAGGGCATTAAACAATTCCCAGTTTAACGGAAGAAATATTGTAGTAAATGAAGCCAATGCACGCAGTTAATATAAATACTTATTCCCGAGTTCTAAAGAGCGCCTTTGTAAAGGCGCTCTTTATTTTTTAAATAAAATTTCTAGAGTATGAACAGGAGATGAGATGGAAACTATCTCATGCAACGAATGCAAAGCCTACAAAGTAAGCCGGGACGGTTTACGCCACGATTGCCGGTTGGGCTTTACAATAATATGCATTGGAATGGAGAAATATATTGAAACTCATTTATATGGACCCGAAGGGAAATGCCCCAGGCCTCTGACCGATGAGAGATATGAACTGATATTATTGACCGGTCAAAAAACAACGACCGGATAAAATGTTATGAACTTCGACTTATTTTTCTCATTGAATATAATTTTGAAAATGGTTAACTGGAGATAGTCAAATAATTGAATGGTATATGCTGTCTATTCGGTAAGCCATTTAAATATTTACAGGTAGAGTGAAGTAAAATGTTGCGCCTTTTCCTAATCCAGATTCAACCCGGATTTTACCTTTATAAAGATCAATAATTTTTTTGCAAATAGCCAGATCGACGCCTGACCTGTCCCTTACAAAACCCTATCCCGGCTGTGATAGTCAAATTTCAAACAATAATGAATCACTCTTTCCTTATCTTTGCCGGGTAATGATTCACAAATAACTGGAGCCGATACTTAAATCTCTGCTTTTATTCTTTCTGAATATCTTTAAAACAAAGGCTCAACTAAAACTCGAAATTATAATTCTGACCAGGCAAATTGAAATTCCTCAGAGAAAAAATCCGACGTTAAAGATAAATAGGGCTGACCGTCTCATCTTCAGCATAATGAAAAATTTACTTTCAGGCTGGAAAGACAAAGTCTTTAATATAAAACCAGAAACAGTTGTCAAATGGCATAGGACTGCTTTTAGAACTTACTGGAGAAGGAAGAGCAGGCATAAAGATGGGAGGCCAAAGATTGACAAAGAAGTAATAGCTTTAATTAAACAAATAGAAAATGAAAACCCTCTCTGGGGAGTTCCAAGAATTCATGGAGAACTAGGGAAGCTTGGATTTAATATTTCTCAATCGGCTGTTCAGAGATATATTCCCAAACGAGGAGGAAGATCAACAGGGCAAAGGTGGAAAACATTCCTGAATAACCATTCTAAAGAAATCATATCGATTGACTTTCTTACAGTTCCAACAATAAATTTCAAGCTTGTTCATGAACTGATTGTAATAGAACATCACAGAAGAAAGATTGTTCATGTAAATGTAACAAAGAATCCGACAGCTCATTGGACTTTACAGCAGATAAGGAACCTGCTATTTAATTATGATAATCCTAAATATCTGATCCGTGACCGTGACCAAAGATATGGCAATGTGTTTACTGAAGGAATAAAGAACTTCGGAATTAAACAGATTGTAACTTCCTACCGCTCACCCTGGCAGAACGGTTATGTTGAACCGGTTATAGGAGCATAAAACGGGAATGTCTTGATTATGTAATAATAATGAATGAGGATCATTTGAGGTGTGTACTTTCTGATTACCTATCCTACTACAATGAGTATCGAACTCACCTTGGAATAAATAAAGATTCCCCTGAAGGAAGACTAGTTCAAGTTACAGGAAAGATCGAGAAAATTCCTTCTGTGAATGGACTTCACCACGTTTATTACCGGCAAGCTGCTTAAAAGCTTCTTTTATAGAAAAAAAATTATCCTGAATGGGAATCGGATTGCTAGCCCTGTTCGCCCTGATTCAGATGTTTTTTGAAAATATTGGCCGAGTTGTGTGATGGAAAAAGACAGAATATAATTTATTGATGAAGGATTAGTCGTAATTTCGATAAAATTTCAGATCAGATGGAGTTTTGGATATGGACAGCCATTTAGGCCGTCCAGGCAGACCCATTTAAAACAACAAAACCCCAAAAACGGCTTTAATTCGCTGCTTTAGGGGTTTATGTTTTAGTAGCGGAGAGAC
>JBLNEL010000543.1:0-4902 GCA_050262615.1 Bacillota bacterium
CTTTGGAATTTCTGTATTATTTTCCCGCTCTTCAAAAAGCTTTACCGGCTCATCGGTCTTAAGGGCAGTTTGCAGGTCAGGATCTGAAATAAAATCTCTATCATCTACCATTTCATTAAATTCGGTCCTGACTGCAGAACCATGAGACTTTTCGGGCTGAACTTTATCAATTTTATCCGAGCTGCTGTCCTTATCTGCACTCATCACTTTTTCCTGCTTCCAGACTTTCCCCTTGCTGACTGGCTTTTCCGGATGCTCAATCATTTGTTTAAATACAGCATTTTCAGGCCTTGGCTCTTCGGGTTTACTGAAAAGAATTGGGAATATAAGACCAAACTCACCTGGAGTATCACCTTTCTGAACAATTTCAAATCTTCCTGATAAAAGCATGAGCAGTTTTCTTGCCAGGCGGATAGTAAGCTTTGAGGCACCGAAATCCCTTTTTATATCAGACTCATTTACAGAGAATAACTCCTTCAGATTCATCAGCAAATAATCAGAAATAACTGCTCTGCTGTCCTTAATACTTATGATAAAGTTCTTGTCGTCATATTGGTAAGCAGAAAGAAATATCTTTTTCTCCTTTGTTATTCTCATTGCAATAGAAATGAACATAGTAAGCAGCGATTCAAGTCTGTGCCTGTCAGTCTCAAAACTTAATGAAGAAGAGATCTTGCCATAGCTGAATTCAATATTATTTACATCTGCAAGCTTTTTTGTATTCGACTGCAGCAGATCAAGCATTTCAGTAAATATTACCCTTTCCGGCAGTATTGAGATCCTGTTCTGCTCTATATGCGAATACTCCAGAACTGAATCCATTGTCTGAAGAAGGAGTTTTCTGTTCTGATCAATTATATCTGCAGCTTCCTTCTGCTCTTCTGATGGAGACTCTATAGAATCAGTTAGTTCCTGGATAAAGCCAATAATGACATTCATCGGAGTTAATATTTCATGAAATACACTGGACAAAAATGCAGGATCCAAAGCTCCGGAAGCCTTTGGCTCTTCTTCCACAACTGCTGGAATTTGCGCTGCAGGAAGAGAATGCTGGAACTGAGCTTTCTCGGCTTCAGGCTTAACTATAATGCTGTAAGAAATTACCTGCGATTCATAATCCCTTACCGGAGTTGCAGTCATCCCGGCTTTTATAATCCTGTCATTTCCTTTTTTTAGCAGTATACTGAAATCAACTGAATCACTCAACTTGGCGTGAAAGACTCCGCTATTTACTTCTGTCCTGCTTTGATCAGACAGGAGTGTAATAAAGGGACGATCTAATAGGTCGTCTTTTGATAAGCCAAAAAACCTGGTAACTGCTTCATTTATATGACTGATAAAACCGTCCCTGTCAGTAACAAACAGCAGATCACTTGTATTCTGAAAAGCAGATTTGAAGAGCTGCAATTCTTCAAGCAGCTGGTTCTTTTCAGTTACATCTCTTACAATGTTAAAGTGTGCATTCTTTTTTTTGTACTCAAAAGATGTTTTGCTGATTTCAACAAGAATGGAACTCCCGTCTCTTTTTTTATGACGCCATGGTCCGGTAAATACCCCTTCCTTATTTCTGGAATTAGAAGTATCTAATAAAGTCTGTATATCCTCAGGGGCATAAAGATCTGTAAGATCCATTTGCAGAAATTCGTTTCTTGAGTAACCATAAACGTCCAATGCAGCTTGATTTGCCTCAAGAAATCTCAAATTCTCTGTATCATATATGAACATAGGTTCCGGGCTGGTTTGCAAGATGATCTCGTACATTTTTTCCCTGCTGATTGTTGTATTGTTCTTCTCATTATCAATTATCTTTTCCTGAATAAAGATCAGACAGCCGTTAAATTGATAATTGGAATTATAAATTTTTCTAAGATTAATTTCAAAAGAAATATTTCTTTTGTAAATAATATGTTCTTTAACTTTTCTTTCTCTCTGATGCTCATCAGATATAAACATTGCAACTTCCCGGCTGACGTCCTCTGATAAATACATTTCATAACTATAGCCGGGCTGCAGCTCACTTAATCCCATCAGTTCAGCAAATTTTTCTGTCTTATATTTCACAATACCCGTCTGGTCAATTACAAGAAAAGGCAGACTAAAGCTGTTTAAAGCATCAGCGGCAAACTGATCAGAGATTATATTGTTTTCTGAAAATTTACCTGCAGATTGTGTGAGCCCGATTATCGCTATAACATTATTATCAAGATCACATAGCGGAAATTCAATTATCTGAATATTACCTGAAACTGCATGCTGTGGGAAAGGCAGCCCATGCCTTATAACAAGGTTTGAGGTAGTTTCAATATATTTTAGTATCGATTTATAAAATTCAGTCAGATTACCGGGGATAAATTCAAATTCGGATTTCCCTGTTACCAGTGCAGGCTTTAAACTTAGTAAATCGGCAAACTTCTGATTGACCAGTATATATTTGCCATCTTTACTCTTCAGCCAAAAAGCTTCATCCAGCCTGTTTATCTCGTTTTGAATTTTGTTCTTGCCAAGAAAAGTAAAAGGGAAAGAAGACTTAACCTCGTTGATAATCCTCAGAATCTCTTCATCTTTAATAATTTCACTGATCTCTTTATTAGAAACGGAAAATTTCGTCTTCCCCTGATTTCCAGGATAATTCTCGGCAGTATTAAAAGAACAGACAACACCAAATTTTTCAGGACCAACTCTTACAGGAGTAAAAACAACCTTAAATCTGCCGGCTCTTCCATTGATAAACTCAATGTCAAATTCTTTACTTGCAGATTTGTCCGTACGCAGAGATTCAAGAAAAATGTCATTAATGATCTTTGCATTACCATTTCTGAAAAGTCCGGCAAATTCTCCCGAAAAATTACTTCCCGGAATATAATCATTCGCAGAGCTATTGGAAGCCAGCACTATTCCATCCTGCGAAATAACAAATGCAGGATCTTTAATGTTGTTTATGACAATATTAAATATGTCGACTTTTAAATCCATTATAGCTTCCCAACGAACTCATTACAAATCATTCACTTTACCTGTTAACGTCTGGCTTTATAGAGTTTAGCAGGAGCTGTTGAACTAGGTATAGTTACTGATATTTCGGTCCAGTCAGATTGTTCTGTACTTGTTATGGCTCTGACTCTATAAAAATAGATCAAAGTCGGTGTAAGGCTCTCAGTATCAGTATACTGCTTAACCGATGGTAAAACCATTGTAACCCTATTGTATTCGCCCCAGCTTACTTTCTTCTCGATTTCAAATCCAAGAATATTCGAAGGTGTTGATGGATATGTCCAGCTTAAACTAACACTGCTCTTGGTGACATTTGCGGCCAGGTTACTGGGTCGAGGCAGATTGCCTATGCCGCCAGTCGAATTAATAACATTACTAAAGGCTGATCTTGTTGAACCTTTATAAGCCCTGACTTTATAATAATATGTAATATTATCTAATGGAACCTGATCATTTGCTGAAGTACTGTTTTTTCCTGATTTATATATCAGCTGATAATCAACAGATTCGCCATCTCCGTCTTTTCTCCAGATCTCATAGCCTTCCTCATCATCAGCATTGTCTGCCCATTTAAGATTAAATATCGTATTGCTGATCCTTGTCAGCGTCAGATTGCTTGGGGCAGCTGGCGGAATAACAGAGAGTGTTATCATAGCTTCATTTGAGTATGAAGTAAATTCTCCGCTGTACAATAAACCTCTTACTCTATAGTAATAGGTATTTGACTCACTTACAGAAGTATCAGTATAGGTTGTGTTGTTATAATCAACACGCCCTATCTCAGTGTAATTTCCATACTGGCCCGTCTTTCTTTCAATCCTGGTTCCATTATGTGTTGTATTATTGTTCCATGAAAGTGTTACCTTCCTGGAATTTGATGCCAGAACTGCTGTAAGATTTCCAGGAGGAAGTACATTTTGTGAAAGTGTTGTTACTGTCACTTCATTTGTCCATTCAGAAAATCCCGACTGATAAATTGCAGCAACCCTGTAGAGATATGTTCCGCCTGCAGTTAGTCCGGTAGTATCTTCAAATGAAGTCATATTAGGCAGCGTTCTTGCAATTTCACTAAAGTTATAAGCATTACTTGATTTCCTCTGGATAACGAAACCAAGTTCATTAGCTACATTATCAACCCAGCTTAAATGAACATGCGAAGATCCCTTTGCTGCAGCTGAAAGATTATAGACCGGGAGATCTTTTGCATCTGAAGTTGAAGCTTCATTGGAAGAAGCTGTTCCATATTTATTCTTTGCTATAACTTTATAATAATAAATTACCGAAGGCTTAAGGTCATAATCATTGGTACTTACAGAATTCTTCGGAAGTGTCTGAATAAGTGTATATGTGCCCTGGGCTTCTTTTCTCCAGATCTGGAATTCAGACTCATTGCTTGAACTGTCTTCCCATGAAAGGTTTACAGCATTATCTGAAAGTTTTTTAACAACAAGGTTCTTTGGAGCAGCCGGAGGTTCTGTGTTCTCCGAAATATTAATATCTGTATTTTCATTACTGCGTGAAGTATTGCCGGCTAGATCAACGGCAATAAGATATAAGGAAACTTTTTTATTTACCTGACTTGAATCAATCTCCCAGTAAATTTCCGGGTTTGAGCCATCCGGATTCATATTCAGATGTGCTACTGCTTTGCCATCAACACAAAGTTCAATATAGGCGAGCTTACTATCATCACTCGCGTAATATGAAATAAGCCTTTTTCCCCAAACTACTGTATCACCTTTAGCCGGTTTATAAAGGTCAATTATGGGTGATATCTTATCCGGAGCATTAATAGAATCTGCACAGCCTGATAAAATGAAGATTACAGGCAGCACAAGTAAAAGAATATGTTTGATGATCTTTTCCATTTTTGGGTTTTATAGTTTTATATTAATCAGCCTTTTACTAAAT
>JBLNEL010000544.1:0-10066 GCA_050262615.1 Bacillota bacterium
GCTCCAAAACCATACTTAATTTTAGCAATAGGAATTATTGTTTTCCCTTCTGCTGCAACAGGATCTCCATAGACCTTTTTTACTGTAGCACTGTTTTGAAGGTTTTCAGTAATTGATTGAAGTAAATCTTTGACTGCCATAAGATACTCCCAATGTTGTTCAACAATAATTTAAAAAAGAGAAAACAATTCTCAATACATCTAGGTGATTTAATTCCTGTCAAATTTAATTCTTATAATTATAAATGCTTTTTGTAACGCTTACCGGTTCACCGGAATTGTTATATCGTAATTCCTCCAGAATATTACCTTTATCGTCGTATTTATATGAGTACTTGTAGTAAAGCTTATTCTCAGGTCCGTAGTTATATGCTTCTATTTTCCTTCCATCTGAGTCATACTTGTAAGTAACTCGCTGCTCCTTTTTGTTATTTGCATTGTACCAGGTCTCTTCAACCAGATTTCCCTTTTTATCATATAGATAAACGTAAGTCTTATCAACTTTGCCATTCGGTTTATATGCTATGGTCTTACTTTTTTTCCCGTCTTTATCATACTTATATTCATAGCGTCTGTCAACTTTACCATCTGCATCATACTTGATCGTTTCAACTCTATTACCTTTGTTGTCATATGCATATGTATATTTTTCAACGATTTCCCCTTCAGGATTATAAATATCGGTTTCAATCATTTGCCCCTGCGCATCATATAAAACCGTTGAGATCTTTTGCCCATCTGCTGATGGAGCCCCTGACTGATAGTTATACATATAATTGTCAACCGATTTCAGGACATTAGTAGCTACAGGCTCATGCTTGGTAACCTTTTCTATTGGTTTTTCTTTTGGAGTTTCTTTTTCAGTGGTTTTAGAACCTGATGAACAGCCATAATAGACAGTCAGAAGAATTGAAAAAATGATCAGTCTAAGCTTAGGTTTCATAGTCAATTCCGTATTTTTAACTTCTCACATTAGTGCCGGAAGTAATTTCCGGCTATATATTGAATTTTAAAGATTATCAGATCAATAAAAAAAGGTAAAAGGAATTGCTGCTACGCTTTTTTTAACTTAGCTATGATCTCAACCTCACAGGCAGCATTTAACGGAAGTTCATTTACACCCACAGCACTTCTTACATGCTTTCCCTCTTCCCCGAATATCTTAACAAAGAATTCTGAGGCTCCGTTTGCAACCTTCGGCTGCATAGTAAAACCATCAGCACTATTGACAAATACAGTTACTTTTACAATTCTTTCGATCTTCTCGAGTGTTCCGGCAACAGATTTTATTACACTAAGACAATTAAGAGCGCAAAGCTCAGCTGCCTTTTGCCCCTCTTCTTCAGTAACATCCTGACCTATCTTCCCCTTAAATTTTAATTCACCCGATGCCATTGGCAGTTGTCCTGCGGTAAAGACCAGATCATCAACAATTAATGCAGGTATATATGCAGCCAAAGGTTTTGGTGCTTCCGGAACCTGATAACCCAGTTCATTGATCTTTTCTTCTATCATTGTTTTTCCTATATTATTTAAATAATAAAAATTGAAACTATAATATTTAGAAATAAAACTACTTGTTTTATAAGATAATCTCAACGTAAAAGTTAAAAATCAGATCATATCTTTCAAAAACAAAGCATTCCGAAACAATAAGGTTTATATTTGTGTTAGCAATACTATATTAGTAATTTTATCAGAGAAATAAAAAAAGGATATAATGACAGCCAGTAAATTTGCAGAATTTGTAAAGATCGTTGAACGCCTCAGGAAAGAATGCCCCTGGGACCGTGAACAGACACATGACTCTATAAAAGATGCTACTTTAGAGGAAACATATGAAGTTCTTGAAGCCATAGACAATAAAGACTATGATGAGCTGAAAAAAGAACTTGGAGATATGCTTCTTCATGTAGTATTCCACTCAAAAATAGCCGAAGAGAATGATAACTTCAGACTGGAAGAAGTAATTGATTACGTCCAGGAAAAACTGATCAGGCGGCATCCGCATATCTTTGGGGAGACAGAAGTAAAAGGAACTAAGGATGTTGTAAGAAACTGGGAAGCTATAAAGCTCGCAGAAGGCAGAGAAAGTGTACTTGAAGGGGTTCCGAAAGAACTGCCGTCGCTTCAAAGGGCTTACAGGCTTCAGGATAAGGCCTCCAAAGTTGGCTTTGACTGGCAGAACAAATCTGACGTTTGGAAGAAGGTGATTGAAGAAATTGAAGAAATGCATGAAAGTGAAAAACAGGGAAATAAAGAAGAATTGGAAAAAGAGGTCGGGGATGTTTTCTTTTCACTTGTCAATTATAGCCGCTTTTTAGGAATAAATCCTGAAAATGCCCTAAGAAAAACAAACGAGAAGTTCATCTTCAGATTTGATTATGTACAGAAGAAAATTAAGGAATCAGGCAAGAACATTGCTGATTCAACCCTTGAAGAAATGGATAAATTCTGGGAAGAAAGTAAATCAAAAGAATAGGTTATCCTTAAAATACCTGTTGAAAAATAATTAAGAGCGGAAAATATAGTTCCGCTCTTAATTATAAATACCTCAATTCAGTAATTCTGATTCTGATCTTTATCTCCAGTGTGGAATTTTTCATAAGCATTTATGATATCCTTGACCAATTTATGTCTTACCACATCTGCTTTTTCAAAATACACAAAACCTACTCCTTCGACATCCTTTAGGATTTCCTGTATCTGAACAAGTCCGCTTACTGTTTTACTTGGAAGGTCGATCTGCGTAATATCTCCAGTTATAATAGCCTTAGAATTAGGTCCTAGCCTGGTCAGGAACATTTTCATTTGCATACTTGTAGCATTCTGAGCTTCATCAAGAATAACGAATGCATTATTAAGCGTACGTCCCCTCATATAAGCCAGCGGAACAATTTCAACTATGCCCTTTTCAATATACCCCCGGAGCTTATCTGTGGGCATCATATCATCCAGGGCATCGTACAATGGCCTGAGATAAGGATCAATCTTTTCTCTGAAATCACCTGGTAAAAATCCCAGACTTTCACCGGCTTCAACTGCAGGACGGGCTAGTACAATTTTGTTAATAATTCCCTTCTTTAAGGCTGCCACAGCAAACGCCACAGCAAGATATGTTTTTCCCGTACCAGCAGGTCCAATTGCAAAGCAAATATCGTGTTTTCTTACTGCCTGGAAGTATTTAATCTGCGTCGGAGTCTTGGCTTTTATAACATCATTCTTGGTATAAAGAACAATGGTATCATATTCCTTGTCACTGATTATCTCCTTACCCTGAACTGTAAGATCCATTATGGTCATAACATCAGTTGCTTTTAAGCTGCCGGTTGTGTTTAATACGTAGACCATTTCCTTAAAAATCTTTTCAACAGCATCGATTTCTTCAGGAACGCCTTTGATATAAACATTTTCACCCCGGACAGTTATAGAAGTATTAAATCTATCCTCAATTGGTTTAAGGTTATTGTCATTAATACCCAAAAGTGAAAGCATATCAACGTTTTCTAACGTAATTATTTTCTCAATTTGTGTCATATTCTCTTCTTCTAAATCTTTCTTTTAAACAGACAAAGCCCTTTCCATTAAATATGAAAAGGGCTTAAAAAGTTCATTTTCTGATACAAACATCAAATTTTTTCTTATTTATTTGTATCGTCTTTTGTTGTCTGCTGAGGAGGAGCAGGTTTGTAGTTCCTTCTCATCTTGTCATACTGAGCTTTTTCATCTTCAGTCAGATTAGGAATCTTGAATACCTGTTTTGGATAGATTAAGTCCGGATTCTTGATCTGATCTCTGTTAGCCTGGTAGATTTTCGGCCAAGCAAAAGCATTGTTGTAAATATCTTTCTTCTTTGCGATGTTCCACAAACAATCGCCTCTTGAAACAGTGTAGTTCTTCTCAGCTGGAATATCATTCCATGCATCGAGTGATCTCTGCATCTGGTTATGAACTTTGTCGAAAAATTCCGGCAAAGCAGAAATTCTCATTCTCTTTAATGAATCCAGTTCGGCCTGTCTTTGAGTCTTTGGGCTTTCTTTTCTCATTATTCTGCCGTTAAGCTCGCTGACTAACCTTCTGAAATTATCAATGTCACCTCTGGTTGCGCCAATTGAACTATAGAGTTCATTGATGCAATCATCATAACTCTGAACAGTTGTGGATTTGAGAGTATTAACTGAAGCCTGTAATGAATCGCGTTCTTTAACAAGAGCGTTTTTTTGTTCATTCAGCTTGTTCATTTCATTTTCCCACTGTTCTTTTGTCATGTCTTCCTGTGCAAAGGCACTGATAGAAAGGAATAACAAAAGAGCAAATATTCCTGTAAGATGTTTAATTAAATTCATACATTTGCCTCCATATAATTTCTTTTAATTTCTTACTTAGGTAATTTTTCCAAATTACTCCGTGTTTCCTCTTTATCCTTTGCACATTGTTCTAATTTAGCATTCTTTTCGCCGATTTCTCTCTCATATCTGGTCCTTTCACTTCTAAGTGAATTAACATCAGAATTTAGAGTGTTGACTTCTTGTCTAAGGCTTTCGAGCTGTGCTCTTTCCTCGTCACTAACACCACCACAACCAACATAACCAATCGCGCCTGCAGTGATTATTAATGCAGTCATTAGACCTTTTATTTTGGTCATAAGTCCTCCTTATTGTAAGAAAAGTGATTAATTGGTAAATAGATTAATTATATATTATTAAAAATGCAATAATATGTCAAGTATATTTAAACTATTATTATTTAAATATTTCGCATCAAAAATATACATTTTTTAAGTAATTTCCTATATAAGTCTCCTCTCTACAAAGCTTAAAAACGTATTTCCGGCAATTATAATATGATCAAAGACCTGAATATCCATAAGTTTACCTGCCTCAACCAGCTTTTTTGTCACTGCTATGTCTTCATTGCTGGGTTCAGGATTTCCGCTCGGATGATTATGAATAAGTATAATATTCGCTGAATTGTTATCAATAGCAACCTTAAATATCTCCCTGGGATGAACTATGCTTGAGTTCAGATTGCCGATTGAAACAGATTCATATTTTATGATGCGGTTAGATGAGCTGAGACAGACAACAAGAAAATGCTCTTTCATTTCGTCTCTCAGCAGCGGAATAAAGATCTCACCTATTTCCTTTGGTGATGTGATCTTCATTTTTGAAAAAAATTTACTTTGAGTTTGAACACGTCTGCTTATTTCAAAGGCAGCAGATAGTGTTGCAGCCTTATCGCTGCCGATACCTTTTTCACCCTTTAATGCCGGAAGTGTCACAGAAGCCAGTGAGGCAAGATTGTTATACCGGTTAAGAAGTTCCTGAGCCAGCTGAACTACAGATTTCCCTTTATTGCCCGTCCTTAAAAGGATTGCAACTAATTCAGCATCACTTAGATTTTGAGGACCTCTTAGGACCAGCTTTTCTCTGGGCCGATCCTCTAGAGGAAGATCTTTAACTTTCATTAGCAGCTATCCCAGTTTTATACAGATAAAATATCAATTATTTGGAAAAGCGCAAGAAAATTAAGTTATTTAGTACATTTTTTTTTCCCGGCTATTGCTACCTGGTTTTGAGGATCAAGAGCCAGAGCCATTTCAAAATAAGTGTTTGCCTCATCAGTCTTCTGCAAGTTAAGACATGCAAGTGCAAGACTTGTATAAGCTTCAGCATTGGCCTCTGCCGAATTTACATACTTAAGCAGGTATTTATGAGCATTAATAAAATCACCCAGCTTCAGATAAGCCTTACCAGCCCATTCAAGTAATCCGGGTTCTTTATCATTTAAACGTATAGCCTTTTCAAAACTGATCGAGGCATGATAGTACATCGACTGATTAAAATATATTATACCTGTTAGTTGGTTTGTCTCCCAGTTACTGAACATTTTCTCAGCCACTTTCACGTAATTAAGCCCATCTTCGTACTGTTCAAGCTCAATTGAAATCTTGGTCAGATAAATATAGGTTTCAAAGTGATACTCTGAATTTGTATTATTGGCCAGAAAATTGGTAAAATGGATCTTTGAGATCTGAAACTCCTTCAGCATAAAGAAACCATAGCCAAGGAAAAATGAGACTACCGGCTGTTCCTCAGTCAGAATTGAAGCCAATACTTCAATTGCCTCATCCCATTTGGAGTTTTTAAGAAATAATTCACCAAGAAACAGCCTTATATCGTTATCATCTTCAATTGCTTCAATAAACTTCTTTAGCAGGTTGACAGAAGCCTCAAGCTTATTCATACGGTCATAAAGCGTAGCTAACCTTATATACGCGATTTTGTAAGTAGGATTTTCACTGATTACTGTGTGATATATCTGAACAGCATGCAGAAATTTCCCTTGGGCTTCAAAATCGGCTGCTTTTTTTAACTGATAGTCAAGTTGTAGCATTTCTTAAACTTATTCCCATTCTATTGTTGAAGGAGGTTTTGAACTGATATCATAAACAACCCTGTTTATACCTCTGATATTCCTGATTATTTTATTCGAAACTGAAGCTAGGAATTCATGTTCAAATGGGAACCAGTCAGCTGTCATCCCGTCTGTGGATGTAACAGCACGCAGAGCTATTACATTTTCATATGTTCTGGCATCCCCCATTACACCAACTGTCTGTACTGGTAATAAAACAGCAAAAGCCTGCCATATTTTGTTATATAATCCAGCCTTTTTTATTTCTTCAATATAGATCTCGTCAGCTTCACGCAGTATTTCAAGCTTCGAATCAGTTATATCGCCAAGTACTCTGACAGCTAATCCGGGACCGGGGAAAGGATGGCGCTCAATAAACTCCTCAGGAAGATTCAGTTCACGCCCTATTCTTCTTACTTCATCTTTAAACAATTCCCTGAATGGTTCAATCAATTTAAGATTCATCTTCTCAGGAAGTCCGCCGACGTTATGGTGTGACTTAATTGTAACCGAAGAACCAAAGACAGGAACTGATTCAATTACATCCGGATATAACGTTCCCTGTACTAAAAACTCAACTCCTTCCAATTTTCTTGCGTGTTCTTCAAATACTTCAATAAAAGTAGTACCTATTATTTTTCTTTTCTTTTCAGGGTCAGAAACGCCTGCAAGCCGCCTTAAGAAAAGATCAGATGCATCTATAGAAATTAGATTCAGCTTATAATTCTGCCTGAACATTTCAACTATCATCCGGCTTTCATCTTTACGCATTAAACCAGTATCAACATGCACACAGACAAGATTCTCTGCAATTGCATTATGGACAAGAATAGCTGCTACTGATGAATCAACTCCGCCGCTTAATGCACATAAGGCTTTTTTATTACCAACTTTTTCTTGTATTTCTTTAATACTCGACTCAATGAAATGTTTTGGAGTCCATTCACCTTTTACTTTGCAGATGGAGAAAAGAAAATTATTAATAATTTTCATTCCTTCTTCCGAATGAGCGACTTCGGGATGGAACTGGACACCATAGATCCTTTTTTCCTCATTAGTTATGGCGCAAAAAGGAGAATTCTCAGATGTACCTGCTGGTGTAAATCCTTCCGGAATGCCGGTCAGATAATCACCATGACTCATCCAAACAACAGAATCATCCTTTACCCCGCTAAGCAGTAAGGAATTCCCGGCCAGTTTTAAACTGGCTTTCCCATATTCCCTGCTCTTAGCCGGTTCAACTTTTCCGCCGAGTATCTTGCAGATAAGCTGGAGCCCATAACATATACCCAGAACCGGAACTCCAAGTGAAAATATTTCAGACTCCAGATAAGGAGCACCGTCATCATATACACTTAATGGACCGCCGGAAAGTACTATTCCCTTTGGATTCAATTCCCGGATTTTCTCAATACCTATATTAAATGGATGAATTTCGGAATACACGCCGCTTTCTCTGATCCTTCTTGCAATAAGCTGCGTGTACTGAGAACCGAAGTCCAGAATTAATATTAATTCCTGATGTGTCATATATTTCTTATATACCTTTAAAATAAAACAAAATCCGTTGAAGGATTTTGTTTTGTAATTAACTTCCTAAAATCTGACATCGAAATACTATGTTAAAAGAAGCAGGTTCTTACATATTTCTATTTCAAAGCCAGATTCTCCCAACAAGAGAGACTTAAGATTCTTTTTACAGATTAAGATTTAGTGGCCAATCAGTTGACTATAAGCCTGTTCATCCAGAAGAGCATTTAATTCTTCAGGATTAGCGATTTCAATTTTAATCATCCATCCTTCACCATATGGATCAGAATTTACGTTCTGAGGAGCATCTGCAAGTTTCTTATTTAATTCTAAAACTTTTCCACTTACAGGTGCATATAAGTCGCTTACAGTCTTTACAGCTTCTACAGTACCGAAAGACTCACCAGCTTTAATTTCAGAAAGATTTGGGTCGATATCAATATAAACGACATCACCTAATTCACCCTGTGCATAGTCAGTAATGCCAATTGTTCCTGTGTTGCCTTCAACACGAACCCATTCATGATCTTTTGTGTACTTTAGATTGCCTGGAACATTCATTTTAACCCCAATAATTATTTTGTAAGTAAATTATCAATAAAACTTGTATCAAACTTTCCGCTTAAAAACCTCTCATCTTCAAGGACTCTTAAATGGAAAGATATTGTCGTCTTAACCCCTTCAATTGTCAGTTCTTCCAGAGCTCTGCGTGCTCGGCTGATCGCATGAGGTCTATCCTTCCCCCAAACAATCAGTTTTCCCAGAAGCGAATCATAATAAGGAGGAATAACATAATCATCATAAATATGTGAATCTATTCTGACTCCAAATCCACCTGGAAAATGGAGAGAGGTAATCTTCCCCGGACATGGCCTGAAACCATTATCCGGATCTTCAGCATTAATTCTGAATTCAATACTGTGACCGTTTGGTTTTTTGGGCGGTGTATCAATTTCAAGTCCTGCCGCCACACGAATCTGCTGCCTGATAAGATCAACATCATAAATTGATTCAGTTACCGGATGTTCAACTTGAATTCTTGTGTTCATTTCCATAAAGTAGAACTTGTGGTATTTATCCAGCAGAAATTCTATTGTTCCGACACCCTCATAGTTAACTGATTTTGCTCCCAGAATTGCTGCTTCACCCATGCAGTTTCTAAGTTCGTCATCCACTGCAGGTGATGGCGATTCTTCAATAAGCTTCTGATGCCTTCGCTGAACCGAACAGTCCCTTTCACCATAGTGATATATATTACCGTGTTGATCACCAAGCAGCTGAATTTCGACATGTCTTGGATTTTCTATAAACTTTTCAATATAAACATCAGGATTTCCAAAAGCAGATTCGGCCTCACCGCAAGCTGTCTGGAATGCTTTGTCGAATTGGTCTTCTTCCCAAACGATTCTCATGCCCTTACCGCCGCCGCCGGCTGTTGCCTTAATTATTACCGGATAACCGATCTCTGAGGCAACTGACTTTGCCTCCTTAATATCTTTTATTATTCCATCACTGCCTGGAATAACCGGAACACCGACTTTTTTCATTGTTTCTTTGGCAAATGCCTTATCCCCCATTGCAGTAATCATTTTTGCTGATGGACCGATAAACTTAATATTTACCTCAGAACAGATCTCGGCAAAGTCAGCATTTTCTGCCAAAAAGCCGTACCCTGGATGAATTGCATCAGCACCTGTAATCTGTGCAGCAGAAATAATTCCAGGAATTTTCAAATAACTTTCTCTTGAAGCCGCAGGTCCAATGCATACAGCTTCATCGGCAAATGTGACATGGAGTGAATCCCTGTCAGCCTCTGAAAACACTGCCACCGTCTTAATACCCAGTTCCTTACAGGTTCTGATTATTCTAAGAGCAATCTCTCCGCGGTTAGCTATTAAAATTTTCTTAAACAAATAATCCTCTTCTCTCTCTCTCTTTTTCTGTCAGTCTTTTTTTCTGATATATCAGCAATCAAACTTCGATAAGAAATAACGGCTGGTTATATTCAACTGGTCTGCCATTATCGACAAGTATCTTTACTATTTTGCCGCTAACATCAGATTCTATTTCATTCATAAGCTTCATTGCTTCAATAATACAAAGCACTTTGCCTGATGTCA
>JBLNEL010000545.1:0-15470 GCA_050262615.1 Bacillota bacterium
AAGAGTGCGGAATAAAAATGCCTCCGGCAAAAAAAGTGATGCTGGAGGCACGTCTGAGGAAAAGACTTAAAGATTTAAGTATCGATAAGTTTTCAGAATATTGCGACTATCTTTTCAGCAGTAAGGGAGTAGAAAGTGAACTGATACATATGATTGATGTGGTCACAACAAACAAAACAGATTTCTTCAGGGAGCCGCATCAGTTTACATATCTTGTTGAGAGGGCATTGCCAGAACTAATTACAGCACATCAGGCCGGAATTAAAAGGAAACTAAAAGTCTGGAGTGCCGGATGTTCTACAGGTGAAGAGCCTTACACATTAGCAATTGTTCTTAGTGAGTTTGCTGAAGAATATCAATTATTTGATTTCTCAATTCTTGCCTCAGATATCTCGACGCAGGTACTTGAAAAAGCACAGTTAGGGATTTATGACAGCAGCAGGATTGACTCACTGCCATTAGCATTAAAGAAGAAGTATTTTCTTAAAAGTAAAGATAAAGATAAGCCTCTTGTCAGAGTTGTTCCGGAACTACGGCATAAAGTCACGCTTAAAAGAATAAACTTTATGGATAATGACTTAAAAGCAGGAGAAAACCAGGATATAATTTTCTGCAGGAATGTAATCATATATTTTGATAAGCCAACTCAGGAAAAACTAATCAGGAAGTTCTGCAGTCTGTTAAACTATGATGGATATTTATTCGTGGGACATTCGGAGACCCTTTTTAATATGGATCTGCCTTTGGTTCAGGTTGCTCCAAGCATTTACAGAAAGACATTATGATTTAGAAATGTATATATGTGAAAATGTGATATATGAGAAAAATTAAAGTATTGATAGTTGATGATTCAGCCGTTGTCAGGCAGACTCTGGTCGAGCTATTAGAGTCAGATCCGGAAATAGAAATTTTGGCTACGGCATCAGATCCATTTATTGCAGCAAAAAAGATCAGTGAAGAGATTCCCGATGTAATAACTCTGGATATTGAAATGCCAAAAATGGATGGACTGACATTTCTTCATAAGATAATGACTCAGCATCCAATACCAGTTGTTATCTGTTCCAGTCTTACAGAAAAGGGATCTGCAACTGCACTTAAAGCGCTTGAATATGGAGCTGTTGAAATAATTACAAAGCCTAAACTGGGGACAAAGCAGTTTCTAGAAGAATCCCGCATTCATATTTGTGACATAGTAAAGGCCGCAGCAAGCGTAAATAAGCATAAGTTAAAGACAAGAAGTCTTGAAGTTCAGCCTAAGCTTTCGGCAGACGTTATAATATCCAAGCCGACAGATAATGCAATGATAAGGACTACAGAAAAGGTAATTGTAGTCGGTGCTTCAACAGGCGGAACTGAAGCCTTAAAGTTATTTTTAGAGGCGATGCCGCTGGATACTCCGGGAATAGTTATAGTTCAGCATATGCCAGAGAACTTTACCTCAGCATTTGCCACGAGGCTTGACAGCACCTGCAGAATATCAGTTAAAGAGGCAGAAAACGGAGATACTGTTATAAGAGGAAGGGCATTAATAGCTCCTGGAAATCATCATCTCTTATTAAAACGGAGCGGTGCAAGGTATTATGTGGAAATAAAGGACGGACCGCTTGTCTCAAGGCACAGGCCCTCGGTTGATGTTCTTTTCCGTTCAGCCGCCAGGTATGCCGGTAAAAATGCAGTTGGAGTTATTATGACCGGTATGGGTGATGACGGAGCAAAGGGGATGCTTGAGATGAAAAATACCGGAGCCAGGACAATTGCTCAGGATGAAAAATCATGCATTGTCTTCGGTATGCCGAATGAGGCAATAAAGTTAGGCGGAGTTGATAAAATAATACCGCTCGACAAAATTGCTCCGGCTGTATTGGGTGAGTGTACAGGTTAGTTGAAAGCTTTATATGTAAGTTATTTGTTTTAGAGAATCAGTTACTTATTTGCGGGCTATTTGTTTTTAGATCAAATCTATGGTCATAACTGAGGTAAAAATTGAGAGATATTAATATACTTGTTGTAGAAGATGAAAGAATAGTATCTGAAGATATAAAAAGAAGACTTATCAGTTTGGGCTATAAAGTTCTTGACACAGTTTCATCAGGTGAAAGGGCAATTGAAATAGCAGAAAGCAATAAGCCTGATCTTATACTGATGGATATTATGCTTGAGGGGGATTCCGACGGGATAGAAACTGCTGAAAGAATAAAGAACCTTTATGCGATACCTGTTGTATTCTTAACAGCTCATACAGATGAAAGGACAATCCAAAGGGCAAAAGTTGCAGAGCCGTATGGATATATATTAAAGCCTTTTGAGATACGGGACCTAAGGAGCACACTTGAAATTGCTTTGTACAAAGCAGAAGCGCAAAGAAAATTAAAAGAAAGTCAGCAATGGTTAAATACAGTACTTAACAGTATAGGAGAAGCTGTAATTGCAGTCGATTCAGAAGATAAAGTTAAATTCATTAATCCGGTTGCAGAGAAACTTACAGGTCAGGCGGCTTCAATAGCAGCAGGGAAACCGCTTGATGAGGTATATAAGGTTATTAATGAGATTAGTGACGAAAACCTTATACTCTGCTGTCTGGCTGAAAATGACAATATCTCACTTGAAAATCTGTTAAACAGTAAGATGCTTATTTCAGGAAATCAGACAATACCTATTGAGGAAACATACTCTGAGATTAAAGACAGCAGAAATCAGGTAACAGGAAAAGTAATTACATTCCGCGATATAAGCAGAAGGAGGGCATTTGAATCTGCCATTATTGCCTCAAGAAATTATTATTTAAGTCTGTTTGAGGAATTCCCGGCTTTAATATGGAGAAGCAGGCCAGATGGCAAGTTTAATTATTTCAACCGTACATGGCTTGAATTTTCTGGAAGGAATATTGAGGATGAAATAGAATATGGCTGGCTTAAGTTCGTACATGAAAATGACCGAGCAGATTTCAGAGAACTCTTTGAATCCTCAATTAAAAAGAAGGAAAGATTTGAGTGTGAATTAAGGATCCTGAACCGGGAGAATGAATACAGGTGGATAATGTGCTTTGGTTCTCCGTTTATTGATTTAAGTGGAAACTATTCAGGTTATATTGGAGCCTGCTATGATATTACTCCACGCAAAATAATGGAAGAGCAGTTAGAGCAGGCAAGAATTAAGGCAGAAGCCTCAAGCAGGGCAAAGAGCACGTTCCTTTCAAATATGAGCCACGAAATAAGAACTCCAATGAATGGTATTATTGGTATTACTGAAGTACTAATCGATACCAAGCTAAATGCTGAGCAGAAAAATTACCTTAGCATGCTAAGGAAGTCTGCATTCAGTCTGCTTAACCTATTAAACAGTATACTTGATTATTCCAAGTATGAAGCTGGCAAATTAAAGCTTGATAACAGTAATTTTGATCTTAAGCTGCTCCTGGATGAGGTAGTAAGGATCTTTATACCTGAGACAAATATTAAAGGAGTAGAGCTTAGCTGCAAAATTGACAAAAGAATCCCTTCAACTTTAGCAGGAGATGCGCAGAGGCTTAAACAGATACTCGTCAATCTTATGAGCAATGCTGTAAAATTTACAGAAAAAGGGACTATCAGTATTGAAGTTTCACGTTCTTATGATCTTGAGGATGAAGATTATAAGTCAGCAGGGGCGGATTATATTCCATTACATTTTGTAATAAGGGATACAGGCATTGGTATTGAGGAGAGTAAGCATGAGATGGTATTTGAAAGTTTCACTCAAGCTGACAGTTCAAGCACAAAAAAGTATGGCGGCACTGGCCTGGGGCTTTCAATTGCAAAGCAGCTTGTTGAAATGATGAAAGGCAGGATCTGGTTTGAGAGCAGTGTAGGCGAAGGAACAACATTTTACATTGAATTTACCTTTTCCCAAAACTGAATAAAACATAAATTGACTGATTTTAATAACTGGGAACCATTAGGTGGTTCATTTCACTAAAATTGGAATTTAAAAAATGAAAGCATTAATAGTTGAAGACGATTTCATAAGCAGGCTTATCCTTCAGAAGATCTTATCACCATATGGGGTTTGTGATATTGCAGTAAACGGGAAGGAAGCCATTACAGCCTTTACATATGCTTTGGACAACGGGGATCCATACGATCTAATTTGTCTGGATATAATGATGCCTGAAATGGATGGGCGTGATGCACTTAAAGTAATACGTGATAAGGAATCACAGATAAATCTGCCTCCAAATAAAGAAGTAAAGATAATTATGACCACTGCGCTGGATGATGCTCATGAAGTTATTGATGCATTTTACAAAGGCGGCTGCACATCCTATCTTGTAAAGCCGATTGAAAAAAGGAAGCTGACAGGTCTGCTGAAAGATTATGGACTTATTAAATAAACTTTATAACAGAAACAATCTGCATTAATTATGAATGAAAATATATTTCTGCCAGAAAGCATGCCGGGGAAAAAGGTAAGAGTTTTAATTGTTGAGGATTCCGGAATTGTGGCTATGCAGATAAAGCATCTGCTTATAAAGATGAACTATTCTGTGGTGCGCATTGCCAGTTCAGGTGAAGAGGCCATAGAAGTAGCAGGCACTCAGAATGTTGATCTGGTACTTATGGATATTAAGCTTGACGGCAGGATAGACGGTATAGATGCAGCTAAACTTCTTAGAGTTAAATATGATCTGCCGGTAATATTTATTACAGCATATTCGGATCCTGAGACATTCAACCGCGCAAAGCAGACAGGACCTTTTGGTTACATAATAAAGCCATTTGAATCAAAGGAGCTGCAGACTGTAATTGAAATTACGCTTTATAAGCACTCGGTAGAAAAACAGCTTAAGCAATCTGAAGAACTCTACAGAACACTTGTACAGACAACTCACGATGGGATAGCAATACTGTATAACGGAAAGATGGAATTTGTAAATGAAGCCTTCTGTAAAATGATAGGATGCAGGCAAAATGAAATAACAGGTGTTAACTTTAAGGAATTCATAGATGATCAAGATCTAAGCGCGGAGGATTTAGAAAGCATTGCATTAAACAATCCATGCAAAGCCGAGTACGAAATAATTCTGAAGCATAATGTTTTAAAGGAAAAGATATTTGCAAATATTCATCTTAATACAGCAGTCTATCAGAACAGAAAAGTAGTTGTTTGTACTATAAAGGATATTACTGAGGCTAAAAAAGCACGCGAAGTACTACTAAGAAATGAAGAGAACCTGAGGGCAAAGCTAGATTATATAATTTCTACAGAAGATAAACTGCAAAGAATTGAAGGTAAAAACGAAGCAATATTAAGTGCAATATCAGATTCCATGTTTCAGGTAAATGGCGATGGGAAGTATCTTTGTCTTAAGCATTCAAATATCAGCCAGGATTATTTCTGGTCAGGCAGTTTAATGGTTTTGCGTGAAGTTAAGAATGACTTTCCTGAAGAAATTGCTCAATTGATAATAGAACATGTAGGTATAACTCTTCAGACAGGGCAGCCGAGGAATTTTGAATTCCTATATGACTCTTCAGATAAAAAACATTTTTATGAAGCTAAGGTCACACGAATAGATGACTCTGAGTCGCTGGTTATGATTGGCGATATTACGGAGAAAAAGAACTCTGAGGAGGCCATAATAAAGGCCAAAGAAATTGCTGAAAACTCAGACAGGCTTAAGTCTGAATTTCTGGCGCAAATGTCGCATGAAATAAGGACACCCATAAATGCCATATTAAGTTTTAGTTCACTCTTAAAGGAGGAACTTGAAAATAAACTTTCAGGAGGTTTAAGCGAAAGCTTTAAAATTATTGACAGGGCAGGCAGGAGGCTTATCAGAACAATTGATGAAATTCTGGAAATGTCGCAGCTTCAGACAGGTAATTTTGAAATAAACACTGTAGCAGTAGATCTGGCAAAAGAAGTACTGGAAAATCTTCTTTCAGAATATTGTCATTTAGCAAAGGAGAAGCAAATAGAACTGAAATTTGAAAATAAAATTACAGATGAAGCAATAGTAAATGCCGATAGGCACATGATAAACCAGATCTTTTCAAATATTATTGATAATGCTTTGAAATATACACCCGAAGGCAGGGTTGAGGTAATTCAGTACAAAAATGAAGAAGAGAAAATATGTGTTGAGGTAAAAGACACAGGAATTGGTATTTCGGAAGATTATTTAACACAATTATTTACTCCTTTTACGCAGGAAGAAATGGGTTATACCAGGCGATATGAAGGAAATGGACTTGGACTTGCTCTGGTAAAAAGATATGCAGAATTAAACAATGCAACTCTTTCAGTGGCAAGTAAGAAAGGGGAAGGATCTGTCTTTACAGTTAAATTTGAAAGGCCGGAAGTATGAAAGGCTTGAAGTATGAAAGGCTGGAAGTATGAAACGCCGGACTCTCTCACTTGATTTTCTCCAAAAGCTCACCTACTTTATTTTATAAGGATATGTTCTCAGACAATTTATGCTCTTGAAATTTGTGGTGATGATTAAATACTATGATAATATAGTGTATTCATAGTAAGTATTATTACGAAAGGAGAGTAGATATGTTGCGAAGCATAAAAGATCTGCAGGGGAGTAAAGTTCATGCCACTGATGGTGAAATCGGCAAAGTGCATGAATTTCTCTTTGATGACATCTCATGGAAGATCCGCTACATGGTAGTAGATACCGGCAACTGGCTGCAGTCACGGCTTGTTCTTATTTCCCCGCATTCACTAGGCAAGCCTGACTGGGATGCGAAATTATTTCCGGTAAACCTTACTAAAGATAAAATTAAAAATAGTCCGACAATTGACACTCACCAGCCTGTCTCGAGGCAGCATGAACAAAATTTAAGCGATTATTATGGATGGCCTTACTACTGGGCAGGTGCGGGTGCAGGTTTCCCGGGTGCAGTTCCGCCGGTCACTTACGACCTTTCAGAGACAGGAGACTCACTCTATGCTGTTGCAGACAAGGGTAATGAGAATCAGGGGGATCCGCATCTGAGAAGTACAAAAGAGACGATAGACTATAAAATCCAGGCTGAAGATGACAGGATAGGCAATGTTGAGGATTTTATTGTTGATGATGATATCTGGAGCATAAGGTTTCTTGTAGTAGATACTGGAAACTGGCTGCTGCCTGGAAAAAAGGTTTTGATTGCACTGCCCTGGATAAGGGATATAGACTGGACTGAGTCAAGTGTCTACGTTGATCTAACGACAGCCGAAGTAAAGCAAAGTCCGGAATATGACCCGGATAAAATAGTTAACAGGCAGTTTGAAACAGAGCTTCATAATCACTACAAAAGACCAATATACTGGAAAGAAACCTAAGAATAATTAACTTCGAAAAAAGCGGGCTGAAGCAGGCCCGCTTTTTTTTTGAAGATTTGAATAAAGATCATTCAGGCAGCAATTAACTTAAGATTGCATACTTTTCCCCAAGTCTTTATATTATCATAACCTTAGGGCACAGTGGAGCCGGGAGGTATGAAAAACCATGAGGTATGAAAAAGCGTGAGCAATTATCCGGGGATAAAATGAAAAAACTTACTGATAAAAAATATTATAGGAAATTATCAGCCTGGCTTACGGTAATACGTTTTCAATTCTATCCTATGGCCTGGATTGCCTATAGTTTCGGCGCGCTGCTGTTTGTAAAGACTGCCGGGGGTGATCTCAAACAGAATATATATTGGACAGGTTACTCTATACTTTTTATTATTGAACTGATAACAATATTATTCAATGAGTACTTTGATTTTGATACTGATTCAAAGAATAAAAATTATAGTATGTTTACAGGCGGGACGCGCATGCTTGTAGAAGGGAGACTGAGCTTCAGGGAGATAAAAGCAGCAATTGTTCTACTGCTGATAATTTCTGCTTTTCTTATTTACAAACTTTATCTTTTCAAAGTGCTGACACTGACTTCACTATTATTAATTTCAGTCTTATTGTTTCTGGGGATCGGCTATACGACTCCGCCATTTAAGTTTTGTTACCGGGGTTTAGGTGAATTAGTTGTTTGCCTGACACACAGTCCCATTGTTATAATGTGCGGATTTGTTCTTCAGGGCGGGAGTATCTCAGACCCATTACCCTGGCTTTATAGTGTGCCGCTTTTCCTTGCAACTTTTTCGGCAATTGTACTAGCCGGGATTCCCGACAGGCTTTCAGACAGTGCCTTATCAAAAAAGACACTTGCAGTGCTGCTTGGGCCAAGGAGGGCTGCTTTTTTAGCTTTTGCAGGAGTAATAGCTGCAGCAATATCTGGTATATTGCTGCTTTATTACAGGCTGATCAATGGTCTGCCTGGAATTCTCTTTCTTTTTATAATACCGCACGCGGTATTTCTCTGGATTTCGATTTACAGGATTATCAAGACAAACTACTACGACAGGCAGATCAATTTTATTATGCAGCTGGCACTTTCCTATATAATATGGTTTGGTATAATACCTTTGATCTATATGTTTTTGTAGAAACAAATAGTCCGGAAGAGCAAAGCCTTTTAGTTCTCAGCCGGGTCAAAGTCGTCTGCCAGTTCCATCATCTCAAGACGGCTTTTTTCCCTGTTTGAAAGAAATGGATTAGCATCTGGCACATTTTCTTTACCTGAGAGATGATTTAACACCACAGAGGCACAGAAGCAGCCGAACATTGGCGGCATAAAAGAAATTGTTCCAACGGTTGACTTTTTATTTCTGGACAAGTTAATAATTACTGATTCTTTAATTATTTCTTCAGGTGAGAAGACTACCTTGCAGCCTGTTTTTACTCCAAGCCTGTTCAGGCTTTTTCTAAGCTTTCTTGCAAGTGTACAATTGTAGGATTTTGAGATATCTGTTACTCTGATCATTGAAGGATCAACTTTTGCTCCTGCTCCCATAGAACTGACAACCGGGATATTGTTTTTCACACAGCTGTAGATCAGATTTACTTTAGGCGAAAGAGTATCAATACAGTCGACAACATAATCGAATCCCTTAAGCACCAGAGCTTCCATATCTTTATCTTCAATATAATTGCAGATTACATTCAGTTTAAGTTCAGGGTTAATATCACGCAGCCTTTCAGCAACTACTTCAGCCTTGGTTTTACCTAATGTGCTATGCAAAGCAGGCAGCTGTCTGTTAATATTATTCTTTTCAATTTTATCGCCATCTACAATTGTCATTTGACCGATGCCGCCCCGGCAGATCATTTCCGCAGCGTATGCTCCCACACCACCTAAGCCCATAACAAGTACATGTGAATTTTTAAGAAGGTTCAGTTTTTCATTGCCGAGCAGTAATTCAGTTCGTTCGAACCAGTTATTTTTATTTATTTCTTCCATCAATAAAACATCTGTTAAAGTTTTTAAGAATAATCTCTTTTAATTTATTTGTCTGGTATCCTTTTATCAGGCAGGCCTGCTGGTAGATTTGCTGAATATTGTACTGAGAATCATCAATTTCAAGAAAAATCCAGTCATCGGGCAGCAGAGAAAAAAGATCCGGAACTTTGGATTTTGTATTTAGGAGGAACTTCCCGAAGCCCAGGTAGCAGCCCATTTCGATTAATTGCGAAGCAATCTGAAGGTTTCCCGTAAACCCATGGAATATCCATGGCACTGAAAGACGGTACTTTTTTCTAATCCCGATCATATCCGAATAAGCTCTTACGCAATGAAGAATAACGGGTTTATTCGACTCTTCAGCAATTAAAATCTGTGGCAAGAATGCCTTCATCTGCACTTCAAAAGGAGTTTTAATTGCCCTGTCAAGGCCAGTCTCACCAATAGCTATTACAATGTCGTACCTTGAAGCCTGCTTAACCTCATAGATTAAACTCTCAATTCTACTCTCAGTCTGAAGATGCCAGGGATGCAGTCCTGCTGAATATGCGAAATCATAGTTAAACTTATAATTGCTGATCTCCTGAGCAAAAACATTCAACAATGCATATTCATCCTCAGAAGATGAACTCCTGTGAGTATGAATATTTATAAAGGAATCACTTTCAGGTAGTTGCATCAGTTTTTATACCAGACTTTTTATTTGGGATCAAGATACCCTGTAACCAAAATCCGGGGCAAAGATAAGTATTTTCACTTCCTAATTCAAAGTAATAAACTGTTCCGGAGAAGAAAAAAGCTGCCTGAGGTCTCAGACAGCTTTTCAATTTGTAAGATTATCCTATTGAAGATTATTTTATTGGTCAAAGGTTCGCCCATTTATTAGCAGGCAATTACCTTAACTCGCCGTTCTTAGCAGCCTCTTTAAGTTTTTCATTTGCATAAACAGCAATTTCAACTCGTCTGTTTTTCTGTTTATCTACTGAATTGTCATTTGGGGCAACAGGCTGGGATTCACCATACCCGACGGTCTGCAGTCTAGAAGGATCAACCCCATTACTGCGTGCAAAGTCAGATACAGAGGCGGCACGTCTTTCTGAGAGTTTCTGGTTATATTCATCAGTACCATCAGAATCAGTGTGTCCTTCTATAAGAACATTAGTATCCTTGTACTTATTGAGTATTTTTGCCAGTCTCAGTATATCATCTTTTGCACTTTGCTGCAGTGTAGAGGAGTTAGTTGCAAAAAGAATACCCGAAGGGAAAGTTATTTTAATACCTTCGCCAATACGTTCGACTCTAGCTCCATCGAGGTCCTTTTTCATCTCTTCTGCCTGCCGGTCCATATAGTTGCCTATCAAAGCACCGGCAGTACCGCCAACGGCAGCGCCGATTATTGCTCCGGCAGCAGTATTTCCATAGTGTTTTCCAATAGCACCTCCAATTACCCCGCCAACACCGGCACCAATTGCACCCCCTTTGACAGTTTTGCTGGCATTACATCCGGTTGAAACGAGTGAAACTGAAAGTATTCCAATTAAAAATAAATATTTTATCTTTTTCATTGTTATTACTCCGTTATCTTTAATTCTCAATCCATGGCTAATAAACTAGATTACTGAAAATCTTTGAAAAATTCAAAGTGCTTTCACAGTGGCAATGAAAAGTGATAAATATATCTAAGTCATCGAGATTTGTTAAGTTACATTTAATCAACCCCTAAAAATATCGAAAAAGATAAATTTCTAGGGAGTCCGGGCTCGAGGAATACAGGCACGCCGTTGAGGATGTCAGGATTTACAAAGGCCGAAGAAGCGTACTTTATGTCTGTAAGGTTATTTATACTCAGCAAAGCTTTTAAGAAAAGGTTTTTCGTAATTTTCACTGGTTTTATCCCGATTTGTGCATTAATAAGGCTAAATGCAGGGACAGTAATCTTATTAGCATCATCAGCAAAATATTTCCCAATGCCGTTTAATTCAAAATTAAGGAATCCGCCGTGGAAAAATTCAGGGTATATTCTAAGTCCCAGGTTATAGAAAATATCCGGTAAGCCGGCTGTTTTATTGCCAGAAAAATCTGCAAAACGGCCTGCTTTTTTAAGGTCATAATGCAGGGAGTCGACTTTATACTCTTTATATTTATTAATAGAATAGCTGAGGCTTGACTGCAGTCTAAGGAAGCTGAACATATCGATGGAACTTCCAAGCTCTAAGCCTGTCCGGTAGGTTCTTCCGGCTGTAAAATAGAACCTTCCGCCCCTATAGGGAATAATGTCGTTATTTATGTCAATGTAATATAAAGCCATGTCATAGGAAAATGAGGTCAGGATATCAGAATCAGGAATTATGATATGTTTACTGCCCAGTTCAAACGTAGTGGAACTTACAGGTTCAAGCAGTGGGTTGATAAGATAAACAGTATCCTGGCCATATGTACCTGCCGGATCGGTTTCATTGCCGGCCGGTACCTCGACTCCACCTCCAAGGTTTGCATAAATGCTATGCACAGGGCTGATCCGGTAAGAAATGCCGGCTTTAGGAGTGAACTTCCTAAATGATTTTGTCTGGTAATTGTTTGCGGCAGAGAGATAATTTTCGTAGAAGTAGGAAACAATGTCATATCTTCCGCCAATTATAAGGCTTAATTTTTCATTAAATATAATTTCATTCTGAAGGAATGCTCCAAAGTTATTTGCTCCTTCGCCTTTATTGTCTCTTAAGGTATTACCTCGTCCGTTTGTTGGTGAAAGGCTGTAGAAAAGAATAGCCCCATCCTGATAAGCCTCGTCTGCGCCTGCTGTAAAACTGTTGGAGATAACAGAAGAGACATCGGCTTTATTTCTATAAATAATATTCCCGCCGGTGTGATAACGGGTAAAATCTCTGAAAGTGCCTCTTTCGGATCTCTGGAGGTATTTGGGATTAACAAAAAGCATTGCAGAAATCTCATTTTGTTCACTGATCAGGTGATCAAGGCTTAAGCCAATTCTGCCTGTGCGGTTAAAACGTCTTTCATCCCGGGTCAGGTAGGTTAGGTTGGCCTGTGAGGGGTCGCTTTCGAATTGTGACTGCGTCAATGGACCGGGTATATGGAACATGTTGCTGGCTGCGGTAATATGGACTCCAAAGACTGAGCCCGGGCTTAAGTTTGAAATAATACCTGCATTAAATAAAGAGCGGTAGCTATTGGAATGATGCCGCCAGCCTTCAAAATTGTTGTTAGTAAATGAGGCGTAGATATTTCCATTGCTGAAAGCTGTGCCTGCAGAAAACATGTAATTCCTTAAGCCGAATGCACCTGCAATAGTTGAAGCTTCAAGAAAAGGGGTTGTAGCTATCGGCACAGTAGAAATATTTATAACTCCGCCTGAAGCATTTCCCCAAAGTGCAGATGCATTTGAGCGGATCACCTCAATGGAAGAAGCATTATTAGGGTCTATCAGATCGAAGGAGGTTCTTCCATCGGGTTCAGTTTCAGGAAATCCATCCAGCAGGACCTTTATCCCTCTGGAAGTTCCTGCATTCGAGCGGTCGCCTGCTCCACGGGCTCCGAAACCTCTTATAGTAAGCCTTATATCCTGGTTTCCTGACCTGCTTTGTGCCAAAACTCCCGGGACCTGCCGCAGAGCCTCATCAATTCCATAACCGCGGCTGCTATTTAGCTGCTCTTTATTTAGTATACTGACAGCATATGGAATTTCGAGTAAATTTTCCGGGTAGCGCGTGGCAGTAATAGTAACCTGGTTCAGGTAATATGTAATGGAATCGTTGTCTTTATGTTCAGTGATAAAGTAATTTCCACTTATGACGTTATTTCCTGTCATGGAATTGTTTTTTGGCCATAAATTATATTCTGTCTGTGCAATTGCAGTGTGGGCTGCAGGTAAAAATATTATCAAATATAAAAGAAGTAGACTTTTCATGCTGGATATGCCCGAGCTGTTGCGAAAAAAGTTATCTGTTTTGCTTACCTAAGAAACTATTAATATGGAAATAATCAACACAAATTTTCCACAATTTTTTATTTTTGTATGTTTTTATTTATTCTTTTAACTTGATCTGCAAAATTTCAGATTTTATTTGTTTAGAGTCGAAGCAGTATGCTGAATATTGCTATACTAATTCCCTATATTTTTATGAACTGGAGAGTGCTAAATGCAACTAACTTTAATTGACTGGATTGTAATTGCTTTGTATTTTCTCTTTAACCTTGCCGTTGCTCTTTACTTAAGGAAGAGGGCTACGCAGAGTGTGAGTGATTTCTTTGTCTCCGGCAGAAACGTAAGCTGGTGGCTTGCAGGAACATCGATGGTTGCCACGACATTTGCTGCAGACACACCGCTTGTTGTAACCGGGCTTGTTGCAAGAAATGGTATTGCAGGTAACTGGATCTGGTGGAGTTTTGTTTTCAGCGGTATGCTGACAGTTTTCTTTTATGCCAAACTCTGGAGGCGTGCAGGAGTATTAACGGATGTTGAATTTGCGGAGATTCGTTACAGCGGAAAGCCTGCTACATTTTTAAGGACATTTCGTGCTATTTACTTAGGTATTCCAATTAATCTTATTATTATGGGATGGGTAAATCTGGCGATAGTAAAAATAATGATGTCGGTACTTGGAATCACGAAGGTAGAGGCACTTATTTTTGTAATAATAATAATGTTCATTACAGCTTCAATTTCCACATTATCAGGGCTCTGGGGGGTTCTTTGGACAGATCTCTTCCAGTTTGTACTTAAAATGGGAATGGTAATTCTTTTAGCTGTATATGCAGTGCAGGCAACTGGCGGAATGGGGAGTCTGATCGATAAGCTTCATGCAATAGATGCCACGCGCAGCAGTTCCTCGAGTTCGATCTTATCGTTTGTGCCGGATCTTAATTCAGCCTGGATGCCAATGATCACCTTTTTTGTTTATATAGCAGTAAACTGGTGGGCTTCCTGGTATCCTGGAGCTGAACCAGGGGGCGGTGGATATGTAGCTCAGAGAATCTTTTGTGCCAAAAACGAGAAGCATTCACTTCTTGCAACTTTCTGGTTTAATATTGCTCACTATGCTCTCCGTCCATGGCCATGGATACTGGTTGCACTTGTAGCTGTAGTACGTTATCAGAATGATCCTGCTTTTCAGGCAGATCCTGAATCAGGCTATATCAGGATATTAATCAGCGACTTGCCGGCATATTTCCGCGGATTAATGCTTGCTGCATTTGCTGCTGCATATATGTCAACAATAGGCACACAGCTTAACTGGGGGGCGAGCTATCTGGTAAATGACGTGTACAGAAGATTTTCTCCCGGAAAAGAGGAGAAACATTACGTTAAGTTCTCACAGTTAGTTACAATGCTTTTAATGATTGCTTCGGCTGTTGTAACATTCTACATGGATTCCATAGGCGGAGCATGGCGTTTACTTATGGCTATTGGTGCAGGTACGGGTCTGGTTTATATACTTCGCTGGTTCTGGTGGAGAATTAATGCATGGAGTGAAATTTCAGCGATGATTGCTGCTTTTATCACATCTTTAATACTTCAGTTTGGTTATAAGCTCGATGAAGGTAATCCGGAACAGTTTGCATATCTGCTTCTGATCACAGTATCAGTTACTACCGTAGTATGGCTTTCAGTAACATTTCTTACAGCACCGGAACCACAGGATAAACTTCTTTCATTTTACAGAAGGGTTCGTCCTAATCCAACTATGTGGGGTCCGATCGCAAGTATAGCGACAGATATTGCTCCACAGAAGGATGGTCTGTTCAATCTTATGAACTGGGTTAGCGGTGTAATAATGATCTATGCAATGCTCTTCGGAGTTGGAAAGATAATACTTGGTGAAGTTACAACCGGAATCCTATTTGTAGCTGTTGGTTTGGTCTTCGGAGCAATAATCTACACAGCATTAAACAAACGCGGCTGGGAAACCTTAAGTGAATAAATTATGAAAGTGAATAAAATATTGGAAATGAATAAATATCCAAGTGAATAATTTACAGATTCATAAGGTACTTTAAAAAGAAAAATCCCCTTCAGTCTTATACAGAAGGGGATTTTTTATTTTCAAACTAATTAAGCAATCTAACAGAACAATTATTCCGGAATAAATAATCTTTCCGGATTGAAGTAATCTTTTTAATATTAGCTATC
>JBLNEL010000546.1:0-12468 GCA_050262615.1 Bacillota bacterium
CTATAGAAAAATTGAAGCGATTCAGAGCAGTATACTGAACAATTCAATTGCTCTTATATTTCTTCTTGATAATGAAAACAATACACAGACAATCTGCGGATTGTTTATTGACCCGTTAAGCTTTGTAAGAAAAACGCTTGCCCCTAAACTTCAGGAGGTCTCCCAGGGAAAATTTATTATAATGGTTTCCGAGGGAACCGACAACAGGCAAATCTATGCTACTGAAAGTATAAGCGACCTCCGAATAAATATTAAAAAACAGCTTTGGCTTTTTCCCTCCTATAACTTAAGCATTGCACTGAAAGGCACTACTATTCAGCAGCTCGTTAAGTCAAGATATTATATGAGCCTGGGACTTATTGGCCTGCTTAACATTGTACTGATCGCAGGCGTATGGTTTGTTTTCAGGAATATTAAAAAAGAAATTCAGCTCGCACAGATAAAGTCTGACTTCGTCTCAAATGTGTCACACGAATTAAGAACACCACTGGCATTGATCAGCATGTTTGCTGAAACTCTTGAAATGGGAAGGGTAAGATCTGATGAAAGGAAAAAAGAATATTACGGTATAATTAGCCAGGAAGCCAGCAGACTCAGCCGGATCGTTAATAAAATTCTAAGCTTCTCACAAATAGAAGCAGGCAAAAGGAAATATAGTTTCGATAATGTGGACCTTAATGAAATAGTCGGCAAAGTATACAATACCTATAGCTTTCACCTTCAGAACAACGGCTTTAAGTTTTCCTTTGAAGCAGGCGAAGATATCCCCCTTATAAAAGCCGATGGCGAGGCAATTTCTGAAGCTGTAATTAATCTGATCGATAACGCTGCAAAATACAGCAAAGAGAGAAAAGAAATATGTGTAATGACCGGTGTTGATAATGACAGTGTATTTGTGGAAGTAAAAGACCAGGGCGTTGGGATTTCGGCAGATGATCAGAAAAGAATATTTGAGAAGTTCTACAGAGTAACAAGTGGAAATGTGCATAATACAAAAGGCACGGGACTCGGACTTTCACTTGTAAAGCATATAATGGAAGCTCACAAAGGCAGCGTTTCATTATCCAGTCTTCCGGATAAGGGAAGTACATTCAGACTGAACTTTAATATAAAAAATAACTAAATGAATTATTCCGATAAGTGAGGGAAAAAATGAGCAGGATTCTGATAGTCGAAGATGAGCCTAATATGCGCATGGGACTCAGGGATAACCTGGAGTTCGAGGGCTATGAAGTCGATTTTGCAGAAGAAGGCAATGGCGGATTGAAGAAAATCCTTGAAAATAGCTATAATCTTGTTCTGCTTGATGTAATGCTTCCAAATATGTCCGGATTTGAAATCTGCAAAACAGCCAGGAAAAAAGGCATTACGACACCGATCATTCTGCTTACTGCAAAAGGTGAGGAAATAGACAAAGTGCTGGGCCTGGAGCTTGGAGCAGATGATTATATTACTAAACCTTTCAGCCTCAGAGAATTGCTTGCAAGAATAAAGGCTGTCTTAAGGCGCGGTGAAATCTCTTCTCCGCAATCAGGCGAAAAAGGCGGACTTATTGCAATCGGCAGGATTGATGTGAATTTCCCGTCATATAATGCTTATACTGACGGAGAACAGGTGCAGATGTCACATAAGGAGTTTGAAATATTAAAGTATCTTTATGACCACAGAAATAAAACCGTAAGCCGTGATGACCTGCTAAAGGAAATCTGGGGCTATGGAGAAAATCCAACTACACGCACAGTTGATAACTTTATTCTTAAACTAAGGCAGAAGGTTGAAACCGATCCTAATCACCCGCAGGTCATTCTTACGGTGCATGGAATTGGCTATAAACTTCTCGAAAACTAAGTTTTTTGCCCCTCCTTTTAGAAAATATGCAGCAGCCCCTGATCTAAACAGGGGCTCTTTGTTTTTAAATTGGCTTAAGTTACAGGCTTTTTTGTGACAACTTGTGACAAACCTTTACTGCCATATGACAACTTTCCTTTTACATCTCCTGTCTTAATAGGTAGAAATCAGAAAAATTAAAGTAAACTGAATAAACTATTAAAACATTGGGAGATGAAAAATGGAAACGGGATCACACAAAACAGCATCAGAAAATTCATTAAGATCAAATACTCTTTTATTGCTTAGCCTTGCTCTTGCAGCTCTTTTGGTATTGTCAAACGCAGTCTTCGCACAAGTAAATGTAGACGAAATAACAGGCTCAGCTAGTAATGTTGAATTAAAGAAAAAGGCAGTAGAAAACCTGGTAATAAATATAAGCTCAGAAAATCCTGGAGTAAAGAAAACAGCAGTATATTATGCCGGCTGCTATAAAGTAAAAGAAGCTGCAGGAAAATTATCAGCTCAATTAATAAAAGAATCTGACCCTTCTGTCAGGATACTTATAGCATTATCTCTTTATAAGTTAGCAGATAAAGAAGGCTTAAGCATAGTTTATGAACTTTCTAAAAATGATCCGGATTCCGGTGTAAGACACATGTGTTCTGCAATATATAATGAGTATATGAGCTCAAAAAGCAGCAAACTTGCTTTAAGGTAATAAAAAAACAGTGGGCTTTGTGACAATTTTTTACAATTAATTACTCGTAAGTGACTTGCAGTAAGTTGAAAAACCTTATTTTTCTATTATAAAACATGAAAATTATACAATGAATAAAGCTTTTACACTCTCCCGGATTAAAAAGTTAATCAATCTGCTCAATCTGAGCCTGATCGTTTCATTTTGTTGCCTAAACTTAAACCTTTCTGCCCAGCAGGGACGCGAGAAAAGGTACGTATATCTGGAAGGAAAATGGAGATTTTCAATCGGCGATGATAAAAAATGGAGCCGCCCGGATTTTGATGACCATGAATGGGAAGAGATAAAAGCTCCCTCGGCCTGGGAAGAGCAGGGATTTAATGGCTATGATGGTTATGCCTGGTATAGAAAACATTTTTATTGCCCGTCTAATTTATCCGGCAAAATTCTTTACCTCCATATGGGCTATATTGATGATGTTGATGAAGTTTATGTAAATGGAAAACTGGTCGGCTCCTCTGGTGAGTTTCCGCCATATTATAATACTGCTTATACTGCTTACAGAAGATATCCGCTGCCTGAGAGCCTGCTGAAGATAAACGGAGATAATGTGATTTCTGTAAGGGTATATGATGCACAGATGAGCGGCGGCATAATGTCGGGTGAGTTAGGAATTTA
Source organism: Bacillota bacterium (assembly GCA_050262615.1). GTDB lineage: Bacteria > Bacteroidota > Ignavibacteria > Ignavibacteriales > SURF-24 > JAUZPB01. Next base: position 3,206 of record JBLNEL010000546.1, read on the forward strand.
TGCGGTTGAATTTCCTGTCCAGCCTGATATCGTACTTGAGGGCTACTGGAAGTTCCATGTCGATGATAATATGCAGGCTAAGGAAAAGAACTTTAACGACAAAGACTGGAATGAAATTATTGTCCCCGGCACATGGGAATCACAGCATTATCAGAATTACGACGGCTTTGCATGGTACAGAAAGAAGTTTACTCTGCCGGATAATCTTAAAGGAAAAACTTTAGTGCTGCTCCTTGGAAAAATTGACGATAAGGATGAAACTTATCTGAACGGCAGGCTTATCGGCCAGACAGGAAATCTTCATGATGAAGGCACAAATGATTATGACTGGCAGCGCTTCAGAGGGTATTTTATTCCTGCTGATGCCCTTCAGAAAGATAATGTTATTGCTGTCAGAGTATATGATGGCTACATAGACGGCGGAATATATGAAGGACCTGTTGGTATTATGACCCAGGAAAAATATAACGCTTACTGGAAGTCCCGCAGAGATCAGCAGCAGCAGAATAAAAAACACCAGAAGAACATCTGGGAACTGCTCTTCGGCAGTTAAGCCTTTGGATAGTGAAACTTTGTGATGGGAACATTCAGTTAATTAATCTGTCAAATACTTTGTATATTTAAATAAAGTAAATTTAAGGCAGATTTTAATATGAAACTGTTTCTTTCAATACTGTTCATCTGCTTTATTTCATATAAGGCAAACTGCCAGCAGAATGATTCCTCATATCACAGTACAGAGATACTGGAGAAAAATAATAGTTCGGGCAATAGCTCTGAAAATTTGTTTCTGCTTCGGTTAAATTCTTTTGAGTTAAATCAGATGAGTTACTTCCCTGATAATTCACTTCCTCTTAATCTTAATCTTCCGGTAAATAACCTTAACGATCAGACAATATTTTACCACAACTTATATCTTTCCTCAGCTGCTGAGAACAATCTTCTTAATTACAACAGAAACAAGATGATGAGTTCCTTCTACGGCTTTTATGAACAAACCAGACCCACAAAGATGCAGAAAGTGCTTGGCATGGTGCAGATCTCAGGTGCGGCATTTCTTGCAGGCTATCACATATATAAGTACTATATAAAGAAAAAGGATTAATATCCTGATCCCGCGGCTTTATGGGGTGCGTCTTTATTGATGGTGACTTTTATAGGCTACCTCTTTTCAGCATTGAAGTGAATTTTATCTGAATTGACAAAGCTATATTGCTGGCCTACTTTATTTATATGGCGCATATAATAAAAGGAGGATACAAAATGCCATCGTGGAATAAAAAAGATGAAAAGCAATATGAAGAGATAAAGAAAAGTCAGAAGAAATATGGCAAGGATACAAAACGTGCTAAGGAAATTGCAGCCAGAACAGTTAATAAAAGAAGACGCGAAGAAGGCGAGACTCCAAATAAGAAAACTCAGGGCACCGGAAATCCACTGAAAGACCTGAGACTGCGCACTAAAGATGAACTGATGAACAGGGCAAAACAGCTTGATATAACCGGGCGCAGCAGAATGAATAAGGAAGAACTGGTTAAGGCAATTCAGCGTAAACGTAAATAACCATATTTAATTATTTCCGGGAATTACACTGCTATGGAAAAACTCTTCTTTCATATGGTTTCCCTGATTCTAATTACCTCAATTCTTTTTCCCCAGGGAAAAGTAAAGATCCTGGCAGATAACTCAAAACTTGAAAAAGTTTTTGATGGTGGATTCTCAACCGAAGGGCCTGCTGAAGGCCCTGATGGTTTTATATATTTCAGCGATCAGACATTTACTTCGGAATCAGGAGCTCAGGCAGGACATATCTGGAGGTTTGACCCGCGCACTCTTAAGACTATAATATTCCGCTCTCCAAGCGGAATGTCAAATGGTATTAAGTTTACTCCTTTTGGTAATATGATAACTGCCCATGGAGCCGACTTTGGCCTGAGATGTATTATTGAGACTGACTGGAGAACACAAAAAAGCCGCATTTTATCAGGACTGTTTAATAACAAACCTTTTAACTCACCAAATGATCTGACAATTGATAAAAAAGGCCGGATTTATTTTACCGACCCGAGGTATGTTGGCCACGAACCGGTTGATCAGCCCGTAATGGGAGTCTATAGAGTTGATCCGGATGGTAAAGTTGAACTGATTATTTCAGACGTCAGTATGCCTAACGGCATTGCTGTCTCACCTGACGAAACTACAATCTACGTCGGATGTTTTGATGAAGGAACTGAAGAGGATTCGACTGCTGAAAAGAAAAGAATGTGGAATATGGCAATTCTTGCCTATAAGCTGAATGATAAAGGCCAGGCACACCTTAAAAATACTTTCGTTGATTATGGAACTGAGGAGGGACCTGACGGAATTACTGTGGATGAAAATGGAAATCTCTATGTCGCTGTAAGAAAAGAAAATGATCCTGGAATATATGTCTATTCTCCTGAAGGAAAACAATTAGACTATATCGCAACTCCGGAAATCCCCACTAACCTTGCTTTCAGCAGACATTCAGATAAAAACTATTTATATATTACCGCAGGAAAAAGTCTCTACAGAATAGAAGTCCTTGCAAAAGGATACTTCGTTACTAAGTAATTCTCTGAAATATTTTTTTTTAAGCAGGAGGAGTATAAAAGTCATGAAAAAAATTAAACTTGGAATTATTGGTTGCGGACTGGCAGCTAAAAAACTCCGGGAGTTTCCTATTCCCGGATCGGGATTTTTACTTCGACAATCGTTCCATTGCCAGGTAATCCGGAAATCTTAAATTCTCCATTTAATAGTGCGGCGCGTTCACGCATTCCAATAATGCCAAATCCATGGTTTAACCCGATAGTACTTGGCTCTATCCCAACTCCATTGTCCTGGACTTTTAAGATCATTGAATTACCTTTTTCCTCGACCGATATTTCAACCTGTGTGGCATTTGAATGCTTGGCAACATTTGTAAGTGATTCCTGCAGTATCCGGAAAAGTGTTGTAATTACCTGCTGACTGTACTGCTCATCCTCAAGATTAGTAAAGAAGTGGTATTTGATCCTGAATCTCTCAGAAAAGTCATTCAGATACCATTTTATTGAATCTAATAATCCCAGGCTTTCAAGCAATGTTGGTTTTAAGTCCTTTACAAACCTGCGGATCATGTTAATTGTATCACCGACAAGTAAATACATTTGATTCAGCTCGTCGCGGAATTCTTCTTTGTTTAACTGTGATCCTTCTTTTTGCAGGGCATTCCTGATCCAGCCCAGGTTCAGCTTAAATGAAGTGAGCCTTTGTCCTAATTCATCATGAATTTCTCTGGCCAGATGTGCTCTTTCTTCCTCCCTGATATTCAGCAGGTGCTGAGCTAGTAAATGAAACTCTTCACGCGATTTGGTTATCTCAGCTTCAGCTTTCTTTCTTTCAGTAATATCTTTCAGAATTACTGATTGCCCTTTGGAATATGGATAGATATTAGCTTCGTATGTAATAATACTTTTCTCAGTTTTACATTCCACTACACAGAATCGCGGCCTTTCAGAAGTACGTGAGTGATAAAGAATTTTATCAATATCCAGATCAAAGATCTTATTGAATGCATCATGAAAATTCCTGCCTACAGCCTTGCTGAATGGAAGACCTGTCAGACTTTCTGCTGCCCGGTTCCAGTAAATAATCTTCTGGTGTTCATCTACAGCAAAGAAAACGTCTGTTATACTGTCAGCAAGCTTTCTGTAATCTTCCTCTTTCTCTTTTAAGGAGATCTCAACCATTTTCCGGTCGTTGATGTCAATTAAAGCAGAAAGGCATTGTTTAGTTCCATTATCAGGATCCCTTATGACTATACTTTCTAATGTTGCGTAAAAGCTGATCTCATTTTGCCTTTGTATCTTAAGTTCAACTGACTGCATTAATGTACTTAGAAATACTCTTTGGATGTGATCTGAAAAATTTTGCCGGCATTCCGGTGCAATAAAGAAAATAAATGGTTTGCTTATAAGCGGCTTTCTGCCAATACCGAGCATATTTGACCCGGTAAGATTACTCTGAATAATTATACCTTTATCATCTAAGACAAAGTAACCAAGTGGAGCAAAGTCAAATAGCTCAAAATATTTCGAACGGGATTTTTCAAGCTCAGATTGTATACGTAACAGTTCCTCATTCTGAATTTCAAGACCAGCCTGACGGATTTGTAATTCCTCAATCAAGGATCTGATTTCTTCATTCTGTATGTTTTCAAAATCCTTCATATATCTGCTTAAAACTGCCTCGGTTCTTTCACGCAGATCAGTTTTTTTATCTTTTTGTTGTTGGTTTTTATCCATTTAGCCTCTTAGTTCTGAAATTATTAGTGCTTCATTTTAACCTTAATAAAGCATCCTGTAATAACCACATAATAACAGCATTATAAAAATTAAGGGAAAAATTAAGTATTTTTCAAAGCCTACTGGATTTTGGGCTGATATCTTGTTGAATGTTAAATGTGGTTAGCTTAAAAAGAGAGGAGAGTTTTTTCTTGTAACAACTCAATGTAAGTAATATATAATGAAATGCTCTCATGACTGATTATCAGAAAAAGAATTCAGATCAAGAGAGCATTCTATAGTATTTGGAAAACTTTAGCTTATAAAAGCTGTGTTTATCTACTGCCTTTGCTTTACACTGTCTGCATAAACCTCAGCTTCCCCGGTTTGTACAGCCTCAAGTATTTTCTCTGCTACATGGTCCGGCGAATCGCCCGACATGTAATTCTTAAGCGCAGGATCTCCTTCTTTACCCTTTATTCTTATTGTATTCTTAAAGAAATCTGTTGCTGTTATTCCGGGTATTACAAGCCCTACTTTAATATTATCTTTTTCTAGTTCCATGCGTGCAGTAAGAGTAATTGCATTAAGTGCATATTTGGTTGATGCATACGGACCTACTGTCGGAATAATTCGTTTTGTCAGACCTGAACTGATATTTACAATTACTCCGCCTCCTTGTTTTCGCATTATTGGAATAACTTCCTGCATTGCCAGAATAACTGAAACAACATTCAGCTCGAAAACAGACCGGTAATCCTTAAGATTTGTATATTCAACCGGCACATGCATTCCCTGACCGGCATTATTGATCAGAACATCAATCCGTCCAAAATGCTCATATGCCTTTGCAATCATATTCTTAACAGCTGCTTCATCCCGCATATCAGTAGGGATAATAATTATATCTCCTTTTAGTTCATTAGCGAGTTCTTTTAATTTATCTTCAGAACGGGCAGCAATGGCAAGTTTTGCTCCATGTCTTGAAAAAAGTCTTGCTGTTGAAAGCCCGATTCCGCTTGAAGAGCCGGTAATAATAACCACTTTATCTTTTATTTCCATAAGAAATTTTATATTCCCTTCTGATTCTCTCTTAATTAAATTTTATAATAATAATGGGCTAAAAATGGTACAGCCCAATATTTTCAAAAAATATTCTTCCAGGCTGTTTTAATAAAAATACAACCGTTCTTGCAAGATCTTCAGTCTGCAGAACCCCCGGCCTTACTTCTTCAGGATTCTTTGGAGCAGGTACCTGCACTAAAGCAGGGCATAGTGAATGAACATGAATGTTATATTCCCTTACTTCATGCTGAAGCGCCTCGGAAAATCCTAAGAGCCCGAACTTTGAAGCGCAGTAAGGTCCTGCTTCTGGATAACCGTGCTTAGCTGCCTGTGAAGCTATATTGATTATATATCCGGAGCGGCTTTTTATCATTTCTGGAAGAACCTCGCGTGTAAGAAGGAATGCCCCCTTAAGGTTTGTATCCAGTACCAGATCCCATTCTTCCTCTGTACAGTCCATAATCTTTTTCTGTACGCCGAGTCCTGAGTTATTTATCAGGTAGTCAATGCTTGAGAACTTTTCACCTGCTGCTTTTACCAGATTCTTAATACTTTCAGTGTTTCTTAAGTCGCATTCAACGGCAATTGCCTTACCAGGTCCGGATGTATTAAGCTCATCTGCTGCCTGATCTAACAGGTTTTTCCGCCTTGAAGCAATTACAACGTTTACACCTTCTTTAACCAGCGCAAAAGCAATTGCTTTTCCAATTCCGCTTCCGCCGCCGGTTATTATGGCTGTTTTATTTTTAAGCTCTGTCATTTAATTAGATCCCTTTTACGTTTTATTTTCTCTGTTTTTCCAAATTTGAATTTATTTTACTTTGTATATCCAACCGACTGCGAAAGCATAATTTTCTGTTGTTCTTTTAGATTTAGTTTCTTTGACAGAATATCCCGGTCTACCATCCCGCGCACAACAGCACCCAGCCCTTCAGATGCGCAGTAGAGATAAACATTTTCTGCAATGAATCCTGTGTCTGCTCCGCTGTATAAGAGCTTATCTTCCTGTGATGAATCGCCTGTTTTTGAATAGTCAGCAACATAGATCAGATTTACTGCCGCATCTTTTACAAAATCCTGCTTCCCGGCCATGGCCCTTATATCTTCTGAGGAAATCTTTATTAAGCTGTGATCCTTTGCATTGTATAAATATACACCATTTGCAGTGGTTAAATAAATATCAATTTCCTGCCAGTTTCTTGCCGACGGAGCAGTCCTTTTGCCCGATTCCGGCCTGTTAATCCCAAAGGCTGCCCAGAGTAGGTTTGAAAGCTGCTGATCTGTAAGCGGCTTATTAATAAAATTTCTGCTTGATTGCCTAAGGCTTAAAGCTTCCATCAGAGGTTTTCCAGAATTCTTCTGAGCGTCAATAAGCTTGATCGTTTCCTGAGATTGGACCTGCATGGAGACTGTAAAGATCAGGATCGCAGTTAAAACTACTTTAATTTTCATTGTTAATTCTCCCCGGATAATATGAATGAAGTAAAACAAATTTATTGAAATTAAGTCTAAAAAACTGATTTATTGTGAGGACTTTCTTCTTAAAACCAGATATATTTGGGAAATAATTTCAAGGTATCTTAAAGTAATGGATTATCTGATTACAGCCACATTGGGCCCGGCTAGCTTAAGTGAAACAGTCTGGAGTGAAATGCTCTTAATTGGTGTTGATGCTTTCAGACTTAATACATCGCATCTTTCAGTCGAAGAAGTATTAAGCTGGGTAGACAGACTTAACCGGTTTTATTTAAGCGGTGAAAAGAAAGTCCCTGTAATCCTTGACCTTCAGGGCAGTAAATGGCGCCTTGGAGAATTTGCCTCCCGGGAACTGACTGATGGAGAAACTATCAGCCTTGATTTCTCCCGGTCTCCAGATAATGAAAACTCTTTGCCTGTACCACATATGGATTTTTTTAAGGCAGCTGACCTCTCAGGTGATCAGATTATACTTAATGATGCAAAGATAGTTCTTTCGGTAATTGAGCGCAGCGAAAAAAATATAAAGGCAAAGGTGCTTAAAGGCGGAATTATTTCTTCAAAAAAAGGAATAACTTATAATTCCTCCGGATTTCGGAAAGAACATTTAAGTGAAAAAGACCTTGATATAGTAAGACAGTTCAGACACTATGATTTTATCCGCTATGCGATTTCCTATATTAAAGATGCTGAGGAAATGGCCCTTTACCGCAGCCAGATAGGTAAAGATGCCTACCTGATAGCAAAACTCGAAAGAGGAAGTGCAACTAACGGCGTCATAGAAATTGCCCGCTATTCAGATGAACTTTGGGTATGCCGCGGTGACCTGGGTGCCGAATTGGGTCTGAAAGAAATGGCCGTGGCTGTCGATAAGATAAGCGAAAAACTCCCCTTAATAAACCTGCCGGTTATTATGGCAGGCCAGGTGCTTGAACATATGACACAGCAGTCAACCCCTACGCGCTCTGAAATCTGTTATATTTACGACTCGCTGAAAAAAGGGTACAAAGGCTTTGTGCTCTCAGATGAGTGTGCCATTGGAATTAACCCCCTGGAAAGCTGCCGCACTTGCGCAATGTTCCGCTGAAAAAGAAAATATTTTTATAATTCCACGTTTATGACAGCTGTTATTTTTAGCAGAAAACAGCTGTCCTTAGAAGTGTTCCCTTCTTTTTTTAAAAAATCTTCAATTAGTTTGCTTTGGTGACAATTTGTGACAAACCTTTACTCTCTGATGACAACTTCTTTTTGAAACCTGCCGTCTTAATTAATAGAAAACGAAATAATTAAGTAAACAAAATAATCAGGCAAATAAAAAGAATTGAAATAAATTAAACGATAAGGAGATTAAGTCATGAAAGCAACCACTTCAAACTCGATGAAATCAGTTTTAACAGCAATGTTAGTTATACTTGCTTTAGGATGCACAAGCCTGAAGGCACAGGTTAATGTTGACGAGATAACAGGATCGGTAAATGTTGATTTGAAGAAAAATGCAATCGAAAACCTTGTCAGCAACATAAACTCGGAAAATGACGGAGTAAGAAAAAGTGCTATATATTATGCCGGATATTACAAAGTAGCAGAAACAATGAATGCCTTAAAAGGTCAGTTCAAAAAAGAAAGCGACCCATCGGTTAGAATACTGATAGCCCTGTCACTTTATAAATTAGGAAACCCGGATGGAATGGAATTTATAAATACTTATGCAAAGAAAGATAATGATACAAAGGTAAGAAGAATGTGCTCAGCTATATATGGTGATTATCTGATGAACCTTGCACGTGTAGCTGCTTATTAATGTAATTTTCAGTAATCCGTGATTCGCTAATTAGTTGTTCAGAGATATGTTATTCTGCAATATTGTATTTGTTGTAACCTGTTATTAATGTTTCATTTACGGCAGGAAGGAATATTGTTCCTTCCTTTTTTTTCCTTTCACTTCCTGCGCTGAATTTCCTGCTCCATAAAAAATACTATTTGACCGTTCCTTAAGTCATATGCCCACTAAAATAAATTCCAAAGCATAATTAAAATTATCGTATTAATTTTCCTTCGGTGTTGTTTAGGAGAGTTTAATTAAATAACTGTTCCTTACTAAAAACTCTCTCTCCCTATAGTCCGGCAGGTGATTCAGAATAGCCGGCCGGACTACCTTATTTTATAAGCTGAGCGACTCTTTAAACTTTAATGCCTGCCGTCTTGAAATCTCTACCCTCTCACCGCTTCTAAGCTTTGCTGTAAGTCCGCCTGTAATTGAAGGCTCAATACTTTCAATCCATTTTAGATTAACAATAATGCTCCGGCTTGCCCTGAAGAATGTTTTATGCTCCAGACGCTCATCGATCGAATTTAATGATTTTAGTATCAGGGGTTTGTTGTTTTCAAAATGTATCCTGACATAATTACCTTCAGATTCAAAGAACTTAATAT
>JBLNEL010000547.1:0-4793 GCA_050262615.1 Bacillota bacterium
CTCAATTGATCTCAAAGCTCCTGCATTTTCTCCTATAGTATTAGTTTTATACTTTGTTTAATAACATTGGCATCTTTAAAATTCTGCTGCTTTCAATGAGTTGAACTCTTTTCAAGAATAATCAGATTTATTGTGTTTGCAATTACTTCGTTTATATTTTATTGTAATATTTCGTTTCAGTTAATCTCAACAATACACGACAGTCCATGACCACAGCCTAAACCTTCAGGCATATTCATCTCAAGATTTCTTAAGACACATGCCAGCTGCGGGCCCATTATGCTTGCCCAGAAATTGTCAACCGGGAAACGCTCTCTGTTCCTGTATAGCCATGCCAGCATTTTAAGGTCTTCAGAAAGCTCAGTTTCGGCAGATTCAATTAATTCTTTAACAAGTCCCGCATTATTATCAATCAAAGCCTTACATAGATTAATAACAGTATTCCACTGATTTTTATAGCATTCAAGATTTTGCAACACTTCCGGAAAATCATTTTTATAGCAATCAAGATACGAGAGGTCAATTTTTAATTTATCCACCCTGCCTTCATAATCCCTGTCGAAGAGCCTGTTTACCTGATAGCGCAGTGGCTGGGCTACGCCATTATAGAACCCTGTGTCTATATGCCTGCCTACAAAAATGGATCTGTCTTTAAGCGTAATGCTCGCTTTTTTCTCAAGCTTTTCTGCAACCTTAATAATTAACTCACTTAGCGACTTACTGTCCCAATACTTTACAAAATATTCCTCGGCCTCATCTGGTTTAACAATCTTTGGCAGATGGAGCCAGGACATATTGTATGGCAGCATCTCTTCCTGAGACTCCTTCCAGTAAACAGGCCATTCAGGCGAGTATCTGCCAAACAGGTCCAGCAAAAGATATGCCTTTTCTGTCGTATGGCAAAGTACTTTTTCAATAAGTCTTTCTAACTCTCTTCCGGTCAGGTGAGAAGGAGAAGAATAAGTAGAAAGGTAAATATCGAAAGGGGCTTCAGAATAAAAAGGATAATCTTTTGATAAATCCGCCAGCATAAATTTCATATTCTTATGGCTTTCGTAAATAGCACCAGCCTGGCCAACCATAGCCTGTGAGATGTCAAGACCCAGATAGTATTCTATTTCTTCTGGCACTAACAGTGAATCTCTGTGTGTAGGTCTTTCAATCGGTGAAATATGCGTTAAAAGTTCATAGCCTTCACCGCTTCCGCATCCGAAATCAACTATTCTCAGTTTATTCTTCCGTGATAATACTTCCAGAATTGCTGGCTTAAGCGTGCATTTAATAGAAAAGTCTTCCCAGTATTTCCTTACATTATCCTTTTTACCGAACAAGCCGCCTCTTTCTGTACCGTAAAACCCTAACTGAACTGCTGATTCAAAGAACTCTGTTTTTATCATGGCTTCCTCTTAATGAAAATTAGACATAAAATTTAGGAAACAGGTTTTGTGCTCCTCAGCAAAATGTATCCGCATATTCCGGCCAGTAATGATCCGGTCAATATTCCAATTTTTGACTCCTCAATTAGAGAAGAATCTGAAAAGGCCAGCCCCGAAATGAAAATGGACATAGTAAAACCAATCCCGCCCAGCAAACCCACTCCAAATAATCTCGTCCAGTTCCCCCCCTGTGGAAGTTCCGCAAGTCTGAGCTTTACGGCTATGAATGACAAAAGAGTAATCCCTACTGGTTTTCCCAAAACAAGCCCCGCAATAACCCCCAGAGTTATTTCACCCGAGAAAGAATTTAATAAGTCCCCACGCAATGCAACTCCTGCATTTGCCAAGGCAAAAAGAGGCATGATGAAATAGGCAACCCACGGATGCAATTTATCTTCAAGTCGTTTAAGAGGAGTCTGTGCCTGTTCGCAGACTTTCTCAATTGAGTAGATCCCCTCCTGTTCCCTTTCATTTGTAAGAGGATGTCTATCATTTCTGAAGGCGGGAGAAAATTCATTTAAATACTGCTGAATCGCCCTTTCCATCTCTTCTCCTTTTATCCTGTTTCTGGTCGGGATGGCTAGTGCAGTTAAAACTCCTGCAATTGTAGGATGGATTCCAGAATTATATATAGCAGCCCAGAGTATTATCCCAAGAAAAACGTATATGGATGTGCTATATATATTTAATTTATTTGCCAGAAGCAGAAGCGCAAAAACAATAAGACCAGAAATAAGCCATACAATTGAGAGATTGGTAGTATAAAAAGCAGCAATAACCAAAACGGCTCCCATGTCATCGGCAATTGCAAGAGCCGTTAAAAACACCTTAAGACCAACTGAGACCCTGCTTCCAAGAAGAGATATTATGCCGATAGCAAAAGCTATGTCTGTAGCAGTCGGGATGCCCCAACCTGCACTTCCGACTCCACTAAAGTTAAAAGCCGTGTATATTAATGCAGGGAACATCATCCCCCCTGCAGCTGCAAGTATAGGAAGCGAGGCAAGCCTGAATGTGGAAAGTTCACCGGCAATCAGTTCCCTCTTTATCTCAAGTCCCACGACAAAGAAAAATATTGCCATTAGGACATCATTAATATAGAAGTGAATATCTCTGGTAAAGAAAATTTCTTTTAGCCCAAGAGTTATTTCTGTGTACCAGATACTATTATAGGTTTCTGAAAATCCCGAATTGGCCCAAAGGAGAGCAACAATCGCAAAAAACATCAAAAGAAATCCACTAAAAGATTCAGCATGGATAAACCTTTGGAAAGGCAGAACAAATCTCCCTACAGTTTTCTTTTTATTGTTGTTCATATTGTCAGCATCTATGTTTTTACTTAATGTTTCTTTATCTATGGTTTTCATAAGTAATTACTTATTTGTTATTTTTGTTCAAAACCAGATTGTGCAGCTTACCTTTAATGCATTCTCCCCAATCACAGAAAATCTATTTAGAATCAGTACAGGATTTTTTAGTTTTGCGCCTACCCCCGAAACCCTGTAAATCTTTTCTTACTCCTGAATACTTTTTCTCTAAACCTGAACAGCAGAATTATTTACTTCCTTTTTGAGTCTAAGTTCAAGCGGCTTCTGAAGAATCCAATTCACGCTTTTCCCATTTATTACTATTCTATCAGGAGTTACAAAAGAGTATTCTTCAGTCTCCTGTCCAACTGGGATATAGCCAAGCCTCTCATAAAGTCTTCTCGCCTGTAAATTGTCTTTCTCCACATTTATCTCTGAGAATGAGTATTTTTTCCTCCTCAAATAGTCTTCTGAAATTCGTATAAGGTCTGTCCCAATCCCAAGTCTCTGAAACGGCTGCAGCACACGTAATGCCCAGATTACGCCAGTATTCTCATGTTTTTTCTTTTCGAGGTCTATCCATACCTGAGCGATAGGAAATGAGTTGGCCTCAGCTACTATCATGTAATTTGTGCCTAGCTTATGCCTTTTAAATGAATCTTGAATAATACTCCTGTGATTATAAAACATGCCGAACCACTCAAGCTCCTTCAGGTCGCATGAACGGCATGCACGGTATATAATATCCATATTTGCCCTTGAATGTTTATGCATTTACTACCTCTCTTTTTTGAGGGAATGATGGATTGAATACAAATTTACCTTCCTCAGATGATTGTATTCAACACTGCATAAATGACTTATTCTGCTGCAAACATTTATTTAATCGATATTCTTAATGGCTCATTCAAAAAACACATTTCAGCCAGATGAAACTGAACATTGGCGTAACTTTTTAATTTTAATTTCTTTAATCTGCCTGACCCTTTCCTTTGAGACCTGCTTGAATTTCTCAAATATGTCTTTGAAAACTCCAAATCGAGTATTTCCTTTTGTTTTAAGTCACCAAATACTATTATCAATTTTTGACTTACCCATATTCTGCTATAAGCTCATGTTCAAATAAGCCGCAAAAAAGTTATATCTCATATTGTACCGGTCAAACTTCCTTGAGTGGCTAATCCATTCATTACTTAGCCTTTTTAAAAACTTTTTATAGTTTTTCTGACTTACAGTTAGTATGTCGCTTTTCCCCTGAGTTGAAAGATTTATAAGTGAAGCTTTCTTATTTTCGTTCAAGGCTTCGATTACTTTCGATATTGTTTTAAAGTTTGGGATCCACACAGATTTTATTTCATTTAAGAGTGAATCTACTATAACACTGTCAACATCATTTACTGCAAACTTTGTAAACACTCGGTTGCTGAAATTGGCATAGTCGTCTTTTAGGGATATAAGCATGTCATTAAATATGGAATATCCCCCATAATTCTCCGTAATCATGCAATTTTTTCTTTCAAGAAATTTCACATACTCCTGCTGGTAGCTGGAATATGTAAGATTAATATATGTTACAAAAGCTTTTATTTCCTTTTCAGCAGCCTCCATATTGGTTATTGACTTAGCCGGCTCCTGAGCAATAATAGCTGTTGAGAAGAATACATATATAAGAATAAAAAATAATCTCACTTACACCACCCCTAAATAAATATAATGGTTAAAAGACACCCAATACTTTTAACAGAAGTAACAGCATCCCTATTGCCATTGATATTAAAAGAAAGTATACTCCCCAGGAAGGCTTGTCATCTTTTTTTGCTACTGCCAGATTCTGTTCGGGATTTGTTTTTGAACCCTGTTTTTCAACATACTCTTTTGTTTCAGATTTTACCTGTTTCATTGGAATTACTCCGTTATCGTCTTAATTTAAAGAATATACCAAGGCTCTATAGCTCACTGAACTATACAGAGCATCGGTTGATTGTAAAATCACATACGGGTGTAACAATTGCATGGTTGCGTCTTCCAGATGAAAATCATCAAAAGGAAA
>JBLNEL010000548.1:0-2753 GCA_050262615.1 Bacillota bacterium
GAATGATGAGTATATGGCCTTCGCAATTAGAGATTTTGATTATAGTTTTTCTATGACCTTTAAGCGGGGAGTCGGCATGATAAATTCAGCCTCCTATGGATTTGGCGACTGCCGTATGACCAAATTGATTAAGTCGGAAATAAAGTAACAATCAGCATAAAAAAAGCCGCCTTCCTCACTGTAATTATTTAATTGCCAGAACGCCGTGCACTGTATTGTTTTCGCGGTTAGAATCGTTAAGCCTGTTCTCAGGGTCTATGTAGACAGTATAGTCATATGTCCCTGGTTTATTGGGCTGAAAGCGGAACCAGTAGAACTGCTGGGCATCAGATTTTGAAATACCGTTACATAAGGTCTGAAAGACAAGGTGTTTGTCTATATATACATACACAAAGTATTTCTGGTCCAGGTTCTTATCGGTTTTGTTCTTATTAATAATTCCGAGACGGATATTGTTATAAACATTCGGGTCAGGATTAACGTCAAAAAGCTGTACAGCCAGGTCGATGGGCGTTGCCTGCGGAGGCCCAAATTCAAAGGGAACGATAATGGAGCTTCTCTGCCCGGTCGGATAGGTTTTAGGTTTTACATCTTTAATTGCCTTAATAACAGCTTCATCGCAGCCGTAGCCTAAGCCTTTTAATAGCTGATAGCCTGCAAAATTGCCTTCTTCATCGGCAAAGATCTCAACAATTACTCTTCCTGTCACACCATTTTTCAAGGCTTCTTCAGGATATGAAATTGCTTTGCGTACTGATTCAAAACCATCAACGCTTACAGCCGCCAGTCCCGTAGAGTACCAGAACCTGTCAACATTCTTCTCATAAATATGATCCAGATATTTTGAAATATTTACTTCCTTTATACTCCAGGGGCGCGCGATCTTTTTATCTTTTCCGATAAAGACACTTATTTCATAAAGTTTGCTGCTTCTGACCGGTTTGCCGTTTTTTATCCCCGGCTTAACTGTAAATATTTTTTTTGCATCGGGATAAGTGGAATAAAAGACAGAAATTTTGCCGTTATCACTAGCATTCTCATGAATAATTTTTTTATCAGTATTCTTCGAATATCTTACAGAAGGCCTGTGCCGGGGGAACTGACCTTTAGAATCGGCATAAAGCATATCTTCAGTATCCTCACCCCGGCCTCTCCAGAAAGAAGCATCAGTACATAAACGGAAACTTGATTCATTTTCCTTTATAACAAGCTGAAGGTAGAAATTGTGATAACCCGAACCGAAGAGTTCAAATATCTTTTCAGGCGGAAGCAGTTCATTCATCTGAAGTCTGAATAGTGCAGTATCAACCCTGGCAGATGACTTTACGTCAAGCATATCATCATATGTCGGCCAAAAGTCATAGGTTTGTGAAATGCCATAGTTGATTTCATGATTGTTTGTGTTTTTGTGCGCATCAGTTTTGCATCCTGCATAAGATATGAGCGCACAAATAACCGGGATAAAAATAACTTTTTTCATAATCAGCTCCCCTTTTTTATAATTTTGCCGGATTGCTGGTTATCCGGACAGCCGGCATATTGTTCATCATTAAGTTCATCTGCTGCGACTGGATCTGAATTCTTTCAATAGCAGTGTCGTATCTGTCCTGGAAATTATTCAGGTCGTAGCGCAGTGCGCTGATCTGCATATATGAAAACAGTGCGATAAGGATAATTACAATTCCCAAAAGGTAATTGACATAAACAGGCATCGGCCTGGTAAGCCAGGTTTGTGAGGGCTGGTTCTGCTTTTGCTTTATTGAATTAAAGACGCGCTCTTCAAGCCTGTCGGGCACCTGTTTTTTATGAAGCTTCACCTGGTGCTGAATTATATTCTGGGACTTAAATTCCTCACGGCATTCAGAGCAGGAGGAAAGATGAGTAAAGAGAATTCCATCTTTTTCTTTTGGGAGTTCATTATCGAGATATTCGCTTATCATCATTTTAATATCATCACAGTTCATTGTTTGTCCTCTTTTCCAGTGTTCAATATTTATATTTTTATCGTTCAAGATTTATCAGTGCTTTTCTTAATTTCTGCCTGACCTTGAAGATGCGGCTTTTCACCAGGTCTTCAGTAATATTCATGATCTCAGCAATTTTCTTATAGCTAAGGTCAGAATATTCCTTAAGGTAATAGGCCTCGCTTTGTGAAGGGTCCATTCTGCCAAGTTCCTTTTCTACTATATCGATCAGTTCTTTAGTCTCAAGTTCATTATAAAAGTTTTCCGATGAGGCCTTCTCCCCTATCAGTTCTATGTCCTGTTCATACTTATTAATTTTCTTTCTGAAATGGCTGAATGCCTCATTGCGGGCAGTAGTAAAGATCCATATTTCGATTCGTTCATAGTTTCTGATGTGATTGAGATTATCATAAAGCTTCATGAAGGTATTATGAACGATATCTTCTGCCAGCATTTCAGATCTGACGATCTTTATGACATAGTTAAAGAGAGGCTCTTTGAACTTATTATAAGTAAGGGTGAAGTCTATGATTGAGTTATTCTGCATAAGACCTGAAAGTGTATTTACTAACTAGACGCAAAATAGTAAGAAAAGTTGCCTGCGGGAAATAAATAATTTAATAATCTTAAGGAGGGGATGAGAATCTGAGACAGAAAAACCGCCTTAAATGGGCGGTTTTTCTGTTTTTTAATACGAACATTCCTTTACGAACAGCTTTTCAATCCCCAATTTCACTTCTCCTGCCCTGCACTCTCCTTAAACCTTAAATCCATCTCATCACAAATCTG
>JBLNEL010000549.1:0-10012 GCA_050262615.1 Bacillota bacterium
CCGAGCGATTTGATGGGATATATATTTATCTCTGTGATTATCTTTTTGCTCATATCTGTTAACGCTCTGTTAAATTTGAATTAAATAAAACCTGATTCTCTGCGTCTGCAAAATTAGCAAAAAGAACCCAAAGTTATTTGACTTAAGATCTTTTAGCTTATTATAAAAGATCTCATCGATATTGCCTTGTTCTGAAACCCTTCATATATAAATTCCAGCTTGTCGCTTTCACTCTGCATACCGATTGTATATAAAAGCGGAAGGTAATGCTCGGGCGTAGGTACCGACATCGTGGCAATGTTTCCGTATTCCTTGTAATTCATCAGCTCCTTGTGCATCCTCCCTTTTAACAGCTCTTTTACTTTGTTGTCGAATTCAATTGCCCAGCTGAATGGCTCTGCATCTATGTTCTGAAAATCTATTGTCCTTAAGTTGTGTACAATATTTCCGCTGCCTATCATTAGAAAACCCCTCTCCCTTAAAACAGAAAGCTTCTGCGCTAGTCTGTAATGATATTCCGGAGCTTTGGTCTGATCTATACTTAACTGTAATACAGGTATGTCTGCATCAGGATACAAAAGCTTTAATATGGCCCAAGAACCGTGATCTAGCCCCCTGGAATATTCACACTTTATCCTGTTCTCGGGACCGGAGAGCTGTATAACAGCCCTGGCATATTCAGGTGAACCCTTTGGGTTGTATTGAACATTATATAATTCATCGGGAAAACCATAAAAATCAAAACCCTGTATCAGCTTATCACTGCACGTAACATATGTTCCTTTTGTTAACCAGTGCGCTGATATTACCATTATACATTTTGGCTTTGGCATTCTTTCCTTCATCTTCTCAAGACTTCTTGTAAATTCATTCTGAAGGACAATGTTCATCGGGGATCCATGTCCAATAAACAGGACCGGCATTTTTCGGTTCTCATTTGGCTGGTTTGTATTTTGCTCATTCATACTTTCCAATCTGCACTCTCCATCTGTCGTTATACATTTTTATCTTTACAGCTCTGCTCATATGATCAAATTGCCCGGAAAACTATCTTTATTTCAAACGCTTATATTAAACTTAAAATTTCAAACTATGGCGCTGGCCTTTCTATTTATGGCGCTAGCCTTTCTATTTTCCAGATACCGTTTATCTGCCTGTACTGGATCCTGTCATGCAGCCTGTTCGACCGACCTTGCCAGAATTCTATTAAAAATGGCTTTAACCTGTAACCGCCCCAGTATTCAGGCCTCCTGGTTACTTTTTCACCAAACTGCGACTGGAAGCTTAAGACCATCGTCTCAAGATACTTCCTGTCAGGTATTTTCTGGCTCTGCGGCGATGCCCAGGCACCTAACTTGCTCCCTTCGGGCCGGCTTAAAAAGTATTCATCTGACTCCTCAGCACTGACTTTCTCAATCGTCCCCTCTATCCTTACCTGACGCTCCAGTACCTGCCAGAAAAAAACAAGCGCCGCAAATGGATTTGAATTCAATTGGTTCGCTTTCCTGCTGTTGTAGTTCGTATAAAAAACAAAACCCTTCTGATCAAACTTCTTAAGCAGTACTATCCTTGCCGACGGACGTCCGTCTTTTGTCGATGTGGCCAGCGTCATTGCCGTAGGCTCATCTGAATTTGCATCCATCGCTTCTTTAAGCCATACCTGAAACTGATCAATAGGATTCTCCCTGACATCAGTCTCTTCCAGACTTTTTAACTGGTACTCTTTCCTTATATCTGCAATGTTCCTCAACAAAATTTTTTCCATCTGAATAATTATAACTTTACAAATAGTGCCGCTTAATTATAATCTAACAATTTTTGCTATATGTACGGTTCATAATCTTAAAACATAAGGACATTATTGCTTAATTTCACCTGTTATAACTTTCACCTCTTTTTATTTTTCCAACTGTTATTCTACTGCCTATTAGTTTTTTCCGGTTACTCTTTTTTAGATTACTAATTTTCTAGATTACTAATTTTCTAGATTACTTTTTTCTCCGGCATTTCAATCCATCTGTCATTATTCTAACCTGTAATTCTTTCTGGCCTGTCATGATTTTGGCCTGTCATGATTTTGGCCTGTCACTCTTTCAGGCATGTTGTCACTCTTTCAATCTGTCTTTTATTTCTTACCCGAGTCTATAAACCAGTCTATTAGTTTCCTTGCTATACTCCATTTCCCCGGTATCGGCGGCATATCATCAGGACTGAACCAGCCGGCTTCTAGTATCTCCTCACCATCCGCTTTTATCTCCCCTGAAGAATATTCGGCTGTAAAACCTATCATTATTGAATTGGGAAACGGCCAGGGCTGACTTCCAAAATACCTGATGTCCTTTACTTCAATATTTACTTCTTCCTTTATTTCCCTTTTAACACATTCTTCAAATGTCTCTCCTGTTTCAACAAACCCCGCTAAAACACTGAACATCTTCGTCCTGAACCTCCCTGAATGCGCTAGCAGTATTTTCCCATCCCTTATTACCGCAACTATTACAGCAGGGGAGATCCTTGGATAATTTATAAGCCCGCAGTTTGGACATTCTTTTGCTCTTTCTCCATCCTTTTCTTTTGTAGGCGTGCCGCAGCGCCCGCAAAATTGGTGATTCCTGTCCCAGTCCATCACCTGAAATGCCCTTCCGGCTATTGCAAAAATTTCACTGTCAACTACAGAAAGCAGCGACCTTAAACCCCTGAAAGCCATCCCTTCCGGCGAAGACTGCAATGGGCTTACTTCAGCTGAAAAACATTGCCTCCCGCCTAAACTCCCTAAATACTGCGTCCTTAATACAGTTAAGCCAGCCTCTGAAGGGTCTTCAAAAACCGGTATTATCTCCTGTGGCAGCATTTCTGCATCCGGCTGCTTTTCTGTCTCATCTTCCTTTGCTAAAATAAGAAGTTCATCCTTCCTGAATATGAACCACCATGCCGCCCCTGCCGCTTTCTCAGGCATCTTGACTCCGGCAACAAAATTTATCAAAACACGCTCCTGTCTTTTTAGTGTAAAATTCTTTATCTATACGTAATTTCTTAAAAAAATCACAAAAAAGCAGGTTTTGTCCTGTTTTGAGCTTTATGTAACCATATGACTATTGCTTAATTCTCCTTTGCGTCATCAATGAATTTGAATTTGCACCTTTAGAAGAATTTTCACCTTATTTTTTTAGCTAAATTGCTTCACATTTATAAATATTTAAAGAATTTTACTTGGAGCAGGTAAAAATAATCTTGTCTGATATATATAAAATTCCCTACTTTTGGTACCGTAGTTTTATTTTTTTCCTCTTATTTCAAATCTAATCTTTGGGAGTTAAATGGCTAATCGTGTTATCGACGTAAACGAAAAACTGCCGCTGGCTGAAAGCATTCCGTTAAGTTTTCAACACCTTTTTGCAATGTTTGGCGCTTCTGTGCTTGTTCCGATTCTTTTTAAGATCAACCCTGCAACCGTTCTTATGATGAATGGTATTGGAACATTGCTCTATATTTTTATCACTAAGGGAAAGATCCCTGCTTTCTTAGGCTCAAGCTTTGCCTTCCTCTCTCCGGTTTTTCTTGTAATGGGAAGCTATAGTTATAATGCAGCATTAGGAGGCTTTGTTGTTTCAGGAGTTATATTTATCATAGTAGCTTTGCTGTTCAAATATCTCGGCATAAAGTGGATCCACGTTGTTTTTCCACCTGCTGCAATGGGAGCAATTGTTGCAATCATTGGACTTGAACTGGCACCTGTGGCTGCTGATATGGCTGGACTTGTAGCAAAGAACAATCAGCCTATTGATCTTCGTACTGTCTTTGTTTCAATCTCCACACTTGCAATTATTATACTCGGCTCTGTATTGTTCAAAGGTTTTATGAAGATTATACCGATTCTTATTGGTGTAGTAGCCGGTTATATTATATCGCTTTTTGTGGGAATAGTTAATTTCGATGCAATCAGCAATGCACCCTGGTTTGCAATACCTACGATCTATTCTCCTGAATTCAATATCTCTGCAATTTTAATTATTATCCCTGCATCTCTTGTAGTTATTGCAGAACACATTGGACATCTTATCGTAACAGGCAACATAGTTGAAAAAGACCTTGTAAAAGATCCTGGACTTCACCGCTCACTTATGGGTGATGGTGTATCAACAACCTTATCAGGACTGCTTGGCTCAGTGCCGACAACTACTTATGGTGAAAACATAGGTGTGCTTGCAATTACTAAGGTCTATAGCGTCTGGGTTATAGGCGGTGCTGCTGTTATTTCAATATTGATTTCATTTTTCGGCAAGTTTGCTGCAGCAATCCAGACTATTCCCCTTCCTGTAATGGGCGGAGTTTCTCTTATGCTCTTCGGCGTAATTGCTGCCTCAGGTATAAGAATGCTTGTTGAAGAAAAAATAGATTATAGCAAACCTAAAAACCTGATACTTACTGCCTTTGTTCTTGTAATCGGCATCAGCGGCGCTCAAATCGTCTTTGGTTCTGTTTCTCTGAAAGGAATGGCCCTTGCTACTGTCTTATCAATAGTTATCAGCCTTTCATTTAAACTTTTTGAAACCTTGGGCTGGATGAACGAATAAATATTATTTACTATTTTTGTTTTAATGCTCTATGGCGAACTTATGAAATCTTTCTGCTTCTTCATCTTGTTTCTATCTGGAGTTCTTATCTCCGGCTGTACTTACAACATCTCAAAAGATGAGTTTGAAAATACAGACCAGTTTTATGCCGGAATTAACGATGTGACAGAAAGCAGAACTGTCGGAATTGAAACAAAAGACTCAACCTTTAATGCTGAAGAAGTAGTAATAAACCAGGACTCTCTAAAAGGAGTCATCAGGCAGAAGAATTACCTGGATCTCTATACTGTTAATTATACCGATAAAGGTTTCTCTCTGCCTGTTGATGAACTTAAAAATCTGTCTGTTACAAAAAGAACAGCCAGTATAGCCAAAGGTATGGGAATAGGCGCTCTTCTCGGGGGAGTTTTAGGTGGACTTTTAATCAATGATATTGGCGACAAATCAAATTCAGGCAATCATCCGAATCAGGGAGCAGGTGTCATACTTGGCTTTCTTCCAGGTATGGTACTTGGAAGTATTATAGGTGGCATTGTCGGCGATGATTATGTCTTCAGCTTTGATAGAAAATTAAGCCGTGAGGAATTGTTCGGCGATAATTCTTCTCATAGATATGGAATACGCATTGGTTATGTTTATGGATTTAAGACAAGAACTGTTAATAAGGAAGGCTATTCCAACGGTACTGCTTTGGGCAGCTCGGAAGTACCTGGCTTTGCAGCAGCAATTTTCTATAATTATCCGCTTGGAAAAAACTTTTCTTTGAATAATGAGCTCTCTTATATTTCCGCTGCATCTGAAGAAGATAACGAAGTTCATTTCTATGATCAGAAAACATATTCCACTTATAAAAAAAAACTCTCATCTGTTGAGAAAATGAAAATCCTTGAAATGGCAGCTTTGATCAGGTTAAACCTTGCCAAAGCTGCTTTTACTCCATATATTTTATTCGGTCCAAAGTTCGACATGCTTTTTCCTGCTGACTCACAAAAAGAAAAGTTCTTCAGTGATATAAATGACGAATATGGAGGAAAACAATATAATATATCCGGCCATTATAATAAATTCGTATTTGGGACTGCCTTAGGTGCCGGCATATCAACCGGCAAACTTTTCTCTCATGAGCTGCAAATTGAAATCAGGTATAACTTTGACATAACAAACAGATTTGAGACCTCATCCGGCAGTGCAAACAATATTTTTTATTCTAATAAAGAAGCTGATCATAGAAGCAGCGATTGGACCATAAACGCCGGTCTTGCAATCTTTTAAGTTAAGTCATTTTATTTTTCAGATACTCACATTTATCGATAATTCACTTATCAATTTATTTATTGATTGCTCAAGTGTTTTATTAAACTCTTCCGGCTTTTCAACCATTGGATAATGTCCTGTGGCATGAATGTAATTGACATCATATGACTTTTTACAGTATTTCTCCAGACCCGCTGCATTCGTAGGTCCAAAGTCACTGTTGACCAGATACAGCTTATAATTTAACTCAGATAATCTTTGTGACTCTATCTTAAAGTAATCGATCATATCATACATCGCAGCAATACTTACCTTTTCATCTGAGTTTACAAGATCATCAATCACTCTTTTTCTTACAGCATCACTTGTCGTATCCGGATTAAATAACATTGCGGCGGCAAAGTTGGGAACTGCATTTTTGTAATCACTTGTCATTGCCATAAACATTGCTGTTATTTCTTCAATTTGTTCAGGTGTGTAAGCAACGTCTATATCCTTATAGTTATCAATTCCTATAACGCCTATGATCTCTTTATGACCTTTCAAAGCAGCTTCCAGTATAACATTCCCGCTCATCGAGTGGCCTATAAGTATCACGTTCTTAAGTTGAAGCTTTTCGATCATGTCAATGACATCCTGAGCATAGTTTTTTCTTGTCCATTCAGTTCTCTCAGACCTTGATCTTCCAAAGCCCGGCAGGTCAAAGGCAACCACTCTGTAGTTCTTACTGAAATATTCCAGCTGATCTTCCCAATAAGAACTGTTGATACCCCATCCATGAAGAAATAATAAGGTAGTACTACCGCTTCCTTTTTCAATGTAGCAGATCTGTGCTCTGCCTGTAATAGCTTCCGGCATAAAATGTTCTCCTCTCCGAAAAATATTAATTGAATTGCTAATTGTGTAATATGAATATATTAAATTCAATTTGTCTGATAAACCACTTATAACTAAGCTGCTTACAATTAAACTACTTAGAGCTGAAGGCATGCCTCTGCAGATAGCCAGAAAAGCTTTTCCCTTACTTCGTGCTGCTTTAAGAAATCCCTGTGATCCCACTCTTCACAGCTTACATCATCGCCGCCATAAAGCATCTGCGCAAAGACTACACCACGGAACTCTGCTACTGCAAAAAATGCTGCAGCTTCCATTTCAACAGTAAGGCACCCTTCAGACTTTCTTTTGTTTACCTTTTCTATTGTCTCTCTGTAAACTCCATCTGTTGTCCATGTCTTCGATAAAAGAAAATCTATACTGTGCTTCGAAAGAACATTTTTTATTGCTTCAATACCCATGGGGTTTGCAGCTACTTCCCGCGAAGGCGGCAGATAATGATATGAAACTCCTTCGTCTCTTATGGCCGAGGTGGGAATAACTATCTTTCCGCACTGAATATCCCTGTCTAAAACTCCGGCACTCCCGCATGCTATAAATTTCCTGCAGCCTAAGGCTATCAGTTCCTCAAGCAAAGCTGCTGCTGAAGGAGCCCCTACACCTGAATGTATAAAAGCAACTCTTTTTCCATCAAAGTCAATTTCATAAACGGGACTTTCTGAGGCTTCGCTCTTTAAGACAAAAACTTTCCTTACGTTATTACCTGATACTACTTTCTCAATAACCTCTCTGAAAAAAGTAATTACACAGTATTCTGAAATATCAATTGGCTTTAATAAAATGGACGGCTCTATTATAGCCGTCCTTGAAGGATCATATTCTAAGATTGGATAACTCATATCTGAAAATTATTTTCTCTGTTTCTTCCTATTAGTTTAATTTTATTTCATCTTTGTTTTCCAGACCGTCTCCGTTTTGCTTTATAGGAGCATTAGCAGCTTCTGCCTTTACAGTTTTAGTCTGATTACGCAAAAGCATTCCTATTAATGCCTCTGTTAAGCCTGACTGCCCGTTCTGTCCGGTAACCTGTACTTCCGGAACTATCTGTACTTTGTTGTCGCCTATTACCTGCATAAGCTGTAATAGACTGTATTCGTTTGAGCCAAGCGACTCAACACCCACTCTGTATGCCTCTGCTTTTGCATTACCAATTGCCCTTATCGCTTCAGCTTCACCATTACCCTTTAATTTCGTTGCCTCTGCCTCTGCACTTGCCTTTAGTCGTGTTGCTTCGGCTTCTGCACCTGCTTTGAGCTTCGTTGACTCTGCCTCACCTTTTACTCTTTTTACCTGCGAGTTTGCCTGAAGTTCTGAAATGTTTACCCCCTGCTCAGACTTTACAAGCTCGCTTTGAATATCTGCCATTGCAGTTTCCCTAACTAGCTGCTGACGCTGCGTCTGCGCTGCCTGCTGCACTTCAAATGTTTTCTTCTGCTCTTCGGCAATCTTTCTGTCAGTCTGCGTCTGCATAAGCTGTGCTGGCGGAGTAATATCCCCGATTAAAGTATCAACAGCCTGAACATCATAAACCTTCGTTGCATGACCAATAAATTCTGCAGCTTCTTTCTGTCGCTCACTTCTGTTTGTAAGAAAATCAAGCACGGTGTACGACTGCGCAGAGTTTCTGAAGTAGTTTCCTACAATAGGCTCTAAAACATGATCTACAAGATTCTGCATCGAACCGACTCTCGAAATTACCTTTGGAGCATCCAGCGCTCCAACGTGAATGATCTGCGAAACATCCAGATTAAATGAGAAACCGTCTTTCGACCTGACTGTTATCGAGTTGAGCTTTTCATCATACTTATGAGCTTCGGTCCTTGTAGCCCAGTTTAATACAATGTTGGTCGTAGGCACTAGTTCAACTTTCATAATACGTGTATTTAATGGATGCTTTCCTGGGTAAAGTGGTGTTATCCATACACCTTTGTGACCTATATTTACCAGATCGCCATGCTTGAATTCCGTTCCGCTTACATCCTGATGCTCCTTGCCTACATATGAGATTACAACTCCCACATGACCGATCGGAATTACTGTCATCGGCACCTGCTCAACTTTTACAAACCATGGATTAAGATTCCATGAACCCGATAAAAGCACCTGCTCCTGTAAACCTCTTCTTCCTGAAGTCTCTAAAAATACCCTCGCATTCTGGAAATTATCATGACCCGGAATTATCGGACCTGCTATTTCTCCTGGCTCAATCGGCACACCGTCTAATGTGGTTACTATCCCGACTTTATCTGCTTCAACCTGGTAGACTACCAGTTCATCCGGCTCCATGCCGTGCGACTCTGCATTTGATCTTGTAATTACCTGAAACAGCGCAGTGTTTATTCTGTATGTACCTGCTGTGAGTATTCCTAACTGACGCCCCTTTTCTCCTCCGTTGCTTAAAAATGCTCGCGCATCCTGGTAATTGTTGCAGTCTACAACTTTGCCTAATATGTGACTTGGCGGAATCGGATCGCCTGCATTGGCTACAACCAGCCCGATCTCACCCTGCGGTATCATTACAACTCTTTCTCTTATTACTTTGTACATCCAGGGCCAATAGTAAAAATGCCAGCCCGGGGCTAGCGTGTCTGCCTGGTAACCTGCTTCATCATTAAGCGCAATTAACTTGCCGGCTTCAAGCTTTTTTACGGCAAATTTCTTGATGACAATACCTACTTCCAATTCGTCAATTATGACTATGCCGAAAAGCGCTTTGGCTGATATTAATAGTACAACAATTAAAGCGATTATTCCGCTTACAATTAAAACTGTTTCATTTGATGCTTGCATTTTATGCCATTTGGTTGTGAATAATTCTTTGAACTACCAGGCAATTTGCCTTAGATAGTTCAGAGGAAACATATATAATTCTATCTGAGGTGTCAAGATTTGAAATATTGAAAAAAAGAGGTACATTCCATTAAAGCCAACCCTAAGTACTAAAATCCTAAACACTGAATAAACACTAAATAAAGCCAAATTCAATATTTCTAGATCAGACACTCTCTGCGTATATTTCTTTGTCTAATGTTTTATCATTTGAGTTTGTTTTGTTTTTAGAGCTTAGTATTTAGAGTTCATTCTATCTCTATCTCAAAACACTGAAGCAGCGTCATTACTTCCGGCATACTGAATTTTGCTTTCTTTATTCTGTTGAACTCGGGATTAATATCATAACCGGTCGCTTCCCAGAAATATGCAGCCGAAAGATTTTTATTATTAAAATTTGTTTTTTCGAAAAATTTCGAGTTGAATTTTTATTTTGTTATATCTTCATTATAAAAAATTAC
>JBLNEL010000550.1:0-20553 GCA_050262615.1 Bacillota bacterium
AGAATATAGCATAAATTAGTTTATCATACTTTTAGTGAAAAGATGAGATTTTATATAAAATCTCATCTTTTTTATTTTTGTATTGTTTTGCTTATTGACCGGACAAACGGTAATTTTGTAATATCTTTTAAAAGGAAATATGAAAAAAGTTTTTATCATTATTTTGTTTTTCGCTTCAATTATTAATGCACAGACAGCCGGCAAAGCCGGACTTTCATTTTTGAAAATTGGATTTGGTGCGAGAAATATATCCATGGGTGATATTGGTGCTGCAAGTGCAAATGATGTAAGTGCGTTGTTTTATAATCCGGCATTCTTTGCAGAATTTACCTCTCCTGAACTTATGTTTTCACATAATCAATGGATACAGGATGTCAGAAGTGAGATACTTGGAGCCGGCTTCAGAGTACTTGGAGTTCCAGTAGCTATCGGTGTAAATACCACCAGTGTTTCTGATATTGAGATAAGGACAAGACCTGGTGAAGCTGAGTCTAAATTTAATGCAAATTATTTTGCCGGAAGTTTTTCTACAGGATTTCAAATCATAGATAATGTATCCATTGGAGCAACCGTAAAATATATATATGAAGGAATGCTTTCGGATAATGCTGATGGCCTTGGTTTTGATTTTGGAGCTATTTACAAGACTCCGGTTGAAGGTTTAAGAGCAGCAGCAGCGGTAAGGAATATCGGAAGTATGAATGAGCTCCGCGTTCAGACAACAAAACTTCCAACAGATTTTAGGCTTGGGGCGTTATATAGCTATGACTTTATTAATATTAATTCTGCACTGAATCTGGGGGCGGAATTTCAGAAATATACAGGAACAGATGAATCACATGTAAATATAGGTGCCGAGATTATTTACGAAGATATGGTAGCACTTAGAACAGGGTATCAGCAGGGATTTGAGAATCGTGGATTTACAGCAGGAGTAGGACTAAAATGGTATAATTTAAGTTTCGACTATGCGATGACACCTTTTACTCTCGATTTTGGCATTTCACACACTATTTCTATAAAATTTAAATTCTAATAACTATGATCGAGTATATTCCACTAAAATCGTCAAATGTTTCCCAGCATGAATGGGATGAATTTATCGAAAATTCCGATAATGGCACCATTTTTCATACAAGGAAGTTTTTATCATATCATCCTGAAGACAGGTTCAAAGATGCTTCAATTGTAATAAAGAGAAAGAATAATCTTTTTTCTGTTTTGCCTGCTGCTATTATTGAAAGAGATGGCAAGAAGATATTATCCTCTCATGGGGGAGCATCCTATGGCAGTTTTGCTTACAGGTCAGATCTCAATTTTAAAGATGCTCATGATCTGGTAGATTGTCTTTTAGATTATGCCCAGAAGCTCAAGGTAGACAGGGTACAGCTTACTCCTCCTCCTATTATATATCAATCAAAATTAAGCAATTACATCGATTTTGCACTCGTCAGAAACGGGTTTAATTATTTAAAACGTGAAGTTTCAAGTGTTGTACAGTTAGATGTTCCTAAAGAGGAATTGGCTAATACATACCGTGCTGAAGCCAGAACAGCTTTAAAGAAGGCGCAGAAAGAGGGAGTGCAGATTGTAGAGACTGAAAGATTTGAGGAGTATTACGAAATCTTAAAAAAGAACCTGAAGATGAGGCATGGTGTTACGCCTACACATACATTAGAAGAGTTGATGAGATTGAAGTATATGTTCCCAAGTAAGATAAGACTGTGGGGAGCATTCCATGAGGATAAATTGATAGCAGGGGTATGTAATTTCAGCGCTAATTCAAAGGTGGTTTTGGCCTTTTATATTAGCCATGATGAGGCTTACCAGGAATACAGAGGAGTTAATCTGTTATTCTATGAAATAATGAAAAGATACCAGGATGAAGGTTATAAATATCTGGACTTTGGAATCTTTACAGTTAATATGGAGCCGAACTGGGGTTTAGGCCGTTTTAAGGAAAATTTTGGTTCGCGCGGGATTTTCCGGGATTATTTTTATAAAGATCTCAAATGATATTCTAATGCAGAATGTATAGTGCTGTTTAAAGGGAGATATTAAGTTGATTGCAAAGTCCGGTATTCTACATTCTGCATTTTGGTATTCTCACTTATGAAGAAGATCCTTCACATAGCAGCAATGAATTTTGCTGGTGTTCCTTTTAGTTTTTATGATATGCACAATAAACTGGGAGATTATTCCAGGTTAGTCACTTTTCATAAAAATCCTCACAATTTCCCAGAGGACATCAGTCTCAACTGGACTTTACCGGTTTTTAATCTTGCAAGAATCTGGCGCCGCAGAAAAGTCAGGGAGAATACTTCCCGGAATTTAAGCACAGCTCCTGAATTCAAGCCAAAGAATATAGTTGAAAAGTGCTATTTCAGTATTAATGATTTCTTAAGAAAACGTTCTGTTGACAGTTTGATTGAAGAATACAATCTGAATGATTTTGAGATAATTCATTATGATGCCGGGCTGGACTTTTTCAGAGATTCATCACAGGCAAAAAAATGGAAAAGCCAGGGGAAGAAAATTGTTTGCTGCTATTATGGCAGTGATCTGCGAGCCAGGGGGCTAATGCGTGAACTTGATAAAATTTCCGATCTTAATATTACCTCAGAATTTGATCATTTGGCTCTTAAAAAAGATCTTTCTTACATATTTTATCCTTATGATCCATCTGAGCTTCCGGAAAGGAGTTGGGTGGATAGTAAAAAAGTGAGCATTGTGCATTCACCAACAAACAGAAAATATAAAGGAACAGATCTGATTATTTCAGTTATAGAAAAGATAAAGAAAGAAAAAGATATTGAATTTATTTTACTGGAAAACCGGCCTAGAAAGGAAGTCCTTGAAATAAAGAGTACATCTGATATATGCATTGATCAGGTCGGTGGTATTATGGGCGGCACCGGATATGGCAAAGCAGGTATTGAGACGCTGGCAATGGGGATTCCGACAATAACAAATATGACAAAAGATTATGAGCAATGGCTTCCTGAAAATCCTTTTACTGTTGCAAATAATGGGAATGAATTATACAACAAATTAAACGAACTTATAGAGTCTAAAACCTTGAGAGATTCTTTAGGAATGAAAGGAAAGGATTGGGTCTGCAGATATCATGGCTATGAGAGTGTAAACCGGAGACTGTATGAGTTATATAAAGAGCATGGAATTTAAAATAGTATGAGTTTATTTAAGTCGACAGCATGGTATACTTTTGGGAACCTTCTTTCAAGATCATTGGGTTTTATACTTCTTCCATTTTACTCCAATCTGATAACCACAGATGAATTCGGTGTTTATGCACTTATTATGTCAGGATATGCGGTTTTATCAACACTTTACCAGGGCGGATTGTTTGCCGGATTTTCCAAGTTTTATTCAGATGCTGACCAGGCAAACAAACCTTCAGTCTTTTCAAGCATCTTCTCTGTTATTATTGTAACAAGCTTATTTATTTCTTCTATTATAACTGTTTATCAAAGAAATATTTCAGAATTACTGCTAAGCAGTCCTGAATATTCCAGGCTTATTTTCATTGCTGTTTGGATGTTATTTTCGGACACTATATTTTCTACTTTACTTCACCTTCTAAAGACGAAAGAACAGCCGGAAAAAGTAACTTACTATACTTCTGCTTCTGCAATTTTTAATCTTCTGTTAAATTTGATTTTTGTCTTTTATCAGAGGAAGGGGGTTGAAGGGATATTGCTTGCTCAATTGTTTTCAGGTGCTATAGTTTGCTCAGCCATGTTCCCGGTATTTATTGAAAATTTCAGATTTAAGATTAATGGACCTGTACTTAAAAAAGTTCTCACATTCTCCTTACCGCTTTTAATTGGTGGAGTTTTTTCAACACTTGTTGATGTAGCCGACAGGTTTATTTTAGATCATTTCCTGGATGTTAATACTGTGGGAGTTTATAGTTTTTCATATAGAATAGCAATGATCATGAATGTTTTTGTTATTTCATTTGGGACTGCATGGACTCCATATTTTTTAAGGATTTACAATAAAGAAAAAACTTACAGCAGTATATTTGGAAAGAATTTATCAAAGCTTATTGCTGTGAGTCTGATGATTTTCCTTAGCGTTTCTTTATTTATCGATAATTTATTTACTCTTAAGCTTTCCGGAATAAATATATTTAATATTCAATATCTGCCAGGAATTGTTATTATACCTTTTATAATGATAGGATATATATTCAGGGGGATGTCTGGATTTTACTCTGTTTTCCCATATGTTTCCGGTAAAAGCTATCACTTCCTGCTTTCTGATGCAATTGCATTCGGGGTAAACATATTATTAAACTTTATAATGATTCCATTGTGGGGTATAACAGGAGCTGCAATTGCGACTATGCTGAGCTATATAACAGGTACAGCATATCTGTTTTTTATTTCAAAGGAAATTAAAATTACCTATCGGATAAAGGAGATTGTAAGTCTTTTAGCCTCTGCAGCAGTTATTTTTGTTTTATCACGCCTGATTGATAGCTTGATTATGGATATCGTTTTAATAATTGTTTTTGCAATTATAATACAGAGAGTATTAAAAGTAGGAGTTCCAAAGACAGTTTCAGTCTGATTTATTAATTGAAAATAAAATTGACTAATTTGTTTTCGAGTGATTCCCAGTTGAATTTCTCTTCTGCTAGTTTTCTGGCTATTGATGAATGGGCTTTTAGAAGAATTGGGTTACTTAAATACTGAGATACTTTGTCGATAATATCTTCAATATTTTCTGGATTTACAGCAAATCCAAATAGATGGAGCTGCAGTTCCCGCTGTATTGGTTTAATATCCGAAAAAATAACTGGTTTGCCGCAAGCCATATATTCAAATATTTTTATTGGAAGTGAATTTCTGTAAACAAAAGTCCTCTTTCTTAAGTCAAAGCATATATCTGCATCGCTAATCTTTTCGGAAATATCTTCATAGTTACCCCACTGTACCATTTCAAAATCTACATTAGTCCACGATTTAATTAATTTCATAAAGGCTGTTTCTTCATATTGATATTGAAATTTGCCAACTATTTTAAGTTTCACTTTAATTGAAGGATAAGCGTTTGCAATACTTGTAGCTGCCTCAAGCAGTTTCAATATACCTCGTTCAAAAGTAATTACTCCAGCATAGCATAAAGTAAGTACCTGTCCGTTAAAAGGAGGGGGGGTATACTTAAAATATTCAATTCGGGGGTAATAGCTTATAATTGTTTTTCTCTTGAAGGGTGCAATTATATTGTATCTTCTAAGTTTTGTAACTTCGCCCAGTATCAGTTTATCAGCAAGGTTAACAGTATATATATTAAATAAAAGCAACTTAATGTAAGTAGTTATTTTTTTTAACCCTTTAAGCTTAAAAGCGACATTTTCAGGATACCATTCTGTGATATCAGAAATTATTTTAATACTTCTTTTTGTTGTTTTTCTATAGTCACTGGCAGGCAGAATTGTAAACGGTTCACAGCAAATAACAATATCAGGCTTAAAAGAAAGAAGATAGTCAAAAAAACGTCGTTTTTTTTCAATAAAATGGAGATTATTTCCATCAAATCCAGTAATGTGAATACCACTGATAAGATTATCGGCTTTCAAAGTTGAACTTATTATGTTAACTTTGTAACCAAATTTGGTAAAAGTCTTACCCATTTTGTGAAAAATTCTTTCATCGTTAGGGGGATGACCTGAAGTTAGTATAGCAATGTTTTTCATAGTGAAAAAATAATAAAAATTTAAGATTTCTAAAAAAATGAATAAGCAGTTAAGAGTTTTAATTTCCAGGCCTGACAGGATAGGTGATGTAATCTTGTCGACCCCGATACCCAGAGAAATAAAAAGAAAGTATCCGGATAGTTTTGTAGCCTTACTTTTGCGGCCATATACAAAGGATATTTATTTAAATAATCCTTATGTGGACGAAATTATTATGTATGATCCGGAAGATAATGATGTAAGTTTTATTGATAAGATAAAAGAAATACGCAAATTCAAATTTACCGATGCTTTGATGCTTCTTCCAAATGAAAAGGTTAACTATATGCTTTTTTTAGCAGGCATCAGAAATCGAATTGGAGTAGGGTACAAATTTTACCAGTTTATTACTTTCTGCAAAAGCGTATCGCGCCATAAGTATATACCATTAAGACATGAAGCTGATTACTGTATGGATTTAGCCAGGAAAATTGGTGTTGCAGCAAATAATCTGGATACTGAAATACATCTTTCAGAGGCAGAAAAGGGGGAAGTAGTAAATATCAGGAAAGCACTTGCCCCCGATAGTGAAATATTGATTGGTATTCATTCTACCAGCGGGAATTCCGCTCCAAATTGGAAGCCGGAAAGGTATCTGGAATTATTGCATATGTTGAAGAAAATCAATAATATTAAAATAATTGTAACGGATAACAATCCTCCTGCTATTTTAGATAATATTGATAAAGTTGCTTATCCAAATAAAGGGAAATCATTAAGGGAATCAATAATGAACTTTGCTGCTTTGGATTTATTAATTTCGGCAAGTACTGGTCCAATGCATATTGCAGCTGCATTAAAAGTAAAGACTCTATCCATATTTTGTCCGCTGACAAGTTGTTCTCCGGAACTCTGGGGTCCCAAAGGAAATAAATCTAAAATTCTATTGCCTGATGAGGCGAAATGTATGGAGTCTTGCCAGGATGATCCTAAAAAATGCCAGTTTGAAGGCGAACACAATATAAGTTGTGAAAGAGTTTTTAATGAAACAGTGAAATTTATATTAAAATAGGTGCTGATGTTTAAAAGATTTGGGATAATGTGAATCCCAAAAAAGACAATTGAATCTAATCAGATAAAAAAGGGAACCATGAAAAAAATACTTTTTATATTGCTGACAATATCTACTGTCATTTTATCTTATGCCTTTTATTCCGATAAGCCGCAAAATGGTAAAGGAAATAAAGAGATTAAATGGACTAATATTGAAAAAGGATCGAAAGACATAAAATCTTCAAATAAAAAAATGATTATAGATGTTTATACCGATTGGTGCGGATGGTGCAAGCAGATGGATAAATCAACTTATGGCAATGCAGAAGTTGCTAATTATATCAGTAATAATTTTATTGCTGTAAAACTTAATGCTGAGTCAAAAAGCCAGATGAATTATTTAGGTGAAAGTTACACAGAGCAGCAAATAGCTCAGGGATTTGGAATAACCGGATATCCGGCAACAATTTTTATTGATGAAAATCAGAAACCAATTACTGTAGTCCCAGGTTATATTGAAGGTAAGCAGTTTATGGATATCTTAAAATATATTAAGGAAGATTATTATAAAACCAAAAGTTTTGAAGAATATATGCAGACAGCAAAAAACTAAAAAGTGTTTTATAATATCCAAGTTCAAAACCTGGAGCCTGACAGTTTTTAATAAAACTGCCAGGCTTTTTTGTTATAATTACATGTAAAACTTTCATGTTCTAAAGTAATATTTCCATGGAATTTAGCATTTTATAAATCACCCCCAAATGGATAATAAACAAACCCGCCTTTTTGCTTAGAATATCAAGTATTCTGATTTATTGTTTCATTTCTCTTATCAGGCACAGTTGTTGAGAGTATATTTATGTCGTTATAAGCAGCATGCTTCTTCCATAAATGAAAGAAGCATGCAAAGCATTATTTGAATTCTTTCTCTTAATGGAATAGATCGGTACAAGCTGCATTTAGATTACACTGATATTTTTATTAAGAACTTATGCAATAATTTGAAGATAGGAGAGGATAGAACATGATAAAGCTAAATTTAAATGCAAAAATAATTTATTACCTTTGGGTAGGAATAAATTGTGCGGTACTGGTCTATTCCGGATATTTTCAATTAATGGGGCTGGCATTTCTAAAAAGCGATTTTAAAACATTCCTTGAAGTCCACCAAAAACTATATCCATTCGATGTAACTGATATCAGTTATTATGATTGCACTGAACTGCTGCTGTATATAACTATTCCCTTATTCTTATTAAGGTGTTTCAAAAAAATATTCCCTAAAAACAAGTATAGCTATGTTCAGAGTCCATATTAATATCAGATAATAAGAGAAAAGAAATTAAAAATCAAATTGATTTTTCCGGAAGTTTTAAATAAGTTTTGATCAAGGAAAACTCGCAATAATATGCGGCCGATTAAGGAGTCACCAAGAAAATGGTGAATTCGGAATCGGCTTTTTTTTATATTAAATCAAAAAATTTGCAGCTGGTTTTTTTCCTGGAGAAAATTATTACTTCATTGAAAAAGCTTTTCTTAACCCTAACTTATCAATTTTAACCAGTTCTTTTAGAGTTGTTCTGGGATTTATCAACAGGGAATCGCCAGGATTAAGTCCATCAATAAATGCATATTGTATATCATCTTTAATCAGCTTCACACGAATACTTTTAAGCTTAAAATTCTGCAAAGAATCAGATTTGATTCTTACCACCCGGTATTTATAACTTCCGGTTCTTTTCGAAGTATATCTGAAGAGTGCCTCTGAAGGAATTTTGATGCAGGATGTCTTTAAAGAATCACCTTTCTCGTTTATTGCGCTTATTTCTGCCACACATAACTTAGAATTGCAAATCAACTTATCTTTATCATTCTGTTTAATTTCATGTAATCTATTTGTACCAGTTGTCCATTTAGGATGGAGTACATTGGCAGTTGTTAAAAAGAACATCCCTGCAATAGTGGAACTAAACAAGAAAGTTTGGATCTTCTTTGTGGTTAACATGTTACCTCATTTGGATACAATATTAAGAGTTTGATATTTATTACCAACATTCATCTATGGATTTAAAAAATTTAACATCTATGAAACCAAAATAAGCTCAGGTAAAATAAATTAAAAAGTTAACAAGAAGCAAGATAAGATTTAATTAATTTAAATTATAAGTAACTTTTGCTGTAGAAAATATAATTCTATAGATAAAAATATATTTTTGATTTAGCTTTTGCAGAATTTCTATTAAATGAGTAAAAAAATGATTAATTGAAATTGTAATAAGGGGAATCTATTGTTATATTTGTAATATAATTTTGAAGTTTGCCAGACCCTGGCTAACAGATCAGTGCCCAACTCCATCAGGTCCGGAAGGAAGCAGTGGTAAGTATCTGTTTTGTGTAGTCAGTTAGTCTGGCTTTTTTATTTTAAAAAGGTTTTAGGCGGGATTAAATAGTCCAGAATGCCATGTGATAATCTGACTCTCGCAGGGAAAGATACTTTTGCAATTGCTCCTTTTTTAAAATTAATAGATGCTCCGGAACCTGAGATTAATGCAGAGACGTGCTGTGAGAAATCAGGTTCATGTCCGAAAACAGCAATATTATCGGCCTTGAGTTCATTTAACAGATCAATTAAATCTTTTGTATCACTTCCCGGGTTTAATCTCTTATCCTTAATAATTTCCTGCTGTATTCCAAATATCTTTCTGACAATCTCAGCAGTTTGGACAGCTCTTACAAGCTGTGAAGAAACAAGGTAATTGAACTCAGGTATGAATGATTTCCATGCCGCAGCTGCGGCATTCAAATCTCTAATTCCTTTATTGGAAAGCACCCGTTCAGCATCACTTTGTCCCGGTTTCTTTTCTTCAGAATCAGCATGTCTAATCAGGTACAAATTCATTTTGTCCTCCATAATCTGCAAAAAAAACAGAGATTACATTATTTAATGCAGCTAATTCTTTTGTTATCTGTTTGCCTTCAGGAGTCTGCATCAGCCGGTTAAAATAATCAGAAGATGGAAAGCTTACTTCACAAAAACTGCTGAATTTTTCTTCTGACAACATAGCCCCGCCAATATTTGCAATGTTTAATTTTTCATTAGAAATCTTTTGTAATAGCGGCAAAACTTTTGATTGAAAATGCTCAGAAGCAGAGCCCTCTTCGGATCGCTTGATAAAGACAAGCATTTTATACATGTATCAATTCTCCTTTATTTCTTATTCGGGGCTTTAGATATATTAAAAGAATTTACCTGCTGTTTTACAACCTCATTAAAAATATTTTTTTTACTAATATATTTACCAAAAGAATTATCATAAATAAAAGTATCTGAAGAAGCAACATTGCCTGCTAGTTTAGAAGGGATAGAAATTGAAGTTACAATTGTATCTTTATTGATCTTTGTAATGTCCTGAGAAAAAAAGGCATCAGGTGCGGCTAATGTAAAAAATGATCTGAAAGAAAGCCTTACCAAATTTGGCTCAAGTCTGTAATAGGATAAACGTTTCAGACTCAGCGCGTCCTTTGAAATAAATGACTCTACAACCTGAAGGTTTCTTACCCCTTCAACATCTTCAAAAGCCAGCGACAATTCTCCATTTAGGGATTTATCAAGTAAAAGAAGCTGCCCTTTGTTATCATAGAAAGCCAGACGATTATATTCGGGATCCGGGAACTGCAGCAGGCAGTAAAAAAACATCTTATTTTCAATCTTAAGGCTATCCACAATAAAATTATCGGGCATTTGTGGAACAGGAATCATTCCGGGATCAAACAGTTGGAGTTTTTGATTAGCTCCTTTATCGCCTTTAATAGCATTTGAAGCAAGGCTTTTTATAGTATTCCCATTAAAGGAGGCAACAGTTTCCGAATTACTATTCTTGCTGCAATTCAGATTGAGCAGAATAGAGACACAAATAAAAAGGGCAGAAAAGAATTTGAAAAAAGTGTTCATATTATTAGTAATAGATGTTTTGAATTTGCAAAAATAACCAAAAAGAAGTAATTATCACTTAGAGTGATCAGAAAAATAATCCTTAATAAGCTTTGCTTTAGATTGTCCAACAACTTTTGAAAGCTCTTCTTCATTAGCAGATCTTATTTTTTCAAGACTCCCTAACTCTTTGAGTAATTTTTGAGCAGTATTAGGACCAATTCCTTCTATGTCTAAAAGCTCAGTAGTGAAAGTTCTTTTATCTCTGCGGAGTCTATGAAATGTAATTGCAAAGCGATGGGCCTCATCTCTTACATGCTGAAGCAGCTTTAGACTTGATGAGGTTTTGGGGATCGTTTGTGCCTCTGATAATCCAGGGAAAAATATCTCCTCAAGACGTTTTGCAAGCCCGATTATATTATAATCTTTCAACCCCAGACTATCCAGAATATCAACAGCGCTGGAAAGTTGTCCTTTACCGCCATCAACCATAATTAAATCGGGGAGAGGCTGGTTCTCCTCTTTAAGTCTGCTGTAACGTCGGGTAATTACTTCTCTCATGCTTTCAAAATCATCAGGTCCTTCAACACTTTTTATTATAAATTTTCTATATTCACTTTTTTTAGGTTTTCCGTCCTCAAAGACAACCATGCTTGCTACAGTATCAGTGCCCTGCAGGTTTGATATATCAAAGCATTCAATACGTCTTGGCAGTATATTTAATCTCAGATCCCTTTTAAGTGCTGAAAGAACATAGGGAAGGTTCCCGTCTTTTTTCATTTTCTGGAGCTGAACTTCTTTAAGCTGCAGGAGAGCGTTCTGTTTACACATATTCAGGAGTGATTTTAGTTCACCTGATTTTCTGGGGACAATGAATTTTACCTTACCCTGTAATGTTGTATTTAACCATTCATTAAGTATCTCAAGATCAGAAGGTTCGGTTTCTAGGACAATCTCATCAGGAATTTCAACAAGTTCATTATAATAAAATCTTAATGCAGCAGAATATACTTCAGAAAGATCTTCAGTGCCTTCAACCGAAAGCTTCAGCTGCTTTTTTCCAACTAGTTTACCACTTCGGATATTAAAGATAGAACAAGCTGCATCTCTGCCTTCATATGCAACGCTTATTATATCTCTATCTACAAAGTCTCCAGTAACAATTTTTTGTTTTGAAGAGTAAATTCTGAGATGCTCGATCTTATCCCTGATTTCGGCTGCTTTTTCAAACTGGAAAATTTCAGCTGCTTTATGCATTTTTACTGTAAGCTCACTGATCAAAGTGTCAGTTTTCCCCTTCAATACTTTTATTGCCTGATCTACCATTTCTCTATATGCCATCTGGCTGATTAATCCTTCACAAGGGCCGTCACATTTCTTAATATGATATTCGAGGCAAAGTTTTACCTTCTTTTTATCAATTGTATCCTGGTCAATCTGGAATTTACAATTTCTGATCTTAAAGATATCGTTAATGGTTTTAAGAGAATTTCTCATACTCTTAACGTCTGTATAGGGGCCAAAATATTTTGAACCGTCCCTGATAATATTTCTGGTCGGGTATATACGTGGAAAAGGTTCGTTTGTAACTACAATATACGGGAATGTTTTATCATCTTTTAATAGGATATTATATCTTGGGGTGAGTTCCTTAATAAGATTATTTTCCAATACAAGTGCTTCTACCTCAGTATCGGTTATGATTAATTGAAGGTCATTAACCTTTTCGACCAGTGCCTTAGTTTTTGCTGAAGTTATATTATTATGAAAATATGACCTGACTCTGTTTTTTAGGTTTTTAGCTTTTCCAACATAGATTACTTTGTTTTTATCATTAAGAAACTGGTATACTCCAGGGGAAGATGGCAGATTATTAAGTTTGGTCTCTAATTCAGGGTTCATCTGGATTTCTGTGTTTTCTTTTAATAGTTTCAAAAATGCTTCACTTTTGTATCAGCAGGGCTATAAAATAAAAATCCAATTAATGAATTTCATTAATTGGATTTAAATAAACGAAAATACTAAAAATAAGGTTCTATTTGGAAACTGTAATACTGAAAGATGGATTATTACTTTTTCAGTATACTGTTCTTAGGAATAACAGCGATTCCTGTTTCTGAGACATAAAACCTTTTTCTATCTTCTTCAGGATCGAATCCAATTTCGTAGCCTTCGGGGACGATTACATTTTTATCGATAATAGCTCTCCTGATCCTTGCATGTCGTCCGATATTGCAATTATTAAAAATAATTGAATCAGTAATATAGGAGTAGCTATTTACTCTTACATTTGGTCCTATAATAGACCTTTCAACTAATCCACCCGAGACAACAGTCCCATCACAAATAAGTGAATTAAGGCTTCTTCCGACCCTTTCTCCTTCATGAGACAAGGTTTTTGCCGGAGGGGATTGAACCTGCTTTGTTCTCAAAGGCCATTCAGTATCATAGAGATTAAAATCCGGACTAACTGTTATTAAATCCATACTGGCAGCATAATAACTGTCAATTGTACCAATATCTCTCCAGTAAAGGTCAGTTTTTTTGTTTTCATCGAGGAACTTATAAGCATATATATTAAACCCGGCTTTGATCATATAGGGCAAAATATGCTTGCCAAAGTCATTATTAGGGAGTTTTTTTTCAGCCATTTCGTTGAATATGTCAATCAATGACTCAGCATTAAAGATGTACATACCCATATTTACAAATGAATACCCGGGTTTGTCAGGAATTTCCGGCGGATTCTTTACTTTTTCAACAAACCCTGAAACCTTGTAATCAGCATCGATATTGAGTACACCAAATCTGCTAGCCTGTTCCTTAGAAAAATCAATACTTGCAATAGTTACATCCGATTTCCTATCAACATGATACTGCATCATCTTCAGGTAGTCCATTTTATATATATGGTCTCCGGAGAGGACGAGTACCCATTTGGCATTATTCCCCTGGATAAGGTTTATATTTTGTTCAATAGCGTTTGCAGTCCCAAGATACCAATCACCGCTAACTTTCCTTTGTGGAGGTATAGAATAAATAAACTCTCCTAATTCAGGATTAAAAATATTCCAGGCTTCATAGAGATGCTGATTCAGGGAATCTGACTTGTACTGGGTAAGTACATAAATCTTTCTCAAACCTGAATTAAGGCAATTTGATAGGGTAAAATCAATTATCCTATATTTACCGCCAAATGGGACAGAAGGTTTTGATCGGAAATCCGTCAAAGGGGAAAGTCTCTCGCCCTGACCACCAGCTAATATCATTGTCAGGGTATCTCTTAATAATGCGGAACCAGCAAATATCATAATGTGTCCTCAATTTTTTTGTAAATATATTCAAAAATTAAATTATTGGCAATTTTAGAAATTATTAAACTTGTCTTACTGTTTATATAAGAGTAATTTTGTTTACGGGTTATCTTATTAATTATATATTTTACTTTATGAAAATAAAAAAGTCAAAACCCCTGCAGCTATTTATTGCACTTGCCTTTAACCTGGCGACACTAGGGGCATGGGCCAGCATCTTTGAGCCAATCAATGATTTTATTGGAGAAATTAAGCTAAATTCACCGGTTTTACAGGCTGGTGTTATGATGAGAAAAGTTCTTAAAGAGAGCTATATTACAGAAAATCAGTCTAAAATCGATGTTACTCATTATTTTATAAATATAGATCTGCATCCTGAAAGGGAAATAGTATTTGGCGATGTTACTATAAGCGGTAAAGTCATAAATAAACCTTTAAATCAGATAGACCTGAATTTTTATGAAAATCTTGAAATTTCCAGCTTAATATTAAATGGTAAGCAAGTAGAATATGATAGAAAAGAGACCAGACTGACAATTCCAGCTCAGGCAGATATGGATTCGTTTCAAATCAGAATAAAATATTCTGGAAAGCCGAAGAGAATTGGTTTCGATTCATTTGCATTTGATAAAAATGGGGATAAATCTGTTGTTTATACGTTGAATGAACCAGTTTTTGCTTCTACATGGTTCCCCTGCAACGACAGGCCGGATGATAAGGCGTTAGTAGATATCAGTATTACCAATGATTCTTCAAAGACTTCTATATCAAACGGAAAGCTGGTTAACGTAAATACAGAAAATGACAGACGTACGTATCACTGGAAAACCAGCTATCCAATTTCTACATATCTGGTGTGTATATATTCTGCAGAATACAGGCATTTCAGGGA
The DNA here is from genome assembly GCA_050262615.1 of Bacillota bacterium. Taxonomy (GTDB): domain Bacteria; phylum Bacteroidota; class Ignavibacteria; order Ignavibacteriales; family SURF-24; genus JAUZPB01. The sequence goes on from JBLNEL010000550.1 coordinate 14,898, forward strand.
AAAGTATATCTCCAGTGATAATCACGAAATGAATATTGAATACTATGCATTTCCGGAGCACCTTGAGATGGCAAAGACCGATTACTCAGGGCATCCTGAAATGATAACTTTCTTTTCGAATTTATTAGGTGAGTATCCCTTTATCAGGGAAAAATATGGAGTAGCTGAATTCCTATGGCAAATGGGGGCTATGGAGCATCAGACAATTACAGGAATTGGTTCAAATTTTTTAAATGGAAAAAAGTTTTTCAATGATTTTTATATTCATGAACTTGCCCATCAATGGTTCGGTGATGCTGTAGGACCAGCAACATGGAAAGATATATGGTTAAATGAAGGATTTGCAAGTTACTGCGAGGCTTTATATGCTGAACACAAATCAGGCTTTGATGCTTATAAATCGACTATGTTGTCGAAATTTGAAAGCAATTTTCCGGGGACAGTTTATAATCCCGGAGCAAATCTATTTGGTTCAACAGTATATGACAAAGGGGCCTGGATACTGCATATGTTAAGATTCGAAGTAGGTGATTCGAGTTTTTTCAGGATTCTCAGGACCTATTACAACGAATACAAATACAGAAACGCAGCAAGCAGTGATTTTATTAGATTATGTAATTCAATTTCCGGAAGGGATTTAGGCTTCTTTTTCAAGCAGTGGCTTTTTGAGGGTGAAGGAGGAATTAATCTGTACTGCAGTTGGTCACAGGATAATCCAAAAGAAAAGGAAAATAATGTAAAAATCAGCATTAAGCAGACCCAGTCTGGCTTCCATGAATATAAATTCCCGCTGGAAGTTCGTTTTGTATATAAAGACAGGAGTGAAAGTTTTTCAAAAATTATTTATGTTGATAAACGTGAAAAAATGATTGAAGTTAAAACGATTGGAGAGGTTGAGAAAATTGAGGTTGATCCTAACCATTGGTTACTGATGACTGAAACAACTGAAAAAAAGTAAGTGCTATTAAGTAAAAAATCAATAACAAAATATAATAGGAAGTGAAAGAAAGCTGTTTATTTATATCTGATATTCATTTAGGATTGCAGTCCAGGGAAATTGAAAGGAGAAAAGAGCGTTCGCTGGTCAAATTTCTTGAATTTGCACAAAATGAGGGGAAGGAACTTTACATTTTAGGGGATTTATTTGATTATTGGTTTGAATATAAACGAGTTTATCAAAAAGGATTCCACAGGACCCTGACCGCATTGGAAGATCTTGTTGAAAGCGGTACCAAGGTCCATTATATCATTGGGAACCATGATTTCCTTCACAGAGACTTCTTTGGAACAGAAATTGGTTTGAAATTGTATGAATTACCTATCGATACTATTATTGAAGGTAAAAGATTTTTTCTTGGGCATGGTGATGGAATGGTTAAGAATGATATGGGGTATAAGATATTGAAGATGGTCCTCAGAAATAAAAAGATTCAAAGTTTGTATTCAATGATCCACCCGGACCTGGGCGTTGCCCTTGCCAGCAGGACAAGTAAAAAGAGCAGAGATTTTACAACCAAAAAAAATTATGGCGAGATTGACGGATTATTTGAAGCCGCCCGAAAAAAGATCGATGAAGGTTTTGATTATGTCATTCTTGGTCATTCACATAAACGCGCGTTTGAACAATATAAAAACGGAAGTTATATAAACTTAGGATCCTGGCTTTCAAGACCATGCTACGGGATCTTTAGAAATAATCAGTTTAATCTGGTAGATTGGGAAAGTTAAAATGGCTAAAGAAAACGACTCTGCCAATACGAGAGGCGGCAGATTTCCTGACCATAAGAAAAGCAACAGAATTATTATAACAATCGGCACATCCATTGTGCTGATATTTATCCTTTTAGGTGCATACATAATTAAAGGCTTACCTTCGCTGGAGCAATTGGAAAACCCAAAACCGATCTTAGCTAGTAAGGTATATGGAATTGATGGAGAATTGGTTGGGCAGTTTTTCATTGAAAACAGGATAGAAACAAGGCTCGATAGCATTCCAAAACATCTGGTCAATGCTTTGATTGCTACTGAAGACAGAAAATTTTACGATCATTGGGGTGTAGATGTAAGCAGGTTCTTTAAGGCAATGGTAAAGAATGTCTTTTCCTTATCGATGCGGGAAGGGGCCAGTACAATAACCCAGCAGCTGGCTAAGAATCTTTATCAGCTGAAAAGTAAAAACGAAAACCCGTTTGAAACAGTGATCAGGAAAATCCGTGAATGGATAACAGCTATACAGATCGAGAAGACATATACCAAAAAAGAAATTCTTGAGATGTATTTAAACATTTCATACTTTGGAAGAGGTGCTTACGGAGTCCAGACTGCAGCAAACACTTTCTTTGATAAAGATGCAAAAGATTTGACAGTTCCTGAATCTGCTGTTCTAATTGGCTTGTTAAAATCCTCCCAGATATACGATCCGTTGAAACATTACGAGAGGTCATTAAATCGTAGGAACTTAGTAATGGCCAATATGGTTGATGCAGGTTATCTGGATGAAAGATTTTATGAAAGATTCAAATTATTGCCTATTGATGTGGCTAATGAGAGAATGGCAAACAATGCTTCTATTGCTCCTCATTTTCTGGAATATATCAGAAGGCAAATGGAAAAACTTGCCGAGAAGTATGGGCATGATCTTTATAAAGATGGGCTTAATATTTATACTACAATCGATACAAGAATGCAGCTTGCTGCAAATAAAGCTGCAGAACAACATCTAAAGGAATATCAGGTTCTGTTTAATAAAAACTGGAATTGGGAGAAACATCAGGAAATTCTACAGTCAATTTTAGACAGGGCAATAAAGAATAATCCACGGTATACTATTGTCAAGACTTCTGAGGAGAAAGCGCGAGTTTACAGCAGGTTATCAGGAAATCAAAAATTTATTGATTCAGTTAAGAAAGCTGCTGCAAAGATTGAAGTAGGACTTGTTGCAATAGATCCATCAACCGGACAGATAAAAGCAATGGTTGGCGGGGAGAATCAATTATTTCAATATGGCTTAAATCATGCTACAGGGATTAAAAGGCAGCCCGGGTCAGCATTCAAGCCTATTATATATTCGACTGCGGTAGAAAATGGTTTATATCCGGCTTTCCCGTTGTTAAACCAGACATTTACGTATAATGGATGGTCGCCTCATAATTTTGATTATAGTACAGGCGGCTATACAACGTTAAGAGATGCATTAAAGAATTCTCTTAACATTATTTCGGGCAGGTTAGTTGTTGAGGATTATGCACCTTTAAGCAAGGTTGGCTCAATTGCAAAGAAGATGGGCATAGAAAGCAAACTTGATCTGGTCCCATCGATTGCATTAGGTACCTCTGAGGTATCACCTCTGGAACTTGTTTCAGCATATTGTACAATAGCTAATAATGGAGTTCATTTATCTCCTATATCTATTCTGAAGGTGGAAGATAAAGACCATATATTGCTGGAAAAGTTTTATCCCGAGAAAATTACACAGGCAATTTCCCCGCAGACTGCGGCAATAGTTACAAGCATGATGCAGGGAGTAGTTGATTATGGAACCGGAGCTGGAGTAAGAAGGTATTTCCACCGACCAGCAGCCGGAAAAACAGGAACAACTTCAGATTACTGTGATGCCTGGTTTGTTGGATTTACACCGCAGCTTGTAGCTGGAGTATGGGTAGGGTTTGATGACAGGAGGATAAGTTTTACCGGAGCTTATGGACAGGGCGGAAGAGCGGCAGGACCAATTTGGGGCAGGTTTATGGAAGGAGCTTATGCAGCAGTTGATATGCCATTAAAATATTTTAGTTTACCAGATGGAGTAATAACTGCTGAATTCTGTGCTGAGACAATTGACAAAGGCCAGCCAAAGCTGGCAACAGAATACTGTCCATCGAAAGTAACAGATATTATTAATAAAAATAATTTACCGCCACAGTGCGATATACACAGAGGTTACTCGATTACTCCATTTTAAATTAGGAATTATATTAAAAAGCTATTCTTTTTTAGAAAAAAAATTGCTAACTTTGATAAGTTAATTTTACAAAATTGACTTAATTGCCCGGATGGCGGAATTGGTAGACGCGCTAGGTTCAGGGTCTAGTCCATGTACTTGGGTGGGGGTTCGAGTCCCCCTTCGGGCACAAATGAAAGCTTCGTTTTTGATGAGAAAACGGGGCTTTTTTCGTTTTAAACATATTACTAATTTTGAAGAAAATTTTGATTCCACAGGAATTCTGTAAAATTCTATTTATCTTTAGTTAGTACAATTTAAATTACTCTTAATGGGAGTTGTGTTTGTATAAAAACAGGAATAAGGGTTTTACTTATCTTTATTATAGTGAATTATTAAAAACAATAATCAGGAAGTATGAAATAACATTGCTTGGCGACTTTCCGGCAGATAATAAAAGCAAGCCGCTGGCAATAATCCGTCATGATGTTGATGTATCGATCGAATGCGCACTTAAAATGGCTGAGCTTGAAGCCGGTTATGGCGTTAGTTCTACTTATATGTTTATTCCCCATTCCCGGCTGTACGATATAAGAGCTAAGAAGGATTTAATAAAACAATTTATTGACCTGCACCATGAAGTCGCTTTACACTTTGAAATTGATGATCAATTACGGAAAAGTATTGATATTAGAACTGATGATATTATAGGAGAAATAGAGAAAGACTGCAAGATCATTACTGATATAACGGGAATACCCGTAAGATCAATTTCGTTTCATCGACCTGTCCCGCAATTCTTAAGGGGAGAGTTAAATATTGCAGGACTGGTTAATGCATATGCTGCAGAACTAATGGAAACGTATATTTCTGATTCAAAAGGCGAATGGCGAAGCGGAGATCCAACACAATTTGTAAAATCGACAAATGCACAGATCCTTCAGCTTCTTGTTCATCCCATCTGGTGGGGAGAAGAATATTTAACTGCAGGTGATAGACTTGAGCAATTTCTTAAGATTTCTACTAAAAACATGTCTTCAGCAGAATGTAAGGATTTTGATTCAGAGTTAGCCCTTACTCTTCCATCTATTCAAAGAACTAACTATAAGGAAAAATAGTGGGACAAATTGGAAAGCTTGATACAGATACTAATGCTTTAACTAACCGCATTAATGCACATGCAAAGTACGGAGCATATAATTTAGAAGATTGGGCGTTCAAAATATTGAATGTGCAGCCTGGCCAAAATATTATTGAACTTGGCTGTGGGACAGGAAAGCAGACAATCCCTCTGGCAAAACTGGCTGGACCTGACGGTCATATTACAGCAATAGATATATCAGAAGAATCTATAAATATTTTAAGGCAGCAAGCTCAAAATGAAGGATTGGCAGAAAGAATATCTACTGTTGTCTCAGGTCTGGATGATACGAAAAATTACGCCGCAGCAAATGAAGTTTATGATTGTGCTGTTGCATGTTATTCTGTGTACTATGCAAATGAGCCGGAAAAGGTTTTTAATGCAATTGTAAAAATATTGAAGGATAAAGGAAAGTTTTTCTTCTGCGGACCTTCACAAAGTAATAATGCTGAATTAAAAGAATTTTACAGTTCTTTACCGGGCAGTAATATTAAGTCTGGTGCATCTCCCTTTATGGAAGAGGAAGGCCAGAGTCTGGCTAAAAGAATATTCTGCAATGTTGAATTAAGTACTTTCGA
>JBLNEL010000551.1:0-4689 GCA_050262615.1 Bacillota bacterium
CGCTGAAGTTATCAGGAGGATAAATGAAAGTTGCCATTTTGGCTGGTGGATTGGGAAGCAGAATTGCCGAGGAGACTGAGGTAAGGCCAAAACCTATGGTTGAAATTGGCGGTAAACCAATTCTCTGGCATATAATGAAGTATTATTCATGCTATGGTTTTAATGATTTTCTGGTAGCATTGGGATATAAAGGTGAATATATAAAAAAATATATGGTTGATTATGCTTCGCTCAATGGTGATTTGACTGTAAAGTTAAATAAAGGCATTGTTGATATGCAGGACAAGGCTCCGCTTGACTGGACAGTTCAGCTAATTGAGACGGGGCTTAAGACACAAACTGGCGGCAGAATAAAAAGGCTTGCTCCTTATATAGGCAACGAGACATTCATGCTGACCTGGGGGGATGGAGTTTCAAATATTAATTTAAATAAATTACTCCAGTTCCATAAATCGCATGGCAAACTTGCCACACTGACTGCTGTACGTCCGCCTGCAAGGTTCGGGCATCTGAAAATTGAGGAGGATGGGAAGATAATCGAGTTCTCAGAAAAACCTCAAACAGCAGAAGGCTGGATAAACGGCGCTTTCTTTATACTTGAACCTGAGATATTTGATTATATAGATGATGATATGACTCAGTGGGAAAAAGAGCCAATGGAGCGTCTTGCTGCCGAAGGACAGCTTATGGCCTATCAGCACGCATCATTCTGGCAGTGTATGGATACTTTAAGAGATAAGATAATACTGGAAAATCTCTGGCAGCAGGGAAATCCGCCATGGAAAATCTGGGAAGAATAAGAATATTTCTGGAAGAATTCTTTATTAAAATGAGAGGGGTAAACAATCGGAGGCTTAATGAAAGTAGCAATACTAGCCGGCGGATTAGGAACGCGGCTGGCTGAAGAGACTGAAGTGAAACCAAAGCCAATGGTCGAGATCGGCGGCAGGCCTATCTTATGGCATATTATGAAGCTATATGCTGCACATGGGTTCAATGATTTTCTGATCGCTCTCGGGTATAAGGGGGAATACATCAAAAAGTATATGGTCGACTATGCTTCTTTAACAGGCGATCTTAAGCTCAAGATGGATAAAGGAATCATTGATCTGCAGGGTAATAGCCGTCCCGACTGGATGGTTCAAATGGTGGATACGGGAACAAATACTCAGACCGGGGGAAGATTAAAAAGGCTGGCTCCATATCTGGGTAAGGAAACTTTTATGCTTACATATGGTGACGGGCTCTCAAATGTAAATATCAGGCAGCTTCTGAATTTTCACAGATCGCATGGGAAGCTGGCTACACTGACAGCCGTTCACCCGCCGGCAAGGTATGGACACCTGGAAATAGAGGAAGACGGAAGTCTTACTGAATTTTCCGAAAAACCTCAGACATCCGAAGGCTGGATAAACGGTGCATTCTTTGTACTAGAACCTCAGGTACTGGACTATATAGATGGTGATATGACCCAGTGGGAAAAAGAGCCTCTGGAGCGACTGGCAGCAGAAGGGGAGCTTATGGCATATCAGCACACATCGTTCTGGCAGTGCATGGACACTTTAAGAGACAAAATAACTTTAGAAACATTATGGCAGCAGGGAAACCCGCCATGGAAAATTTGGGAGGATTAAATTATGCGAGTATTACTGACTGGTCACAAAGGTTATATTGGTGCTGTTCTGGCTCCCATGCTTCTGAAATCGGGGCATGAGGTAACAGGCTTTGATAGTGATCTGTTTGAAAGCTGTACATTCGGGGAAGGTCTTGTAGAAATTCCTCAGATGCGTAAGGATATAAGGGATATTGAAATATCTGATCTTGAGGGTTTTGATGCAGTATTGCATCTTGCAGGGTTATCAAATGATCCTTTAGGTGACCTTAATCCCAATCTTACGTATGAAATAAACCACCTGGCTTCGGTTAAAATAGCAGAACTTGCAAAAAAAGCTGGAGTAAAGCGTTACATATTTTCCTCTTCCTGCAGCAATTACGGTGCAGCAGGTGATGAGCCTCTTACAGAGCAATCAGCTTTTAATCCTGTCACACCATATGGAGCTTCTAAAGTAAAAGTGGAGCAAGATGTTTCAAAGCTGGCAGATGATAAGTTTTGTCCTACATTTTTAAGGAATGCCACAGCATTTGGTGTTTCGCCGCGTCTGAGGTTTGACCTTGTGCTTAATAATCTTGTAGCCTGGGCTTATACAACAGGGAAAGTCCACTTAAAGAGTGATGGAAGCTCATGGCGTCCTATTGTGCATATTGAAGATATTTCAAGAGCATTTATTGCTGTTCTTCAGGCCCCTGAGGAATTGGTGCATAATCAGGCATTTAATGTTGGAAGAAATGAAGACAATTACAGGATAAGGGACCTGGCGACGATAGTTTCTGAAACTGTGCCGGACTGTGAGATCGAGATCTCTGATAATGCTGTTGCCGACAAAAGAAATTACCGAGTTGACTGCAGCAAGATTCAGCGTGTATTGCCGGAATTCAAACCTGTCTGGAGTGCCCGCAAAGGCGCGCAGGAATTGTATGAGGCATATAAAAGGCTTGGACTTACATTAGAAGAATTTGAAGGGCCAAAATACCAGCGTATCGGGCATATTAAAAAACTTCTTAGTTCAGGCAGACTAAGTCAGGATCTGCGTTGGGAAGATGTTGGTTTAGTTGCAGGATAATTATTTACTCCGGGATTTTCCGATTAAGGTTTCTTTAGATACAATGAAAAAAATAAATATTTTGGAGGGATGATGTATAAAAAAGTAACCGCCTGCAGATCATGCGGATCCTCAGGACTGCAGGAGATTATTCATTTTGGGACAACAGCTCTTGCGGATGCGCTGCTTACAAAAGATCAGCTTAATTCAGATGAAATAAGAGTGCCGCTGACATTGGCATTTTGTCCAAGCTGCAGCTTGACGCAAATACTTGAAGAAGTTCCGCCTGAGATTCTTTTCTGCCGTGATTATCCATATTATTCATCAGTATCGAATTACCTGCTTGAGCATTTCGGGCAGAGCGCCGAATATATAATAGAATCACGAAAACTAAATTCAAACAGTTTTGTGACCGAGGCCGCAAGCAACGACGGATACATGCTTAAGAATTTCGTTGCAAAAAATATTCCGGTACTAGGCATTGATCCGGCAGAAGGCCCTGCAAAGGTTGCAGTTGAAAAAGGAATTCCAACGCTTAATACGTTTTTTACAAAAGATCTGGCAATTAATTATTTCCAGAAAGAAGCCCGTTATGCTGATGTTTTTCTGGCTAATAATGTTTTAGCCCACGTACCAGATCTTAATGGATTTGTTGAAGGGATCAGTATACTTCTGAAAGAAGACGGTGTTGCAGTCATAGAGGCTCCGTATCTTCTTGATCTGGTAGACAAATGTGAGTTTGATACAATATATCATCAGCATTTCTGTTACTTTTCTGTAACAGCATTGGATAAGCTTTTCCGCCGTCATGGACTTTACCTAAATGATATAAAAAGGGTTGCTATACATGGCGGTACACTCAGAATGTTTATAGAGAAGAAGGAAAATCAAAAAGAATCAGTACTTTCACTGCTAAAGGCAGAGGCTGAAAGAAAAGTAAACTGCCTAGAATTTTTTGATGAATTTAAGAATAACGTATTCAGAATAAAAGAATCCCTAATGAGAATTCTGACTGAATTAAAGGCACAGGGAAAAAGCATTGCAGGTTATGGAGCTGCAGCCAAATCGAATACACTGCAGAGCTTTTTCGGTATAGATGGAAAGTATATTGATTATATAGCCGACCTAAGTAAATTCAAGCAGGGCTTGTATTTCAGTGGTAATCATATTCCTATTGTAAGTCCTGCAAGGGTCAGGGAGGAAATGCCTGATTATATACTTATACTTGCCTGGAACTTTGCTGACGAGATAATGAAACAGTTAAGCGACTATAAGGAAAAAGGAGGGAAGTTCATAATTCCTATTCCTGAACCTAGGATTGTCTGATATGTAAATTATTTTGTCATTTTCCAGATAAAGAGAAACAAAAGATGAAAGAATACTTGCCTGAAGAAAAAGTCACAGAAATAAATATTTCAGAAAAAACGTCAAATGAAAACATCTCAAAGGTTACAGTATGCCGAAACTGCGGCAGTAATGAAATTGAGGTGTTTTTCAGCGTCAAAAATGTACCTGTACATAGTGTTCTGCTTGTTTATTCAAAGCAGGAAGCGTTTGATTTCCCAAGAGGGAATATTGAACTTGGCTTCTGCCACAAATGCGGGTTTATTTCAAATTTAGCTTTTGAACCGGAAAAACTTAATTATTCTTCGAATTATGAAGAGACTCAGGGTTTTTCTGACACATTCAACCTTTTCCACAGGAATCTGGCACAGAAGCTTATAGCCAAGTATGAGCTTTTTGGCAAGGATATAATCGAGATAGGCTGCGGGAAGGGGGAATTTTTGTCCATGCTTTGCGAAATCGGCAATAACAGAGGAATAGGGTTCGATCCGGCATATATAAGTGAAAGAAATAACAGTCCTGCAAAAGACAGGATAATGTTCATAGAAGATTTTTATTCGGAAAAATATTCTCATTATAAAGCAGATTTCATCTGCTGTAAAATGACATTAGAGCATATACCTGACACGTTTGAATTTGTCTCAATGGTACGCAGGGCTATCGGGGATAACCTGAAGACTACAGT
>JBLNEL010000552.1:0-4902 GCA_050262615.1 Bacillota bacterium
GATTTACTACCGCCCCGAGCGGTCTGTCTATCGGAATGGCCAACTCCCGAATCCCCTGATCTCTATCCCGTGCCCTTCTTTTAATGCTTCAATTACTGTATTTAAAAAGCCTTCTACTATAGCCTCGGTCTCTAATTTTGTAACTCCCGTTCCTAAAGCAATTTTTTCTACTATATCAGCTTTGGTCATTATCTGCCTACTTGAATATTTTTTCTGTAATTAAATATGAATACAACTTTCAAACAAAGTGCAGTAAATTATCAAATATTCAGATAAAAATCCAATTTTTTTTCCAATCTCCCCCTTTCTAACTCTTTTTAACTTTAATACTTAGCATCTGGATCACATCTGATTTTGATTTCTTTTGAAAACTTTTATTTTAATTTAAAGGACTAAATGGTCCGCAGAATGTCTCAAAATGATATGATTCTCATTTTGATATTATGATTTTATGATTTTTATGCTGTTTGAGGCATTTTTCCCTTGGCATGCGATTTGGCTTATTACTGTGTACTTAATTATGAGGGGAAACCATGGGATTGCTACCTTTAGTATTATCTGCTTTATCTATTTTTTCCGGTTTTGTAATAATTTCTATTACTGTTTCATTTATTATTTACAAAATCAAATCTCCTGGCAGGAAACCTTACCAGGAAAATCAAACAACTCCGGCAATAAAACCTATTTATGTCCATAAGGTTAGCGCTGAACCTGTACGCACTCAGCCGGCTAACTTCCCGCAGGTGAACTACCCGGATGATAAATTTAACAGAGTGCCTAAACACCCGTTTAACGAATCTGCAAGGTTTCAGGTGATTAACTCTGTCAATATGATGAGTAATTCGATACATTCACATAGATAAAATTCCGGTATCTCTATAATTATTCTGAAAATTTAAAATGAAAGCAGGATCTGCGGCTTTTTAGTCCCGGATCCTGCTTTTTTTATAACTCTTTTTTATAACCTTGATTAAAGTCTTTCCCGAACCGAAAATCAAATGATCTTCTTTTTGGCCTCGGCAATCAATGGATTTAATTGCTGTGAAAAATTCGGATTCAGCTTTATAGCACTCTCCCAGTCATTTACTGCATTCCTGTAGCTTCGCATATTGTGAAATATCAGACCCCTTAAAAAATATGCCTTGCCAAGTTTAGGATTCAGCATTATTGCTTTGTTCAGATCATCTACAGCTTCGTTTAAGTTCTCCATTGCCTTATTTGCATTAGCACGGTTAAAATACTTGGCCGGATCTTTTGGATCTATGTTTATCGCTTTCGAGTAATCGGCAGCCGCTCCATAATAATCTCCTAGCTTGAACTTTACATTCCCCCTGCTTACATATGCATCTGCAAAATTTGGATTGATCAGTGCCTTCGTGTAATCATTTATTGCACCATAATTGTCTTCCAGCCCCACTTTGGCATTCCCGCGGTTTAAATATGCCTGCGAATTATCTGGACTTAGTTCAATTGCCTTATTAAAGTCATTGATTGCTTCATTAAACTTTTTCTTGTAGTACTTTATCAGTCCTATTTTGTTATAAGCATCTGCATTATTCGGCTCCTGCTCAATTACTCTTGAAAAACATTCAAAAGCTGTATCATAATTCCTGAAATCTGTCTCAAGCAGCCCAAGATTATAGTATACATCTGTAAGTGAATTATTTAGCTGCGTTGCAACTGTATAATCCTCCTTCGCTCCTTGGTAATCAGATAATATCCTTCTTATATTGCCGCGCTCAACAAAAGCATTGAAATCAGCTGGATATAATTCCGTAAGCTTTGTATAATCGGCCTCGGCTCCTTCAAAATTCCTTAGCCTCAGACTGATCGAAGCCCTCAGGTAATATGCCTTCGAATATCGGGGATCAATCGAAAATATCTCATCTATCGTCTTTAAGGCATTTTCCGTGTCTTCAATTTTATCCTTTATAACAGCTATATAATAAAGAGCCTCTGTGTTCTTGGGACTTAAACTAAGTACCTTCCTGAAATTTTCTTCTGCCTCGGAATAGTGCGCAAGCTCTATCTCGGTAAGCCCGCGTGAGAAAAATGAGGGTATGTAATTTGGATTTATCTCTGTTGCCCTGGTTAGATCAATTAACGCTTTCTTGAAATCTTTAAGCTGATATTTTATGTTTCCTAGTGCACAAAAACCCTCTACAAAATCAGGATTATTGTTTACTGCCTCTGAATAATCTTCAATGGCACCTTCAAAGTCACAAAGATTTTCTTTTATTAATCCGCGCTCATAATACGCCCTGTCACTCTTTGGATTTGCAATTATGAACCGGGTAAAATCCTTGATGGCTCCTTCATTATCCGAAAGCTTTAACTTAGCTGTGGCTCTGTTGTAAAATAGATTAGAGGAAAAACCAGGATCATAATTCTGAGTTTTGTCGAAGTCTTTTATGGCTTCACTGTAATTACCTGATTTCAGGTTGCATAGACCTTTTCCATAATGCGCCTGCGCTAGATTTGCATCTGACTCGAGGGCTTTTTCATAAGCTTCTATTGCACTCTTAAAATCACCGGAATTGTAAAACTCGGTTGCCGATTTAATTAGTCTTTCAGTCTCATTCTTTCCGAATAGTCCTTTTAGAAAACTCATATGATTTTACCAGAGCTTTGTTTTTAAGAATTTATTTAATGATCTAATTTATTGAGCTATACAAATATTATTTTTCAAAAGCCTGATTTCTTAACATCTTTGTCATATCATATGGTGCGGGATCTCCCCCTAAATATTTATGGAACCAGTCCAGATGTGCATTATAATAAAATGGCATCGACTTTATCCCGCTCGGCCAGTGACCATCATTTTCAAATACGATCAGTCTTGAATCAATTCCCCTCTTCTGCAATGCAGTAAAGTATTCCAGACTTTGTGTATATGAAACCCTGTAATCCCTCTCGCCTGTTATTATAAGCGTTGGTGTCGAAAATTCCTTTACAAATCTCGATGGATCCCATTTTTCATAATCCTTCGAATTCCAGGGCTGCCCTTTTAGATCATACTCAGGAAACCATAACTCTTCGGTTGTTCCATAAAATGACTTCAGATCATATAAGCCCATCATCGAGGCAAGACACTTAAACCTTTTTGTGTGCCCCTGGAACCAGTTCATCATGTATCCGCCGTAAGACCATCCCATAGCTCCCATTCTGCCTTTATCAACATACGGCAGCTTTTCTAAGGCATCTGTAACTTTCATCAGATCCTGATAAACCTTGCCGCCGAAATCCCCGCTTATCTCTTGCGTGTAGGCCTGACCAAATCCGGTTGACCCGTGCGGATTTGCAAAAGCTACTACGTAACCTGCACCCGGATAAACCTGCCAGTCGCCCCTGAAGGCATCTGCCCACTGACTCTGCGGACCACCGTGTACATTCAGTATAAGTGGATACTTCTTCGATGGATCAAAATTATGCGGCTTAACTATAAAAACCTGCACTTTCTTTCCATCTGCTCCGCTGACCCAGATCTGCTCGGCTGGCCTTACATCTACTTCATTTAGAAAATTATCATTAAATTTCGTCAGCTGTACAATTTTCCCTGAACTAAATTCCACTGAATATATCTCTGCCGGACGTCCGACTGAACGCTTGTTGTATACCATACCTTTCTTATCAGCAAAAACCTTAAATGCTGTTACAAATTCATCTCCTGTAACTTTAACGATTTTTCCTGTTTCAACTTCCAGCCTGAAAACTGGCGAATATCCGCCGGCCTCACCAGTAAAATAGATCTCTTTCGAATCCTCAGTCCAGCTAAAGTCCGATACCCAATTATCGAACGGTTCTGTCATAATTTTACTTTTTCCCGTCTGCCTGTCATATATCGCTATCCTGAATCGGTCGGATTCATACCTCGGTATCACCTGACGCCTGTATGCAATGTACTTCCCGTCTGGTGAATAAATTGGATTGCCATCCCATGCCTCATTATCTGATGTAATGTTCTTTGCCTCACCGCCGCTGACAGGTACAAGCCATAGATCAGCATTCGTTGAAGAGGCTGGATCTTTTACTCTCTTTGACATAAAACAGATCTCTTTGCTGTCAGGTGAAAAATTAAAACCAATCCCTCCGCCAAGCTGAAATGTCGGCGATTCCCAGTTCCCGGGTGTTACATCATTGTATTTTTTTTCTTCTAGATTGTAAACAAAAATGTGAATATATTTACCATCGGCATATTCTGTCCAGTGCCTGAATAACAGGTTATCTGCCATATGCGCCTGTAATGGTCCGTTATCCATTGATTCACTGTTTTTCTTGTTGCACTCCTGATCAGCTCCGCATTCGGGAAAAACCTCAGAGGAAAATGCGGCCAGCTTTCCATCTGGCGATATAACAGGATCACTTACCCCTGAATAAAAATCTGTTACCTGCTTTTCGCCTGTCCCGTCTTTTTCAATATAAAAAAGCTGCGGTACGCCTTCTTTAGTAGAAATATAATATATACCTTTCCCTTCTTTGTCCCATATAGGATTATATTCCTGCTTGTCTGTACTGCCGGCTAAAACCTTGCTGTCGCTTCCATCAGCATTCATTATGTATATGTCTGAGTTGGTCTTCCCTTTCTCTAAAAAAGACTCCGTCACTGTATAGACCACCTGCTTGCCGTCTGGTGAAAGTTCAGGATTCCCCACTGTCTTTATTCTGTATAGATCAGCTATGGTAAAAGGTTTTTTCTGGGCAAATAACCCTGGGATGATCAAAAAGAAGATAAAAACGGTAAATATTCTTCTGTTCATTTTTTTTATTCTCTTATTTTTCAACAATTGTATGATTTTGCGAAACACAAAATAGCAATTTTATATCCTTCTATCCAACTATAATTTCTTTTAATTTAAGACCTTAACTCAATTGCTTCAGGAAATTATTTTGAATTGAAACTTG
>JBLNEL010000553.1:0-5943 GCA_050262615.1 Bacillota bacterium
TTTTTTAAGTTTAGTATAATGTTGATTCATATAAAATAAAGAAAGGATTAGCCGGCGCATTCAATGCATTAAATGCTGCGGCAGCATTTGCCTCGTGTGTTCTATCAGGCATAGACACTAATACAGTTATAAAGGGAATAGAAACCACACCTCAGGTTCCCGGAAGATTTGAGACGATAGAGCATAAAAATAAAATAGTAATTATTGATTATTCACATACAGCTGACAGTCTTGAAAAAGCACTTGAAGCTATACATACGATAGTTAAAGATGAAAGGCCTGTTTACACTGTTTTCGGCTGCGGCGGAAACCGTGACAAAACGAAAAGACCTGTAATGGGAAAGATAGCAAGTGATCTAAGTGACAGGGTAATTGTAACATCAGATAATCCAAGGTTTGAAGATCCAATGGAGATCATAACAGAAATAGCACAGGGTATCGGGAAAAATAATTACCAAGTAATAGAGAACCGTGAGGAAGCAATCAAGAGTGCAATAATAAATTCTGAAGAGAATGCAGTAATTCTGATTGCAGGCAAGGGGCATGAGACCTATCAGGAAATAAAAGGCGTAAGAAGTCATTTTTCAGACAAAGAAATTGCAGAGAAATATTTATCAAATGAGTAGACCTAAAATAAAAATAGAAGATCTGTTTGAACTGCCGGGTTCAGAAATATTTAATCCGGACAGCTATAAAGCATCGTCATATGTATCTACAGATACAAGGTCGATAAAGAAGGGCTCAATATTTGCAGCATTAATAGGCGAGAAGTTTGATGGTCATTTATTTGTAAAAGAAGCCATAAAAAAAGGCGCCACAGCTGTAATCATTAATCAAGACAGGTTAGCTGAATTTGATAATGTAAATATTACAATAATTACGGTAAAAGATACCACAAAGGCATATGGGGATCTTGCTTCGATCTGGCGGAGCAAAATAAAAGCGAAGATCGTAGGAATAACCGGCAGCAATGGAAAGACCAGTACAAAGGAAATGTTAGCAGGAATTCTTTCAGAGAAATTCAAAGTAGCCAAGACACAGGCGAACAACAACAATCATATTGGTGTTCCGTTAACGATACTTGAGACCGGAGGTGAGACTGAGGTACTTGTACTAGAAATGGGCACAAATCATTTTGGTGAAATTGCCTATACAGCTTCAGTTGCAAAAGCGGATTATGCATTGATAACGAATATTGGGGAATCGCACCTTGAGTTCTTAAAAGATCTTGAAGGGGTAGCAGAAGAGAAGACAGCACTTTTTGACGAGACATCGAAAACAGGCGGAACGATATTCTTAAATACAGATGACAGTTTACTGAAAAAAAGAGCAAAGAAGTATCAAAATAAAGTAAGTTTCGGTTTTAAGGGAAATCCTGAAGTAAAGGGGAAGATCGCAGAAATAAAAGAAGGTCGCGCAGTAGTTGAAATTACTTATAAAGCAAAGAGCTTCAAGGTTCAACTTCCGGTATATGGAATAACAAATGCAAAGAATTTTCTTTCAGCAGCAGCAATTGCGCTAAAGCTTGGAATGAGTTTCAAGCAGATCAAGGCCGGAGCAGAGAGGCTTAAGTCAATCAATAACAGGCTTAACGTAAAGACATTAGATGGATATTCGCTAATAAATGACACTTATAATGCAAATCCTCTATCGATGAGGTCAGCCTTTGATTTTATGGGGACATTCAAGAACCGGAAACGAAAGATAGCAGTCTTAGGAGACATGTTTGAATTAGGGAAGCAGAGTGTAAGTGCGCATAAGGAGCTGGCTGAGAGCATAAAGAAAAGTAAGGTCAGTGAAGTCTATACGATTGGCAAGCTGATGAAGAACCTGAACAGAGAGTTAAGTGATTCAGGGCTTTTGACCAGGCATTTTAATGACAGGGAGAAGTTAGGAAAGTTCTTAAGTGAGTATGATCTTAATAATTCGGTAGTACTCTTTAAGGGTTCGCGCGGGATGAAGATGGAAGAATTTGTAAAAGTTATAGATAAGGGAATTTAATAGATAAGGAAGTTTAGAGGAAATGTTTTACTATCTGTTTGATTATATAAATAAAGCTTTTAATCCTCCGGGATTTGACCTATTCAGGTTTCTGACATTCAGAGCAGCATTAGCTGCAATAACGTCCTTACTGATGTCGTTATATTTAGGTCCAAAACTTATTACATATCTTCGCAAAAAACAGATTGGTGAAGCCAAAAAGATCGACGGTCCCAAGAGTCATTTGTCGAAAGCAGGCACTCCGACGATGGGGGGCTTAATAATAATACTTTCAGTAGTAATTCCAGCCGTTTTATGGGGAGACATTAAGAGCTGGTATATGATACTGGTACTTGTAGGCACAATATGGCTTTGCGGAGTTGGATTTCTGGATGATTATCTGAAAGTAATGAAAAAATATCCCAATGGTTTAATAGGCAGGTATAAAATACTCGGGCAGGTTATAATAGGGTTAGTAGTCGGCTGCGCGATTTATTTTTTACCGCAGTTCAAAGATGTAAATTCGATAACGACCTTACCATTTTTCAAGGATACAAATTTTGATTTTTCTGTTTTATACATTCCGGCAGTAGTATTTATTATCACAGCCACATCGAATGCAGTAAATCTTACTGACGGGCTTGACGGGCTTGCAATAGGCAATGTAATGATAGTGATGATAGCGCTTGCAATATTAAGTTACGTATCAGGCAATATAATATATGCTGACTATTTAAATATAATTTACTTACCTGGATCAGGTGAACTAGTTGTTTTTGTTGCAGCGGTCATAGGTGCATCGTTAGGTTTTCTCTGGTTCAATTTTTATCCTGCACAGATATTCATGGGGGACACGGGGTCATTAGCCTTAGGAGGAGCATTCGGGATACTTGCAATTTTGATAAAAAAAGAATTACTTATACCTATTTTAGGCGGTGTATTTTTTCTTGAGACAGTATCAGTAATAATTCAGAAGTTGTACTTCAAATACACAAAGAAAAGGTATGGTGAGGGGAGGAGGATCTTCAAGATGGCTCCAATACACCATCACTTTGAAATGACCGGTTGGCCGGAGCCAAAGATAGTAATCAGGTTTTATATACTTACAATTATTCTTGCAATTTTCAGTTTAACAACCTTTAAGATAAGATGAAAGACTTGACAGGAAAGAAAATAAGCATAATCGGTGCTGTACGCAGCGGAGTTGGTGCTGCAAAGCTGGCTAAAAAGCTAGGCGGGATTCCATTTGTAAGTGATTCAGGCGCCAGGGAGAAAATTCAAAAGAACCTGGATATTCTAGAACAGGAAGCGATAGAATATGAAGCCGGCGGACATAGTGAAAAGGTTTTTGACTGTGATTTTATAATCACAAGTCCTGGTGTTCCATCAAATTCAGAAGTACTTCTGACAGCAAAGCAGAAGGGCATTAAAGTAATAAGTGAGTTGGAATTTGCCTCATCTTTCTGCAAAGGAAAGATAATTTCAATTACAGGCACGAACGGCAAGACAACAACTACGAGTCTATGTGCACATGTATTAAATAAATGCGGCTTAAAGACATATCCGGCAGGTAATATCGGGATAGCATTTTCTGAGATTGTACCTGATATAAAAGAAAATGAATGTGCTGCATTGGAGACATCGAGCTTTCAGTTAGATCATCTGGATGAATTTAAGCCGAAGGTTTCAGCAATATTGAACATTACACCTGACCATCTGGACAGATACGATCATAAGATTGAGAATTACATAAATTCAAAACTTAACGTCTTTAAGAATCAGGATAATGGTGATTATCTGATATTAAATCATGATGATCAGCTTACTCCAAAGGAGATAAGCAACCAGTCTGTAAACAAATTTTATTTCTCTCTGAAGGATGAAATTGAAAATGGTGCTTTCCTTAAGGGTGACAGCATTGTTTATAAAAAAGGCGGAAAAGAAGAGTTCAGGTGTCTGACAAGTGACATATCGCTTGTTGGTGAACACAACTATGCAAATGCAATGGCTGTAATAATAATTGCCAAGCTCTTTAATCTGGATAATGAAAAAATAAAATCTGCGCTTGGTGATTTTCCGGGAGTAGAGCACAGGCTGGAATTTGTCCGCGAGATAAATGGTGTCAAATATATAAATGATTCAAAAGCAACGAATGTAGATTCAGTATGGTATGCCTTAAGGAGCTTTGAAGATCCGATATTTTTAATACTTGGCGGCAAGGACAAAGGCAATGATTACAATCAGATAAAGGAATTGGTAATAAACAAAGTAAAAAAGATATATGCTATCGGTTCTTCAGCAGACAAGGTCTTCAACTTTTTCCATCAGTTTGTAAAAGTAGAAGTAAAACCTTCACTTGAAGAATGTATACTTTCAGCCAACAGAGAAGCAAGAAACAATGAAGTTGTACTGCTTTCGCCAGCATGTGCAAGTTTTGATATGTTTAATGATTATGAGCACAGGGGAAGGGTTTTTAAAGAAGCAGTAAACAATTTATAAGAATAAAAAGAGTTATGAGTTTAAAATTACTTGCCAGGATATTAATAATTGCAGTTATCGGACTAATGATAGTTGGTTCAGCATTAGTGCTCAGTGCAAGTAGTACGTACAGTGCTTTAAAGTTTCATAATAATTTTTATCACATGTTCATATCGCATCTTGGCAAAGTTGCTTTTGCATTTATTGCGTTAATAGTATGTTCTTTCATACCATATGACATTTACAAGAAGTACAGTAAGAAAGTAATAATGGTAATTGCCGGATTGTTATTTCTTACATTTCTTATGGCTGCTGCAGTAAAGGGTGCTTCAAGATGGATAAGTTTAGGGTTTATTTCGTTTCAGCCATCAGAGCTGGCAAAAATAGTGCTTTTAATTCATGTTGCCTATCTGATTGAATGCAAGGGTAAGGAGATAGAGGATTTTAAGGAAGGCTTCCTATATCCAGTGATATGGATCTTTGCGATAGCAATACTGGTATTCATTCAGCCGAATGTAAGTACGAGTATAATAATTACATCAACATCATTTGCAGTTTTATTTATAGGCGGGGCAAGGTTAAAGCATATTATAATGACGCTTGGAACTGCAGGTTCAGCAGCAGCAGTTTTTGCGATGATACTTCGTCATTCAAGAGAAAGGATATTAACTTTTATCAACAGTATTGGACATGGCGGAGAGATTAATCTACAGGTAGCGCAGGCAAAGATAGCATTAGGGTCAGGCGGTCTATTAGGGATTGGTTTAGGGCAGAGCAGGCAGAGTGATCTATTCTTACCTGAATCATATGGCGATTTTATATTTTCAGTTTTAGGGGAAGAGTTAGGTTTTGCGGGTGTAATAAGTGTACTTGTTGTTTACTTTCTGATCTTTTTAATAGGAGTAATCATTGCAAAAAAAGCAAAAGATCAGTATGGGCAGCTTTTGGCATTCGGTTTAAGTTTTACGATCATATTAAGTGCATTTATTAATGCCGCTGTTGTCACCGGTGTATTTCCGACAACAGGCATACCGCTTCCATTTATAAGTTATGGAGGGACCTCAATAATTCTGATGTGTGCTTCTGCAGGAATTCTGGTTAACATTGCACATTCATCAAACAAGGCACTGGAAACAAAGAAAGTATCGCAAAAATGAAAAAGCAGGCTAATAAATATCGTTTCTTATTTGCCGGAGGTGGTACAGGCGGCCATTTGTTTCCTGCGGTAGCCGTAGCTGAAAAAATAAAAGCTCTGAGACCTGATGCGGAAATATTATTTGTCGGCACTAAGTCAAAGATCGAAGGTACAGTAGTGCCAAAACTGGGCTATAAGTTTAGGACAATCTGGATAAAAGGTTTTGCAAGAAAGTTTGATATACAAAACATTTTATTCCCGCTTAAGGTAGTTGTTTCAATATTTCAGGCACTTTATATTAATGCTTCCTTCAAACCTAAGGTGGCAATTGGTTCAGGCGGATATGTATC
>JBLNEL010000554.1:0-9084 GCA_050262615.1 Bacillota bacterium
TTCAGTATGAAGGCGTTACTGATAACCTGCGCAGTGTCGCCATGGTTGATTCGGTTACAGCATGGATCGTTGGAGATAATGCCATGATCCTCCATACAACCAACGGCGGAACGAATTGGACCGAACAGTCTAACCTGGGATTGAAAAATAATGAAATTCAGGGACTTAATAGTGTTGTGTTTACTGATAAAAATAATGGCTGGGCTGTCGGTGATGCAAGACTGATTTTACATACAACTAATGGCGGCACTAGCTGGACAAGACAGTTTACTGCCTCCCCTGCAATAAATCTTACCAGCGTTGATTTTATTTCCGGCACTGAAGGATGGGCTGTTGGAACTGGAGGAGTTGTTTACCACACAACTAATGGCGGAACTCTCTGGACTCAGCAATATTCAACCGGAACTACTGGGACTGCAATTAAATTTTATAACAGCACTTTGGGCTTTATTGTTGGAGATAATGGTTCAATCTTTATTACAAAAAATTCCGGACAGAATTGGACTAAAGTTAATTCAGGCACCACTTATGGCCTGAATGATATCGCCTTTGTTTCAGCAGGTGACTTCTGGATCGTTGGTGATAATGGAACCCTGCTCCATTCTGTAAATAACGGCGATAGCTGGACTCTGGAAAACTCCGTTACTTATGCTTCCTTTTACGCAGTCAGCAGATTCCAGTCAACTCTGTTGGCCGTAGGAGAATTCAGCGTTATTGCATCCAAAACCACGTCTGCTTCCTGGAAATATTATAACGACGGAATGCTCTCTAGCATTAACTGGCTTACATTTTCTGATAAGCTTAATGGATTTGGAGTTGGTGAATATGGATATATCGTAAAGACAACTGATGGCGGAAATAACTGGACAAAAATTGTTAACGGTGTTACCGGATATTCTTTTTACGGAGCTGATATGTTCGGTAAAGACAATATCTGGGTGGTTGGCGATAACGGCTCACTTTTATATTCAGCTGACGGCGGCATAAAATGGGCTCAGCAGCCAATTCCTGTTGCAAGTACACTCCTGAGCATTTGTTTTGTCGATCAATATAACGGCTGGGCTTGCGGTGACCAGGGGGTCATACTTCATACGGCTGATGGAGGAAAATCCTGGAGTAAACAAACTTCAGGAACTTCAAACGGACTCTATGGTATTAAGTTTAAAGATAAAAATAATGGATGGTCTGCAGGTAACGGCGGAATTATACTGCACACTTCAAACAGTGGAACAACCTGGAGCACTCAGACTTCCGGTGTAACAAACCTTCTCTACTCTGTTGAGTTTATTGATAACCTCAATGGCTATGCGGCAGGAAGCAGCGGCACTTTACTTAAAACAGCTGACGGCGGTGCAAACTGGTCAAAATTAAACGTCCCTGCTAAATCTGACCTCTATATCGCAAGCGGTAAATCAAATAATTCTGTCTGGGCTGTGGGTGATAGTGGAATTATTCTGCACTCTGTAAATTCAGGCCTTACCTGGACAAATGAATTTTCCTTTACAGGCTATAACCTCTTTGGCCTGAAGGTATTTGATGATAACTCAGCATGGGTCTCAGGCGACTGGGGTACTGTAATTGCAACTGGTAATTTTACCGGCACATCAGGTATCTCTGACGGCAATATGTACAGAACTGCCAGGTATTTTCAGTTAAATCAGAATTTCCCGAATCCTTTTAACCCTTCAACTATTATAAGTTATTCACTACCTGAAAATAGTCAGGTGAATCTGACTGTTTTTGATATGCTGGGAAATAAGGTCACTGAACTTGTTAACAGGTTCCAGACTGCAGGAAGTTATAATGTTAAATTTGACGCCTCAGCTCTAAAAAGCGGAGTATTTTTCTACCAGCTTAAGACAAATAATTTCGTGGAATCACGGAAAATGATTTTAATTAAGTAAGGAGTCCTTTCCTTCACATCAAAAAGATGATACTGAATTTCTTCTCTTGTATTCTCCCCTGTTTTATAGGGGAGAATACTTGATATATATATCAGGCTGTTTCGATCTCCAATCTAAAGTCCACCCTTTTCCAAATATTTAATATCTGAAAATCCCTTCAGCATTTTTTTGCCATTTAATTCTAAAACTATTCAATTTCAAAAGAAGCATTTACTACTGCAGTTATTTCCTTATCTATCGAACTTACATCATTTACACCATAGTCTGATATCATATTTGAAAACTTTGGTGTGATCTGAAGTATTCCCATTCTGGCCGTCCTTAATGGTCCTAAGGTCCTGCCGGTCGAAGCAGCAATTTTCCCCGCCCTGTTCATTGCGTCCTTTGCAGCTTCAGCCTGAATCTCTATTTTAAGATCCGCTAACTTTGTATAATGATATTCTGGCATCTCAACCATGAAATCAACTCCCTGCTTGACTACAGAACTGATATCAAGAGAAACAGCCTTTATCTTCTCTACATCATTAGAACTGATCTCTATTCTTTGATTATATACATATGCAATGATCTTGTTTGTTGGCCTGCCTTCTATTCCAATCTCGAAAACAGGACTGTTCGTGACAGGATAGAATTCAATTTTTTCTTCAGGAAATCCCTTTGACTTTAGATAATTAACAACTATTGGCTTTTGTGAAATAAGCCCGTTATATGCGGCCTCTGCAGTCACGGCCCTTGCAGATATTGTCCCCCTTAAAAATCCAAGATCAGAGACTATCTCCTTTTTGGCAGAACCTGTAACAGTTATCGTTTGATCCGATCGCCTGTTACCCCTCCATGTAGTCGCGATTATTATTGTGCAGATTATTAATGCAATCGATAAAAGTGTAATAGGTAGCAGGTCAAAATACTTCTCTTTCATATTCGCCCCGGAATGTTTTGCAATTTAGGTGCTGAAAAATATTTTAGTGGAAATAGTTAAAGAAATATAAATTCCTCTAGACCATTATAAAAGATGACACCAATTAATTCTTGATGTCATCTTTTGAAAAAACTAATAATGCTGGACTGTATAATATATTTATATTGCGAAGAATTTACCTTCGAAAAACATCTGTCCTTTGTTAATAACGGCAACTGACTTACCTGTCAGCAGACGTTTATCAAAAGGTGAATTTTTTGACTTTGACCTGAAGGATCTTATATCTACTGTCCAGATCTGATCTGTATCAATAAATGTAAGATTTGCCGGCTCGCCTTCTTTGATCATCGGAACAGGCAGGTTCAGTATCTTCCTTGGATTGATAGAAAGCTTCTCGATCAATTGCTCAATTGTTAGTACTTTCTTGTGAAGTAATTCGCTTAATGCAAGCCCAAGCTCGGTCTCAAGCCCTACAATCCCATTCGGCGCATCAATAAATTCCATTTCCTTTTCTTCAATTGAATGCGGTGCATGATCACTTGCTATACAATCAATTGTACCATCCTTTAACCCCTCAAGTATAGCTTCTACGTCTTCTTTCGTCCTTAATGGAGGATTCATCTTGGTATTTGTATCATATGTCTTTAGAGCCTCTTCGGTCAATGTGAAGTGATGTGGCGTTACCTCAGCAGTGACTTTTATCCCTTTGGCTTTTGCCTGACGAACCATCTCTACAGCATTCTTGGTGCTGATGTGAGCAATGTGAACTTTCCCTCCTGTGTATTCTGCCAGCAGTATATCACGCATAACTATCAGATCCTCAGCAATTGATGGCATCGCTGGAAGCCCGAGAAATGTCGAAGTAAAACCTTCGTTCATTGCTCCGCCGGCAAGCGACTCATCTTCACAATGCTCAATTATTGGAAGATTATACATCCCAGAATATTCCAGGGCAAGCCGCAGAAGCATTGCATTTTTGATCACATTCCCATCATCGGAAAACCCGACTGCCCCGGCATCACACAGCTCAGCCATTGGCGAAAGCGATTCCCCTTTTCTATCTTTGCTTGCTGCTGCAACCGGATAAACATCAACTAAATGTATCTTTGCTTTCTCTTTTATAAAATTTACCACCTCAGCTGAATCAATCGCTGGACTTGTATTCGGCATACAGGCAATACCCGTATACCCGCCCGCAGCTGCACTGTTGCTGCCGGTAATTACGGTCTCTTCATCCTCACGGCCCGGCTCCCTTAAGTGCACATGCATGTCAAATAACCCTGGCACACAAAGCTTGTTATCAAATTCGAAAACCTTTGCCCCCTGCTGATCTTCCCGGCTGAGCTGACCAATTTTATTTATTATCCCGTCTGTGACCAAAAGATCAGCTTTTGTATTCAGGCTCTGTTCAGGATTGAGCAGATTAACATTCTTTATTACTATCTTCATCTTGATTCCTTAGTATTTAATGTTCCGAGTAAATAAAGTACTGCCATTCTGACAGCAACACCATTTGTAACCTGGTCTAGTATTATCTGATAGGGACCATCGGCTACTTCAGAAGATATCTCAACACCACGGTTTATCGGCCCGGGATGAAGTATTACAATATCTTTGTTGAACTTCTCTAAACGCTCTGTTGTGACTCCAAAATAATTGTGATATTCCCTTAACGATGGGAATGATGCCCCGGCCTGACGCTCAAGCTGAATTCGTAATACATTCAAAACATCATTCTGCTCTATGGCTTCATCAATCCTGTGAATAACTTTAACTCCTAACTTTTCAATGCAGCGCGGAATCATTGTCGCCGGCCCGCAAACTGAAACCTCGGCTCCCATTGTCTTTAACCCGAATATGTTCGATAACGCTACCCTGCTGTGCGCAATATCCCCTACAATACAAACCTTTAATCCTTCCAGCTTCCCGAACTTCTCTCTTATTGAATACATGTCCAGTAAACCCTGCGTCGGATGCTCATGCGCCCCATCCCCGGCATTAATAATATTGGCATTCGATATCCTGGTCAGATACTGCGGAACTCCCGATGAAGCATGCCTAACAATGATCATATCTACTTTCATTGCTTCAATATTTTTTACTGTGTCCTTAAAGGTTTCCCCTTTTTTGGTGCTGCTTGTGGATGTTGAAAAATTAATTGTGTCGGCTGAAAGCCTTTTCTGCGCTAGTTCAAAAGAAATCCTCGTACGCGTCGAGTTCTCGAAAAACAGATTCACTACTGTCTTACCTTGAAGTGTAGGAACTTTCTTTATGGGACGCTCGAGTACTTCACGGAATGTTACAGCTGTATCTAATATCAGCTGAATGTCTTCCCTCGGAACCCCTTGTAAACCTAATAAATGTCTGCTTGCTAAAGGCATGTTAGTTTCTCTCAAAATATGTTTACATTAAATTACTATTTAAAGAAAAGGCGAAAACTGGTTTCGCCTTTTATTGATCTAATCTTTTGGTGTTTCTATTAAATAAACAGCATCTTCATCGTCAATTTCTTTAACCTTGACCTTGACTTCTTCATTGATCGATGTAGGAATATTCTTTCCTGTAAAGTCTGCTCTTATTGGCAGCTCGCGATGACCACGGTCAACTAACACACATAACTGAATCGTGTTTGGCCTGCCAAGATCCATTAAAGCGTCCATAGCCGAACGCACTGTCCTGCCTGTGTATAGTACGTCGTCAATAAGTACAATGTCCTTTTCGTTAATATCAAAAGTAATGTTTGTTACTGATACTTCTGGCTGCTTTAGCCTTTTGCGGAAATCATCACGGTATAATGTAATATCAAGAACCCCATAGGCTGGTTCAGAATTATCGATCTCCTTGATCTTATCGAAAATCCTTTTGCAGATAAACTCGCCGCGGGTACGCATGCCTATTAAAGCAAGATTTTGCGTCCCTTTGTTTTTTTCCAGTATTTCATGTGCAAGACGCGTAATTGTCCTGCTCATACCTTTTGGATCAACTATTTTTGCTTTTATGTTCATATACAAAAAAGCCTCTTTGACCTGAAACCGGTCGCAGAGGTTCTCCTAATTTATTATTAAATTTTTATTAGTCATTTTAGTTTCCTTTCTTTCCTCTCGGGGATAAATTAAAAGGTATATTTTTGCCTATAAAGTTATTGGTTTTTATTTTAAAAGTAAAGAGGCATGAAAATTCTTCCTGATTTTTCCTTCATTCCATTTCCTGTTACCTTTTATGAACGGCCCCCATTAATCATTATTCATCCCCCTTATCCTCCCCGCGGTCTTATCTGTCTAGGGCCGATCTTCCTTTATCAAACCATTTGAGTCTAGCTTCCTTATCACATCGCTGAACTTGTTATTGTTTACAGATCCATAGTACTCTTCATCCCCAAGGAATATCAATGCCCCATATGATGATGGGTCCTCTGCAATTCCGTTGGAATTTGCAAGAGAAAGCTTTTGACCGTTTTTCAGCCTGAGATCAAGTTTTACAAAGACTCCCATTTCCTTTTGATTCTTTAACATATTCAGATCTTTTATTGGAACTCTTATCCTGCAGATCAGATCTTTGTCTTTTATGTATCCGGAACTTATCTCATCACTTCCTGAACGTGAAAAATTGCTTCCCCATTTATTATCAAATCGCGCATTATCCATATCTGATGTCCTGAAACTCAGCTCAACTGAAGCAATATCTTCATCAATGCTTTCTCTGAACTTTGGAGTCCTTCTTGTTATCCCATCAAGCCTCCTTGCTGCACGGTCGAAAAATACTTTTGCTGAATTCTGATACGAAGAGTCTATTGTTCCAAGAAATTTCTGGTTAAGTCTGATGTCCACTATTAATTTTTCGTTTTCTGTCGAAAAATTAATATCCCCGTAAATATCTGTTACATCACTGTCATTGATATCCCACTTCCAGGTGTTGTCAATTGTAGCAGCCCTCCTGTATGAATCATAAAGATTCCGCCTTCTTTCATATACAGGATGATAAATGAAATTGTTCTTTTTGTAATCTCCTAACGTTGCAACATCATAATATCCGATAAAAGAATGAAGCGTTTTGTAATTGTTATAAACTTCCTCCCCGATCTGGAATTTTTTTATGCTCTTTACATCTGTATCATAATGATCTACTAAAGCCAGTTCATTGTGGACAAATGAATAACCTGTGATTTCCCAGTTCTTATCTTTAAGTTTCTGAGTTATAAAACATACTTCTTTCGATATGCTGAATCCTATCTCTATGGGCAATTCCACAAATTCTAAGGTATCTGCATGTACTAAAGTATAATGACTTAGTGAATCACAAAATAAATATATATTTATCTTCCTGTTCGACCTGTGCGGCTTTATCGCAATTGCAAAATCATTTTTATTGTCTCCTGAAAAATCCCCTATATCAAGAGCTGTAACAACAAAATCCTTTGGAAAACTGCTCCTTAGCTCTTTTATTGCCTGAATGTTAAGACTGCTCTTGGCAATCTCCAGAAATTCCTCAAAACTAAGGGTCTGCGAAAAAGAAACACTCGAGAGCAAAATGATTAATACTATTATATTTTTTTTCATATGTAATTTTTATCAGATCAGATATAAAAAAAGGCCACAGTAATGTGACCCTTAATTAAAATAGTAATTTTATTGTTTATTCAAAACCTTAAATTCAATCCTGCGGTTCAGTATCCTCCCTGCTGCAGTCTTGTTTTCTGCAACCGGATTCTTTGAACCGAAGCCAACTGCAGTAAGCCTTTCAGGATTAACACCATGCGCAATTAAATAATCCCTGACTGCAACAGCCCTTTGTAATGAGAGATTAAGATTGAACATATCTGGACCGGTGTTATCTGTATATCCCTGTATTTCAACTTTTAGATCCGGATTCTGAAGCAATATCTGTGCAGCATTATACAAGATAGGATAAGCTTCTGTCTTAAACTTTGCACTGCTTTGGTCAAAGGTAACACCAATCAAGACCCAGTTTCCCGCAGCTGCAGTTTCTGTTTTGACCGCCTCGGGTCTGTATTTCTTTACAATATCTTCTATCTTATCATAATCTACTGATTCTATTGGCCTTGACTGATACTTACGAACAATGGCTTCAATCATGTTATAATCAATCTCTTGCCCGGAGGACAAACCATTATATATATCACAAAGCTTTGAAGGCTCTCCTTTTGAAAAATAATACTGAAAACCAACATTCAGCCCTGTATAGGTATTGTTTGTGCCGCTGAAGGCAACACTGTTGGTATTATCAACTGCATCTAAAAAGTTATTCCCTGCTATGTGATAATTCATTTCTGTTGTCAGATTCCAGCTCTCACTTAATCTCCACTGGGCACCAATGCCGAAGTTTAACTGATAATCAAGATAAAACTTATCTTTATGCTGATTTGTAAAGTTTTCAGTAAACTTGAACAGAATATTTCCTAATCCGGCAGTAGCATATGGAGAAACAGCTTCACAGGGAACGAACTTATAAATAAACTCATAGTTCAGCGCCAGCAAATTGGTCTTTTGCGTTTTATCTGAATATGTCCCTTCCATATGAAGATAATTACTGCTGAGCCTTAGTCCGGCATGCTCAGTAAAATCTCTTTCTAATACAGCAAAAGTACCGAAATTCTTTCCCGAAGGAATAACACTTGTGTTTACGAACCTTGGGTACTTAAAGCCGAATCCGAAGCTCCAGCTGCTTTGTGCAAGCTGAGCAAATGAATTATTGAATATAGCAAGAACAAAGAAGGCAACAACTTTTATTGTTGTTTTTTTCATGCGATTTCCCTCAAATTCTCTGTTTTTCGAATACATGTCCCCTGTTAGCAAAAAGGCAGAGTATCCATAGTTCCAATATATATCAATTAAAATTTCAAAGCAAAAAATTTTAATTAATGTTTTTTATTAAGCTCAAGAATTTTTATATTTACATATCGTTTTGCTGATTTTTACTTCGGGGCGTGGCTCAGCCCGGTTAGAGCGTCCCGATCAGGATCGGGAAGATCGGAGGTTCAAATTATCTCTCTGATATTTCCTTTATAGATTTTCTTTTTATTTTGTTTTTTTTACTTCGGGGCGTGGCTCAGCCCGGTTAGAGCGCCTGGTTCGGGACCAGGAGGTCGGAGGTTCAAATCCTCTCGCCCCGACTTTAGTTCAAAACAATATTCTTTTACTTAAAATGTCGGTTAGAGCGTCCCGATTCTGATCGGGAAGGTCGGAGGTTCAAATCCTCTTTTATCCCGGCAAAACTTAATTAAAGCTATGGATTATGTGGTTT
>JBLNEL010000555.1:0-8830 GCA_050262615.1 Bacillota bacterium
TGAGAAGGAATTTGCTTTTTACGGACTGATAGACCATGTATTTGAATCAGTTACTACAAATAATAATTCGACCGGCAGGAGCTTATGTTGCAACTGCAGCATGAAACTAAGCAAGTTATTATCCAAGGATAATTTGCCTAATAGTCAAATCCTGCAGAATGATCCTAAAGTCTTAGAGGAACTTGGAGAAGATAGAACAAATTTCTTTGCCTTATTAAGAGGATCATATACAGATCCAAAGACCAGGGAACAACTTAGTGTCTGGATAGGAGCATCACCGGAAAAACCCATTAAATATATCCTTAAAAATGCTCCGGCAACAATGTATTTCAAAAAGTATCTTAATTTTGATGAAAACGATAAGAATTCACTTTTATATCAGAAAGATATTTTTGATAAGAATATTATAGATTTAAGTTTTCTTAAATCTGATTTAATTTTTAACCCGAGTCTGAGCATTTATTCCGGAACTGTTATTGATTACATACATGCATGTCTGGAACCGCATTTTTATGAAATGTTTTTTGAAACCACTACTCTAAGCGATGGAAAGACTCCGGTAAACAGAATGACAATCAGGCCAAAGCCTTTTTCCTACAGGGAATTAGATAATGAGGAAAAAATTCAGGATGGATGGACTTATTGGGATGATCTGGATACTATAGAATTTAGTTCAAAATACAGAATATGGCAAAACCTTGGAGTAAATGACTATGAAATATCCAATTTCTTTCAGACAGTCTATGTAAACAGTCTTACAGCTTCACCATCTTCAGGCTTAGGATTAGTCGGAACACAGTATCCGGTAATGGATTTTGACCTTATCAAACGATATGGGTTAAGAGAACACAGTTCAGAGGTCAGATTCCTGAATACTAAGGAAGTCAAGGGGAATTTTCAGAAGTACAACAAGGCTTATATTGAAAGTGAAGGTGACGGATTTTTCAAGTCGCTGCTTGCAAAAAGGGATAAGCAGGTTGAATGGTTTTTATTTCCGGCATTTGAATCCGGACAACTGACCGTCTTAGGTAACAGCGCGTATAAAATAGGACGGAAATTGCTTTATACCGACAGGATGTATTATGATTTTGAAAATGTTTTTATGGATCTGGAACCTGTAAAGGGAATGGAGTTTTATATATCCAGGGTTGCTCATTCCTATGACTTCCCGGGAACCTATACTACAACTCTTGGCCTGAGCAGGGGACAAGCTGTAAAAAAAGTCAATGAAAAAAATGCGCAGTATAAGAGTGTAATTCCGGACTGGTATAAGAAAAGAAAACTTTACAAGGTAAACAGGTTGGCATAAAATGACAATGTACTCAGAGGCCTTTGAATACTCAAAACTTACAAGCATTGGAAGTGCTGCAGGTATATTCGAACTTGGAGAGCTTATTTATTATAAAAAGGATAAGGTCCTCTTGCTTGCCGATCAGAACGGTAGATATTATGACAATATAAATATTGCTTTTCTTACTTCTCAGTGGAATTGCCTTGATGGAGAAATATCTCTTCCAAAACCCACAATATTTGACGAGGATGGAAAACTGATAGAAAAAGGGGATAAAGTAATCTATGTTCATGTAAATGAAAATCAAGATAATGTAATTATACTTGGCATCTATCAGAACTTCCTGCATCACCTGGATGAAAAAGATTCCGAGGGCAAGGCATATCAAAAGAACCTGAAATTCAGCATTTCAGAGTTAAAGGACCTTCTGGAGAAGAAAATTCTAAGGAGAAACTCAAAGAGAATATATGAGGTAATTGAAGATAGTGAAGGTAACTTATCTTTATACCTTGAAGGAGTAAATACCGGAAAAGGAAACTTAAATATTAAGATAAAGGGAACCGAGGGAAATGGGCAGGTAAATCTTGAACTAAATGGGAAAATCAATATTCTGCAGAAGGATAAATCAGACAGTAATGTAATTGCTAAGTTTTCAATGGATAATGAAAATGGCAAAGAAACGGTCATAATAACAGACAAGTACAAAAATCGTTTTGAATTGAACAATAAAGGTACGATAATCGAGGCCGAAACAATTAATATTACAGGAAAGGACAGTACAAAAGAGATAACATTAAAAACACTTCTGACAGATTTAATTGATGCCATTGTTAATATGACACAACCTACAAATACCGGATCAACGATAGCCCCACCGGTTAATATGGCTGAGTTTCTGAAGATAAAGAAGAATGCTGAAATGCTCTTAAAGGAGAATAAATAACTATGGCACTTGATGTAGAATCATTGAAATCTCAAATTACAAAGGCACTTACCCTAAATGTTCCAAATGCGCCTGAAGGAGCTCCGGAAGAGGTAAAAAAATCAATTGAAAAGGCAAAAGAGCAATCAAAAAAAATAGCAGAGTCAATCGCAGATGCTATTGATAAATTTGTAAAGTCCGGTGAAGTTGAAGTAACTGTAAACAGCAGCGAAATTAAAGTAGATCCAGGATCGCACATGAACCCGGCCCCAATAACCATTAAGGGTAAAGTAAAATGAGAAATAAGGCTTATCTTCCCAGAATACCTTACGTTGTTTTTGAACTTGTTAAAATAGACCTTAAAGAGCAAAAAGCTTTAGGTGCAAGCTATGAAGCAGGGCAGATAGATACTGTTTACCTGGCTGTAATGCCTGAGAGTTATTCATTTAAGACCAGGGGAAGAAATTCAATTCAGCAGACAGGCGAAGATGTATTTATCGATAAATATCCCAATGCTCCAGAAAGAATAGGCATTTCAGGAACCTTCGGAGATATGCCAAGGCTTATTGGCGGAACTTTCCTTGACGGATATACCAGGTTAAAGCAGTTTGAGGAAAGAATAATAAAAATGAAGCTTGAAAGCTATGTCTTAAAAGAGGAAATGATAAGTAAGGATATAGATGAAAGTAAAGCTATTCTGGCAGTAAATTATTATGATTTTCTTTGGCAGAAGTTTGGAAGCATTAGTCTTAATGATTTTGATGTAAGATGTAATGCCAGAGAAAATACTCAGCTGATAAGGTATAGTTTCGATTTTATCTTAGTAGGGGAGCTTATTAATGTCAAGGCTGACATACTGGAGAATGATCCTTTACTTATTGGCCTTGAAACCGTCCTTGGTCCTGCAGCACAAAGTGTAATAGATAATTCGGTAAACTGGTTATTGTGGCAAGCAGGGTATGGCACTAAATGGTTAGGCGCACTTGATGTTGTTAATGTGGTATCAAGTTTATGCAGCGAAATTAAGGATATTCTGGGCAATTATAAGGCAGGAGCCCAAAAGGAATACAGTAATATTAAAACAGGGATTCAAAATATAGGGAACTGGTAAAAGTGGAATATTTTGAAAACATAGAAAATGCAATAAGCCTCATAAATAAGGAAATAAGTGTTGCACAGATAAACCTGACAGATGAGTTTGATGAATTTGATTTTTCAGGCTATATTCATAACCTGAATCAGATTTTAAGACAACTCTTACGGTTCAAGGCAGCAAATAGATTTATGAAGATTGACCTGGAAGATTTTACAAATGGATCTTCATTTACAGTTGGGCAGAAAGTAATTACAACTCATGTTGTAAAAGATTTTGAAACTCCATTAAGTATTGCAAAAAAATACTCATTAGATTTATCAGAAATTCTTATATTGAATGACATAACAGTTGAAGATATAAAAGCAGGGAAAGAGTTAAAAGTATATTCGCCTAATACAAGGCTTTATGAGATATACCAGGATATTCCTACCTTTGGCAGTCAGAAAGGGCTGCAGGTTTTAGGACGCGATTTCCCGAATGATCTTCAGGCTGGTAAAGACGGAGATTTACTTTCACTAGGTCCGATTGAAACACTTCAGCAAGGTGTTGAAAACAGGATAATGACCAGAAAAGGAAACTATCCTTTAGATGATACTTTCGGTCTTGATAATATCAATAAGCTTGGATTCCCACAGGATATTGCAGATGCTTTACTTACGGTTTATTTGACAGAACAATTGGAAAGGGATCCCAGGATAAGGCAGATTGATGATTTATCAATTAAAAGTAACAGGGATCAGAAAACATTCCAGATTCAGGCGCGTACAATAACAAATAATATGCTGAGAGTAAATAAGGCATGAAAACAGCTAGAGAAATAATTCAGAACTTAATTACAGATTTTATTGCTTTTCAGGATAAAGTAACCTACTTCGGCAAAGATGCTTCCGGAAGGGGAATATTTACTGCAATCGGAAATATTATCTCTGAGATATGGAATGATCTTTATCAGGCAAAACGCAGACTGTTTACAGAGTTGTCCAGAGGGGATGATCTGGATCAGGCAGCATTAAGAAAAGGCCTTAAAAGAAAAGGAGCAACAAAAAGCAGCGCAGTCCTGCTTTTTAACGGTCCGGCCGGAACTGTAATTCCAAAGGATACAGTAATTAAAAGCAGCATCAGCGGAGTAAGCTATAAAACTATAAGTGATTTAACTTTGGGAGAAAGTAACCCGCTATTGGAAAGACCGGTAAATTCAAATCTGCTTGGTGATTGCGTAATAGCAGAAAGTATAACTGAAGGATCCGGTTCAAAGGTAGGAGCAAATGAACTAAATATTTTCGAAACTCCGGTTGAAGGTGTTACCGTATCAAATCTCTTTCCATCTATAGGAGGTCAGGATAATGAGACTGATGAACAATTGCGCTACAGGTTATTTAACCAGGTTGATATTTTAGCCCAGGGCACACAGGCTTTTTATGATTCTCTGGCAAGAAAAGCAAATTCGGATGTCCTTAGAACTCTGGTAAAGTATAATTCTCTGGCAGGTGGAATAGACATATACCTGGTTAAGAACAATGGCGGAATATTTTCTCAGGAGGACCTTGATTTAATATCTGAGAATATTTATAAAAACCAGAGAGCCATGCATCCGGTCCTTGCTAAGAACAATAGTTTCAAAACAGCTGAAATTGAGGCTGTAATTCAAAGATACGCCAACTATTCCCTTGAGCTGATCTTCACTGAAATAGCTTCAAAACTTGCAGAATTATTTGATTTCAGCAAACTTCCATTCGGAAGCAAGATCAAGTATAGTGATGTCGTAAAAGTATTTTTAGACTCAAAATATTTTGAAGTGCCGGATTTAACAAGTATTAAGATAAATGGAACAAATGCAGATATTATTGCAAACAGTTTACAGTTATTGAAGATAACTTCCTTAAAGTTATCAGATGGTTCTTCAGCTAAACAGTCAACATTAGAACAAAAATATGTAGTAGAATATTAAAAATGACTTCTGAAGAGATAAAAGGCAGAATTATAAAATATTGTCCTTCATTTATTAAGACCAACAATGATATTTTTGTTGCTCTTATAAGTGCGGTGGCTAATGCTCTTGCTCCTTTAAGCGAAGAGGTCAAAAACCTTAATAATTCCGTATTCACAGGTAAACCGCTGAAGCTATTATGTAACGAAATAAGGATTTTCTTTAGTGGTTCTGATACTGACGAAGTAATACAGCAGAGATATTCAAAACAGTTTGAAATTCTTACAAAAAGAGGAACTGAACCAGGCATTGAACAGGATCTAAAGGACCTGCTCGGAAATAGTTTTGTCAGTGTCGAATTTAGCGATTATCAGACTTCAGGAATTATTGAAGGTGTTACATTTATCGGTGTTGATGATGAAGCTGTTGAAGACGGGAAAAAGCTGGTAATACTGACTACTAACAAAAACATTAGCTATTATAAGCCTGTAATAGAAAAATATATTGTACCAATTGATGCATTAATTATTTATAAGAGTATTTAATATGAGCAGAATAAAACATGCCACAGGGCTAAAACTTGACAGCCTTGAATTAAATAAGATGCAGGACCTTCAACTTCTGAATGCCTGGAATTTGATTAATCTCTTAATAAAGAGTTTCGGTTTAATTGTCACGAAATCAGGACCAGACTCTTTAGGTGATGAATGGAAAGTTGAAAAAGCTTCTGACACATCAATCAGGATAAACCCGGGCAAAGCCATATTAAAAGACGGAGTTCCAAGGCCTGTTTCTCTTTTAAGCAGTCAGATTATAAGTATTCCAGGTGAAGACAGTACCTATCAGCTTGTGGTAAAATATGCTGAAAATAGCATTGAAAAAGGGACAGTTACAGTTTCAAACGGAAGTGCATCTATAACCGGTTCAGGTACAAAGTTTACCGAGGTGTTTGGTCCAAACAGAAGAATAATTATTGATGATGCTGCCTACACAATTCTTACAGTAAATTCAGATACATCAATTACACTTGATAGCCCATTTTCAGGCACAAGCGGATCCTCAAAGACCTATAAGGTAGGAGGGTGGTTCTATGGAACTCCACCTTTTTCAGTGATTGATAATCTGATCTATTATTATGACGATATTCAAATAGGCTTTAAGAAAAAGGAAAACATGATTACCGGGGAATACTCCCTTGCAGAAGTTGTAATAAGTTCACATGTAATAAGTTCAATTACTGATAAAAGGCTTGACAGCATGTTTTCAGTCTGCAGCAATTTTGCGGATGTCACCGGTACACCATCAGAGAGCTTTACAGTTGGCGGAAAATATGTTCAGTTGGTTGACGATATACCAGAAGTACCGGGAAATATTAAAATAACAGATATTTATGCAGATATGCTACCGCATATTGATGACTCAATAAAAGAAAATATCGCTGGATTGTTTGATGAAACACTTTCCAGTACAAGTTCATGGAAAGACACAGGCAGGCACAGCAACTCACTTAATGTCCGCTTTAAGTGGGGTTATCATGATATAATTGGAGTTGGAGGCTTTAATAGTTTCACCATTGATGCTTTGAGCAGTAACTTTAGTTCAATAGATCTTTCAGGGAAGCATTTTTATCATCCGGGAATAGGAAGCAATCTTAAAATTCTTTCAAATACCGGGAATCTGCTAAGCCTCAGAAATCTTGATAATTCTGATATTGACCTTAGCGGAAAGAATATAAATACGGATGCAAATCAGAAGGGCATAATTAATTATAATGCCGAACAATATGAAATTGTGGCCATTCCATATACTGAAGGAACCGGATACCATTTAGGTGATGCAATTCACCAGGTTATTCGCAGAATAAGCACCAATATTACTCCGGTTGAGTGTGTCCTGAAGCTTGATATTGGGACCAGGTATTTAGTAAAGGTACGGAGCATGAACATTGTAAAATCAAGCGATTTTGCAGAAATCGAGGCCGGAAGTTTTAAGAAATATAATGTTGTTCAAAATTATGATAAACCATTTCTGGTCTATCATCCGCAGATACCGAGCAATTCTTCAACTGACAAGTTCACATTAACATCAAACAGGAATGGCTTTTCAGTAGATATAACCGGATGGGAAGAGGCAGAAAACTTCCAGATAACCTATACGACAAAAACTTCTGGTCCAAGTTTTTCAGACAGAACATGCCGGCATGAATTTACTAATTCCAGACATTATGAAATCTCAACACCGGTTGCAGCTAAATATAAAGTCATTCTAAGGCCATTAATCGCAGGTCTTCAGGTTGCAACACCTCCGCCAATGCAGGAAATCACTTCCGGATCAGGCGGAATGTCTGCTGAGGACAGGGGAATATTAACTCTTCCAATAAACCATAAGACTTATTCAGGTACATGTACCTTTACAGCTATAGGTGAAGCAGATGCTACAATGGAAGTTACCGGGACAGTTTCCAATCCTGCAGGGACATCGGGTACAATTGATGCTTTACCGGAATCTATTATCGGAAAGATTTGCACAATAGAAGGTGTTGATTTCAGGATAACATCAAGAGATACGTCAACAAAGTACAGATTAAGGCAAATTTCAACAGGAAGTGCAACAAGTGGTTCTCACCAGTTTGAAATAGGGACTTCTGAGAAAGCCAGGGAAATTATTGTCTCTGATATTTCAAGAGATACGGACCTGACATTTTCAAGCTTTGATTGCAAGGTGCTTAATAATGGCGAAGCTGAAATAAACATTCAGCAATATGGAGATGACCGCTATACCGACACAATAAAAGTAACCCGAAGTGATGATCAATTCTCAATTCTCAATGATGTCTCAGTTCGTAGGAGTAACGGAGCCGGATCTCTTAAAATAAAAGTATCCTTATACGATAGCACAAATACCAGGAACAATAGCGAACTGATTGGAACACTGAATATCTACGGTATACCCAAGACTGAAAATGCGGAGATATTTGAATGACAACACAGTTAGTCTATATTGATTCAGATACAATTAAACTCTATGGGTTTAAGTACCTCCGCGATGGAAGACCGAATAAGAACTATAAGGTTTGTGTTTTTTCCATTTCCGACAAAGCTGAACTAGACTGGACTACAAGCCGGCCCGATGGATATTTTGAATTTGTTTTCAAAAACAAGTTAAAGCCGGGAAATCAGTATGAAATCAGGTTTTATGGCACAGGCTATTCAAAACACGCAAGGAGTCCTGAAGGGGATTGGGAAGTAATTCAAATTCCTTCTCAGGAAGAACCACCACTGGTTTTTGAAAATTTACCGGTTTTTGAAGCTTTTGAGATCGAGGGGAAAAGTCACGTTGATATTAATAACAATGAAATAACCTATGCAGAATTTGATATTTCAAATCTGAAGGAGAAAAGCGGTACCCTAAAGAGCATACTCATTTACTCAAAAAGAAGTGATGAAAGGTATGATACTGATTATAAGCTGCTTGCAAACCTAACGGTTCCAAGTCAGTCATTATCCTGGAATTGGGATAAAATTCAGGGAACTGGTGGTAATGGGACTTTCACAATTGAAGGTGACATAAATTCAAATGCATGGAAAGAAGATG
>JBLNEL010000556.1:0-6425 GCA_050262615.1 Bacillota bacterium
AAAGAGTAATGAGCCTTTACAAGAAGGAGAAAATTATAAAATTAAAGAAAGCAGGTAAGAAAGTTAATCCGGAAATAAAAGAAAGGGTGTGCGTATTTATATATGCATGATAAAACATAGAGAAAAACAATATCTCTAAAGAAAATAGAATACGACGGTACTTTTATAGCTTAAAAAGGAGGTTTATTGCTGAAAATGAAATTTTTACGGATAGAAAAAAAGCAGAATCAGCTCACAAAAGGGAAAATTGCTTTTCCCTTTAATGAAAGATCTGAAAAGAAATTATTTTGCAGCTGTCTTAGCGTATTTTTTATTAAATTTCTCTACTCTACCTGTCGAATCGATAAGCTTCTGCTTTCCGGTAAAAAACGGATGGCAGTTTGAGCAGATTTCAAGCTTAATATCACCCTGTGTCGAACGTGTTGTAAAAGTATTTCCGCAAACACAGCTAACAGTTGCTTTCTTATATACCGGATGAATACCTGTTTTCATTGTCTACCTATTGATTTTTATTTTAGTTAGTAAATATAAAAAAGTACTTATTTAAATTCAATTGAATTAAATATCCAGATGATGTCAATTATTTTACTATTCTTCCACTTCCTTTGGTGCCTTGGTCGGGATATCTAATTCTTCCATTTTTCTATATAACGAAGAAAGGCCGATATTCAACGCTTTTGCAGCTTCTTCCTTGTCGTAATCATATTTTCTGATTGTTTTTGTAATATGTTCCCTTTCGAATATTTTAAGAGCATCTTTTAAGGAATCGGGAAAGTTTTCGTTAAAAGTGTTCCCTTTC
Organism: Bacillota bacterium; assembly: GCA_050262615.1. Lineage (GTDB taxonomy): Bacteria > Bacteroidota > Ignavibacteria > Ignavibacteriales > SURF-24 > JAUZPB01. Next base: position 800 of record JBLNEL010000556.1, read on the forward strand.
AGATAATCCGAAAGATCATTTACTGTGATTACTTCATCCCTTGCGAAAATAATAGCTCTTTCTATAACATTTTCTAGTTCCCTTACTCCGCCGCGCCAGTCATGGCTCATAAGTAGTCTCATGGTTTCATTATCCACACCGACGATCTTTCTTCCCATTTCTGCCCTGAACTTTTCAATAAAATGGTTTACAAGTACAGGAATATCCTCACGTCTTTCATTTAATGAAGGCAGCTTGATCTCAACAACATTCAGTCTGTAATAAAGGTCCTCCCTGAACTCGCCGGTCTTTGTTTTTTCATACAGGTTCTGATTTGTCGCAGCTATGATCCTGACGTTGGTCGAGACTGGTCTTGTAGCACCAACTGGAATAAACTGCCTGTCCTCGAGAACTCTAAGGAGCTTTACCTGAAGGTTAAGCGGCAAGTCACCAATTTCATCTAAAAATATTGTGCCGCCGTCAGCAACCTTAAAAAGCCCAAGTTTATCTTCAGTAGCTCCTGTAAAAGCACCTTTCTTATGGCCAAATAGTTCGCTTTCTATCAGATTTTCAGATATTGCACCACAGTTTACCGGCAGAAAGATCTGATCTTTTCTGGGACCATTATAATGAATAGCCTTAGCTACAAGTTCCTTTCCTGTACCGCTTTTCCCTACAATAAGAACATTGCTATTGGTCTGTGATACTCTTGCAATAAGGTCAAAGACCCGCTTCATTGATTCGCTTTTACCTATTATATTCTGAAATCCAATCTCAGCAGAAAGTCTTTGTCTAAGCGACTTGTTTTCGTTTGCAAGTTTCTTATATGAGATCAGTCGGCGAAGCCTTATAACTACATCATCAAATTCGACAGGCTTGATAAAATAATCGTATGCTCCCTCGCGCAAAGCTTCAATAGCCGTGTTTACAGAAGCGTAAGCTGTCATAATGATAAAAAAAGTATCCGGAGAGATATGGTTTGCCTTGCGCAAAAGTTCAATTCCATCTACTTTTGGCATCTTGATATCAGTTATAACCACATCATAATTATCGAGTCTGATCTTCTCAAGAGCCTCTTCCCCGTCGGCTGCCGTATCGGTTCTGTAACCTTCATCCTTTAAGAGCAGTTCCAGTGACTCACGAATTGCTTTTTCGTCATCAACAATTAGCACTTTAACTGACATTTTATTCTCCATTTAATTATTCCTTTTCCTGAAATATTGGGATTTTTAGTGTAAAGCAGCTCCCTTTGTTAACTTCACTGGATACAAGAATATCACTCTTGAACTTTCTCATTATTCCATAGCTGACTGACAAACCAAGTCCTGTACCTTTGCCGACTTCTTTAGTAGTAAAAAACGGATCAAATATTTTCCCAATAGTTTCCTTATCCATACCGCAGCCATTATCGCGTATCTCAATGAAAACAAATTGCTTATCAAACTTTGAAACCACATCAATTTCGCCTACACCATTAATGGCATCCAGGGCATTGAACAAGATATTAATAAAGACCTGAAGGAGCTGATCCGGAACAATATAAATTCCTGGAAGATTTGAGTCTAGCTTTGTATCAAATTTAACGTTCTTCACACGTTTATCATACTTTACTATACCTAAGGCGGTCTTTATTACATCATTTATCTGTATAAATTGCTTTTCATGTCCCGGCGGCCGCGAAAAATCTACTAACTCGCGTACAATTTTTGTAATTCTATCAATATTAAGTTTAATATTAGCAAGCTGTTCAGTAAAAAGGCTGTCGGTTGAACGCCTTTGCAGTATCTGTACGATTGAAGATATGGAAGTCAAAGGATTCCCAATCTCGTGAGCAACACCGGCAGCAAGCTGACCAATAACTGCTAATTTCTCTGACTGATCGATCTGCTGCTGAAGTTTCTTAACTTCAGTAAAATCTTTTATAATTACAGAGCGTCCGCTATATTCACCGTTATTGCTTGGAAGAAGTGTAACGTTTAACTCAACTGAAACAATTTTCCCCAGCTTGGTCAGCCTTTCTGTCTCCTGGATCTTAACAAATCCATTTCTCTTTACCTCCTCCTTTATATATTCCAGTTCCCTGAAATATCTGTCATCTTTTGGCAGAAGCAGCGATGAGGGCTGACCAATGACTTCAGATTCCTTATAACCGAAGATTATTTCGGCTCCCTTGTTCCAGGCAATATATTTTTCATTATTATCAATAAGCATTATTGCGGAATCTGAGGTATGCAGGATATTCTTTAAATACTGCTGATTTGTCTCAAGCTTAAGAGCAAGCCTGTCACGGTCCAGAGAAATTTCCTTCATCTGGGTTTCCTGGTGCAGCATGCTGTATCTGGCAAAAAGCTGTTCAATGATCTCTTCAGCAAACTCTGCTAAAATTGCTGGATCATAACCAGAATTCTTTTCCCTGTCTATATAATGAAGTATAGGTAATCTGCCCGAATTAAAGAGTTCGCTTACTTCAAGAAGATTCAGATCAGCATTTTCGAACAGATTATATAGATCAATAAGATAATTATCAACTGATGAATAATCTGTTCTCTCAATTATTTCAATGATTGCTTCAAGTGTATTTTGGACAAAAAGCGAGATCTGAGAGTGGGAGAGTTTGTCTTCAAAGATCTTCAGTAAAGCAGTTATCCAGCTTTCCTTAATAAAGTCAAAATTCTTTTTTAATAGTTCTAAAATTATTTTTTTCATTATGACAAAAATACTTTTGCAACATCTAAAAGCAGTGATGGCTGATTAAACAAAGCAGTTCTAAAAAGATTTCCAAGTGTACGCTTATCTGTAGGTACTCTTTGGAAAGCATGAGCTATATTATTAAACTTGTCGTCAGAAAAGTTATAAATACCTTCTTTTAGCCTGTTATAGATCTCATGCTTTTTGCCTGCCCTTTCATGCCATTCTTTATCATAGTTCAATAAATGTTCAGGCTTATTTAACAATACAGATTCAGCAGCAATTCTTCCGGCAATGCTTCCACCTTTCATACCGCTTATAATGCCGCCGCCTGAAAGTGGATTAACCTGACGGGCTGCATCACCTGCTAACATAATGCCGGGAGCAGAAATCTGTTTTAATGTTACCGAACAGGGCACACCGCCGGCTATTGAAGTTAAAACAGGTGCATCCGGAAAATTCCTTTCAAGAAATTCATTCAGATATGATAAAGCAGATCTTTTTTTGCCTACCATACCGCTTACTCCCAAACCAACATTTGCTGAATTGCCCCCTTTGGGAAATACCCAAAGGTAACCGTGAGGAGCAACATCCTGACCAAAATAGAAATAACAGGTATCCGGCCTGACATTAATATTAGAGATCGTTACCTGTGCACAGGACTCCATATCTCTGAAATCTACATATGTCTTAATTCCAGCCCAGCGCCCTACACGTGATTCAACTCCATCACAGGCTATTACAACCTTAGCCTTTACCTGCTTTTCCTCTCCCCTGTACTGAAATTTAACACCAGCAACCCTGTTACCTTCGAATATCAGTCCATTTACATAAGCCCGTGTGAGAACTTCGGCTCCGCAGGATGAGGCCTGCTTGGCTAATTCGTAATCGAATATCCTGCGCTCGAGCACATAGCCGGTTAATGAAAACTCAAGAACTACTTCAGAATTATCGGGAGAAATAAGAGAAAACTTGTTGATCTCAGAGGCGATCCACTTTTTATCAGGAGTAATGAATTCTTCAACCCCTGTCTTTGCAACAGCTTCAGCACAGCGGACCGGATAGCCTACATCACGGTCCTTTTCAAGTAAAAGAACAGATACCCCTTTTTCAGCTGTAAACCTTGCGGCCATGGTTCCTGCCGGCCCTGCGCCAACAACAATAACATCATACTGGTTTTTCACGTCTTTTCCTTCTTTGCAGCATCTTTATTGAATTTCAGCACCTCGATCGGACAGCTCCAGACACATTTAGCACAGTTTGTACAGAGCTCTTCAACAATCTTTATTTCGGCTTCCTTTAACTCAATTGCATCTTCGGGACAAACACCCACGCAGCAACCACAGAAATCACATTTATCGGCTAGAATTTCAATCATTAGCATTAAATAGATAAGCCTTTTCGAAAGTTTTAAAAATTTATCTCAAAATTAAGAAATTTTTTATTGAAAGGATACTGAAAATGGAAATTTTTGATATATTTTTTCATTTTTAAGAAACAAGCAGAGACTGCAGTAACCGGTGTTCTTTTGCTTCACCGGCAAATTTAACAGATTACTGCAGTCTTACTTGAATAAAAGAAGGGATTATGTTAAAAATGGAGTTATCTGCAAATCTATATCTGATTCAGCAGATTTCTAAGTTGCATATAACTATTTGTTGTGTCTTTTCTCAAGGTTATCTACAACTTCCTTAAATTCTATCTCTTGTTCGGCAAGCATAACAAAAAGGTGATAAACCAGGTCTGAAACTTCATTTACAATTTCATACTTGTCCCGGTTTTTTGCTGCAATTACTGTCTCAATTGCCTCTTCACCTACTTTCTGAATAATCCTGTTTGCACCCCTCTGGAAAAGTTTTGTCGTGTAGGAATTCTCTGGAAGGTCAGCTTTTCGTCTCTTAATAAGCTGAAAGAGTTCTTCTAGAAACGCGAAGCCAGCAATACTTTCTTCTGACGAATTTTCAGCTTTAGCTCTTTCAGCTTTAGCTTTTTCTGTTTTCTCGATTCCAAAACAGGAATAATTACCATTATGACAAGTATTGCCTGCAGGTTCGACCTCCAGCAAAAGTGAATCATTATCGCAATCAACCTTTATTGAGTTCAGTTTCAGAAAATTTCCTGAAGTTTCCCCCTTGGTCCAAAGCCTGTTTTTTGTCCTGCTGAAAAACGTTACAAAACCGGTTTCCATTGTCATGGCAAGCGCTTCTTTATTCATAAATCCAAGCATAAGCACCTGGCCGTTATTCTTGTCAGTAATAATGGCAGGCATTAACCCGTTAAGTTTATTAAAATCAAGTGTGTTTAAGTCAATCATCAATAACGCTGATATTTTTAATTTTGTTTTTTTCTGTCGAATCTTACTTAATTAAATTCGGACCTTAATATTATTTTCATTCAAATAGTTTTTTAATTCCTTTATTTCAAGTATGCTGAAATGAAATAGACTGGCTGCTAGACATGCCTGTACACCGGTCTGCTGAAAAGCCTCAAGAAAGTGCTCTTTTTTTCCCGCTCCGCCTGAAGCAATTACAGGTATGCTCACTGATCCGGCAAGTTCCCTTAAAAACTTTATATCGTAACCATCCTTTGTCCCATCTTTATCCATCGAAGTCAAAAGTATCTCGCCTGCTCCCAGTTCAGCTGCCTTCAGGCACCAGGGCATACCATAAAGCGGAGTTTCTTCTCTTCCCCCTTTTACAAATACTTTATATTGGTTATCTATTTCCTTTACATCAATTGCAGCAACTATAGCCTGACTGCCAAACTGTTTTGAAGCCTTTGTGATCAGTTCAGGATCTTTTACTATTGACGAATTCAGCGATACCTTATCAGCTCCGGCTTTAAGAAGAATTTCAATATCCTGCAGCTCCGATATTCCCCCGCCTACAGTAAATGGAATTCTTATTGCTTTTGCAACTCTCTCGACAAGAGAAACCAGAGTTTTTCTTTTCTCAGCTGA
>JBLNEL010000557.1:0-3094 GCA_050262615.1 Bacillota bacterium
GCCTTTTCTGTTGACTCTGATATTATCCTCTGCTGGATAAACGATATATTTAATGATAAAGATATTTATATGCAGAAGTTCAATCTGCAGGGCAAACCGCAATGGGCAAAGGACGGATCGGCCGTAATAAGGTTCAGAGGCAACCAGATAAGCCCGCGCGTAATCCCGGACCGTAACTCCGGGGCTATTGTGGCATGGCTCGATATGCGCGTTAAATCGCAGCAGGGTAATATTTTTGCTCAGAGAATGACAAAAGACGGCAGAAGAATGTGGGACTCTAGCGGAGTAGAAATTGCAGTTAATATAAACTCTGAGAAAAGCTACTTGTCTCTTCTTCCAAATAAAATAAACGGCGCTGTTGCAGTTTTTAAGGAAAACCGCCTTAAGCAAAGCAATATATATGGACAAAGGATACTTGGCAACGGACAGTTTAATTTTGATATTTTAGGATTTAAGGCAATTGTAGACAATGGAATGGTTAAGGCTACCTGGCAGACAGTAAATGAATCGGGCAATAAGGGATTTTATGTAGAGAGGATCGTTTCAGATACAAACTGGAAGCAGATCAAATTCATTGCCGGCAGGAACAGCAAGGGTGCAAACAGCTATGAGTTTACTGAAGCTCTGCCTGCTCAAAATTCAACAGTATTCTACAGGCTCAGACAGGAAGATGTCGATGGCAATATTCAAAGATCAAATATAGTTAAGGTTGATGAGGTAAACAGGAACGCAAACAATTTTGCTCTCGATCAGAATTTCCCTAACCCTTTTAGTGATTCGACTGTCATTAAATATTACATCCCTGAAAGATGCAAGGTAACACTCGAAATATATAACGACAGAATTGAAACTGTTTCCATCCCTGTTGATGAATACCAGGAAAGAGGAGAATATTCAGTCCCATTTAGCACAATAACCAAAAATGGCAGACTTAAGAGCGGTGTTTATTTCTACAGAATGAAAGCAGGGGATTTTGTTCAGGTAAAAAAAATGGTTATAGTTAAGTAACTTATAGTTTAGAAAGCATTTGAAAGATTAAGGCAGGATGTTCTATTTTTATGGATGAAAGGGTCTTTAAGATATTTGTGGACTTTGACGGCACAATTACAACACAGGATGTGGGCGAAACTCTTGTAAATACTTTTGGCAAACCTGAAGAGATTAAAAGGATTGTCAGGGATTGGATGGATGAAAAGATCACTTCTCCTGAAAGCTGGCTCCAGATGTTTGGGACATTTGAAAGTTTTGATATTATTAAAATGGAAGAGATGCTTAGTTCCATAGAAATTGATCCGGCTTTTTGTGAATTTGTCAGTTATTCCAAGGCAAATGGCTTTGAGATAAGAGTATTAAGCGATGGATTTGATATTTATATAAAAAGAATACTCGAACGTGAAGGCTTATCTGAACTTGAAGTTTATTCAAACAAAGCCATTACTGCACACAATAAAAAACTGATTCCTCAATTTCCATATGGCGACGAGGAATGCAGATTTTGCGGAAACTGCAAAAGAAATCACATTCTTACCAACTCTTCTGACGAAGATTACATTGTTTATATTGGTGACGGGTATTCGGATAAGTGCCCGGTACAGTACTGTGATTTTATTTTTGCAAAAGGCTCATTACTGCGCTACTGTGAAATGAACAGGATAACATATTTCCCGTTCAATGATTTTAACGATGTTATTAAAAGGCTTGAGGAATTAAGAAAAAAGAAACGTCTAAAGAAAAAACATCAGGCTGAATTAAAGCGCAAGGAAGTTTTCAGGCAGGGTTAGTCTAAAAGAAAATATATTATAGTTAATAAATACAGGTATAAAAATCAGGCAAGATCAGGAAATGCATATTATTGGCGGGAAAATTTTTAAGCATCATAATTATATCCCTCTTTTCTTTCTTGCAGTAATGTTTCTCTACAGGGCTCCGAATATCTGGAGCCTGATTACCGGATTAATTGTAGTTATAGCAGGAGCAGTGATCAGGCTGTGGGGAGCCGGGTACTCAGGAATGATCCTAAGCCTGAATGATACTCAAGTGATTGCTTCTGAATCCAGTACAATTAACGCCCCGGAACTTATTACAAGCGGACCTTTTGCTTATCTTCGTTATCCATTGTTTCTGGGCAGCATATTGCTCTATTCAGGAATTTGCATGATGTCGTTTTCACTCTTCCCTTTTCTGCAGTTATTTGTACCAGTTTATTTTTTCCTCCATTACAGATCGATTATCATAAGTCATGAAAAGGACCTTCTGGAAAACAGTAATTTAAATGAAGTTTATTCTGATTACATTAATACGGTCCCTGCACTGCTGCCAAAACTGAAGAAATATAGGAACAGCGCCAAAAGACATGATGAAATTTTCAGTATGAGCTCTGCAATCAGTCTTGAGAGCGGAAATATTAAGGCATATGGATTTCTTTCAATAACAATAATACTAATCTGGTTTATAGGGAGATTTTGAATAAAGAACTGCTGATTATATCGGGTGAAGCTTCAGGTGATCTGCATGGAGCATCGCTAATAAGAGAATTAAGGTCTAAGGACCCGTCCATAAATATTTGCGGTATCGGCGGAAATAAAATGCAGTCTGCCGGAATGGAATTACTTTACCATATTAACCAGATGGCTTTCCTGGGTTTTGTTGAAGTAATAAGGCACATCCCGTTTATTAAGAAAGTACAGAATAATATTCTTCAGGAAGTAATTAAAAGACAAATTAAAACAGTAGTTCTTATCGATTATCCGGGCTTCAATCTTAACATTGCAAAAAAGCTGAAAAATCTGGATGTTAAAATAATTTACTATATTTCACCGCAGATCTGGGCCTGGGGACAGAAGAGAATAAATAAAATAAAGCGCCTGGTTGATAAGATGATTGTAATACTTCCATTTGAAGAAAAATTTTTCCGCCAGGCCGGTGTTGATGTTGAATATGTGGGTCACCCGTTGCTGGAACAAATTGAGAATTACAAGTATCTAAGCAGGGAAGAATTATTTAATAAATTTTCTCTTGAAAAAGATAAGGAGATCCTGCTGCTTCTGCCAGGCAGCCGCCAGCAGGAAGTAAAAAGAATATTTCCGGAGGCAAT
>JBLNEL010000558.1:0-7159 GCA_050262615.1 Bacillota bacterium
AATTGACGGATGGGAGTGGGCGCCTGACAGCAGGTCGATTGCATTCTGGAGGCTTGATCAGTCAAATGTTCCTGAGGTTCAGATTGCAGAATATGATTCACTTTACTTTAATTTTATAAAATACAGATATCCAAAGCCCGGAGCAAAGAACTCAACTGTAAAGATCGGGGTTGTTGATATTGAGACAAAAAAAACTTCATGGATGGACACAGGCAATGAAGATGATATATACATCCCGAGGATCAAATTCACGCGTAATCCGAAGATACTTTCCATAGAAAGGTTAAACCGTCTTCAGAATCACCTTGAGCTTCTTTTCTGTGATGTTGTTTCAGGGAAGTCAAGAGTTGTCATTGATGAGAAAGCTCCTCAATGGATCAATGTAAATGATGATCTTAATTTTCTAAAGAATTCAGATGAATTTATCTGGGGTTCTGATGCCGACGGGTTTTATCATCTATATCTTTATGATTATACTGGTAAGCTTATCAGGCAGGTTACAAAGGGGAACTGGGTTGTAAAAGCAGTAAGCTCTGTGGATGAAGCAAATAAGAGACTTTACTATACATCGAATGAGCGCGGGCGCCGCTTTACGGATCTGTATTCAGTAAGTTTTGAGGGTAGAGATAAGAAAAGACTGACCGAAGATCCCGGGACGCATACAGTCAGCATATCCACAGACTCCAGGTATTTTATTGACAGGTATTCGAACATAAATTCGCTGCCATCGACAAGCATATTAAAGACAGACGGCAGCCATATCAGTACAGTAATTGAAGCAGACAACAGGCCAATAAAGGATTTCAGATTAACACAGGCAGAGTTTTTTAATATCAGGACTTCGGATAATGTAGATCTGGATGCATTTATAATCAAGCCTTCTGATTTCGACAGCAGTAAAAAATATCCGGTTATAATTGTGCAGTATAATGGTCCCGGCTCACAGTCTGTTTCTGACAGCTGGGGGAGTGCTGCTTTATGGGATCATTTAATGGCAGAGAAAGGTTACATAGTTCTATGTGTCGACGCAAGGATCACAGGCGGCAAGGGAAGGCAGGCAAAGGCCTGGGCTTACAAGAATCTGGGTTATTGGGAGATGAATGATCTGACAGAAGCGGCAAAATATTTACGCAGTTTAAGTTATGTTGACGGTGAAAGGATAGGCATCTGGGGGTGGAGCTATGGAGGTTATACATCTGCCTCTGCGATATTAAGGGCCTCAGATTATTTCAAAGCAGCGATAGCAGTAGCGCCGGTAACGAGCTGGAAGTTTTATGATACAATTTACACAGAGCGGTATATGTCGCTGCCTGAGTTAAATGCTGAAGCATATGAAAGCAGTTCACCTTTAAATTACGCAGACAAACTGAAGGGCAAGTTTCTTCTTATTCACGGGATGGCAGATGACAACGTTCATTTTCAGAATTCAGTTGAACTTGTAAACAGGCTTATAGGTGCAAACAAGCAGTTTAATGTAATGTATTATCCAGGGCGTGATCATAGCATATATGGCGGAAACACGAGGGTGCAGTTATATGATATGATGACGGAATTCTTTTTAAAGAACCTGTAAGATAATACAGGCTAAAAATAATAAAGGAATGAGAAAATAAGAAAAATATTGCAAGTGACTTTTGCACAGTAAATTTATATACTTTTAAATAGCTATAACATAGCAGTTTAGGAGTTACAGATGCAAAAGTTACTTGTAAATGTACGTGGTCCGATCGAAGCAGCTGAAGCCGCAAAAGGCGGGGCACAAATAGTTGACGTTATGTATCCGGCCAGTGATACCGGAACGCCATATCCTCTTAATATCCTTTCGGTCAAAGGTGAATTAAACCGGCATTATCCGCATATGATAATTTCCACAAATGTAGGTGAGACGCAGGTTGAAAGGTCCACAGTCTGTCAGGCAGCGCTTGGAGTAGCAACAGCCGGTGCAGATATTATCCGCTGCAGTTTAGCTGAACTATCATTTGAAGCTGCTGCCTATCTGGGGGATTCAATTGTGCGAACGGTAAAGAAGTTTTACGTGCAGAAGAAAGTAATACCGGCATTATTTGTAGATAAGGATATGCAGAGATTTTTAAGGCCGCTTGATGAAGCAGCAGAGCTGATCGAGAAGATCAAAGCAGATGGTGTACTTATTTCAGTATACAGCAAGCTAAGCAGGAAAGGGTTATTAGATTATCTTAATTTAACAGAGATACAGAACCTGAGCCGTGAGGTACATGATATTGGTAAAGAGATCTGGATTGCAGGGCGAGTAACATCTGAAGATATAACAGAGTTATGGAAGACTGGGGTAGATGTTGTCTGTGTAAGGCAGGCAGCAGCACATATAAGTGAAGACAATCCGGCAGGAGAAGTTAAAGCAGAATTAGTAAGGCAATTAGTAAACACAATACCTTCAACAAAATAGCCAGCCAATTAAAAATCAACAGATAAAATAAGAGACAGGATATTGCGCACGTCAATTTGATTGTTAAGCCGAAATGGTTTATCATTTTAATAGAAGGGCAGCATCCTGGCTCTTATTTTTTTATACAGTCAGTTTCAAAAGGCCGTCAGTTTCAAAAGGCCGTCAGCCAGGAATTGATTTTACGAATAATGATCCTGAAAATTGTGACTTAAAAGATAGAGTAGATGATAATGTGAAATATATTTGTTGAGGGCGCTATGATGGGGTTAAAGCTACAAAGAAGTTCTATTGGTGCATTAATTACTATTCTGCTGATTTGCTACACATCAATCTACCCGCAGCCGGGCAGCGGATATATTAATCCGTTCTCATACACAAAAGGCGATACTGTAGAAATTCATATTTCAACACAAAAGCAGACATTTTCGATTGAGATTTACAGAGAAGGAGCTTTTGAGGCCTTAGTGGGGACTTACAACAATATTCAGGGAGGAGAAAGGCCAGTGCCAGACAGTGTATGGGAAAAGGGGTGCAACTGGCCGGTGTCATTCAGGCTTGCAATTCCTGAGAGCTGGGCACCGGGTGTATATATGGCAAAATTTCCAAACCTTAAAGGCGATGGTCCATCATATGCACTTTTCGCAGTAAAGGAAAAGTCGCCGGGTTCGCATTCAAAGCTATTGATCGTGATGCCTGACTTTAACTGGGCAGCCTATAATTTCTGGGGAGGCAAGAATGTTTATGATGAGAATTCCACAGATGGGAAAAGGGCGCACAGGGTAACATTTAACCGGCCATACAACAGCAATGGGCTCAGTGAATTCAAATGGTATCCCTACAAGCTTTTAGCATGGCTGGAAAAAAACGGATATGCTTATGAAGCGGCATCAGAAAAGGATATTCATTACAATCCGGAGTTTATTAAAAATTATGATGTTGTTGTACAGGTAGGCCACGATGAATATTATACGAGATCTCAGAGAGAAAGTATGCTGAACTTTATCAATCAGGGTGGGAGGCTTGTGATACTTTCGGGCAATACATGCTGGTGGCAGATAAGGATTGAAGACGAGGGGAATACGCTGGTATGTTATAAAGACAGAAATCTTGATCCTTTAAGCGGCAAAGTTGACTCAATGGTAACGGTCAACTGGTATCAGCCGCCGCTAAACTACCCTGAAAATAATTTAATTGGAGTTAGCTTCCGTTATGGCGGTTATGTAAATGATATTTATCATAAGGATTTTACTTATTATCAGGGTTTTGGGGATTATGCAGTATTTAACTCGCAGAACTGGGTTTATAAAGGTACAGGGTTAAAAGATGGTGATGAATTTGGAAGGCCGTTAAATGACTCTGCAAATGCAATAGTAGGCTATGAAGTAGACGGCACATTGCACACCTGGAAAAACGGTTTGCCTGAAGTAACGGGGCTAGATGGTACTCCTCAAAATTTCAGGCTTCTTGGGCATTCGCCTGCAATTGGGCAGGGGGCAGTATTTGAGAATAGGTTTGCCTCGATGGGAGTGTTCTATACAAAAAAAGGGGGAGCCGTATTTAACGCCGCAACCATCTATTGGGCAAGGGGGCTTGACTGGGACACATCGACCCAGAAAATTATGAAGAATGTAATTGATAAGTTCAAAAGCAACAGGCTGCCTCCGGAGATTACCGGCTGGTCGCCCTTCAGATTAGTAACTGATACAGTTAATAACGAGGTACTTCAGATAAATAAGAGGGACTTCGAAATAAACTCAGGTGATTCCGTTAAATTCACTCTTAAGGTACAGGATCCATATAATTCAAAGGTCAATTATCTCTGGTATGTTGATACAATAAAGATCAGTACAGATTCCACATATACATATCGATCAAAAGGCGGGGGTATCTATACAGTTAAAGCCATAGTATATAACTCAAAAGACACAACTGAATTAAGCTGGAAGATGACAGTTATAGGTCCGCCAAATGCGGTTAACGAGAAGAAGTCGATGCAGTTAAAGTACAGTCTGGAGCAGAATTATCCAAATCCGTTTAATCCTGAGACGAAAATAACGTATTCACTTGCAAAAGAGAGTATGGTAAGGCTATGGATATATAACGTGCTTGGCCAGGAAGTCGCTCAGCTTGTAAACAGGCAGGAGCAGGCTGGCAGTCACAGTATATCATGGAATGCAACGTCATTTCCATCGGGCATATATTTTTACAGTATAGATGCTTCAGCGATAAATGGAAGAGAGAGTTTCAGGCTTGTAAGGAAGATGATGTTGGTTAAATAGTCCAAAGTCCATAGTCCATAGTCGAATCAGGACAAGGTCTTCCAGGACAAAGTCGTTTAGTCCAAAGGGGGTGGTTGACTGATTGTTTAGTATGGTAAATTTTATGGAAGCGCAGGAGGAGAAGGTCTATAGTCAGGGGGGAGTAAAGGAAGCCGTTTTTAGAAGACGGCTTTTTTTTATTGAAGGTAAAACTATATTCAATTAGTTTCGTTATATTAAATGAGTTTGAAATAGCAGTCCTGGAGCCAAGCAGCAGGCCAGGTTAGTAAAAAACAATACAAAGAAGGAATATGAAGAACTGTAAATTTTCCGGAATAATCTTTTCTGCACTTCTGGGCTGCGGGAGCATATTTGCTCAGAGCGGCGGCAGCGGAGATTTTTTAACAAGGGCAATCGATAGAAGTGTAAGCCCGGGTGTTGATTTCTTTAGATATGCAACAGGCACATGGATGAAAGAAAATCCGATCCCTCCAACAGAAAGTGCCTGGGGTGTCGGCAATCTTGTTCAGGAGGAAACATATGCCAGGCTGAAGAGTATTCTTGAAGAGGCAGCTTTATCCAATTCACCGAAGGGAAGCAGCACGCAGAAAATAGGTGACTTCTATTTTTCAGGAATGGACTCTGTTAACATTGAAAAGCAAGGTATCAGTCCGCTTAAGCCAGAGCTGGAAGTTATCGGTTCAATTAAATCAAAAGAAGATCTCTACAGTGTGATTGCCCTGCTTCAGAAGGAAGGGGTTAATATAATGTTCAGTCTTTATGTTGACCAGGATCCAATGAACAGTGAGCGTTATTCACTTTCGATGTGGCAGGGGGGGCTTGGTCTGCCTAACCGCGATTATTATTTCAGGGAGGATGCAAGGACAGAAAACATTCGAAATGAATACAAAAAGCATTTAGGCAAGATCTTCCAGCTTTTAGGAGAAGATGAAAAGGCACAAAAAGAAGATGCTGCTTCAGTATATGAAATGGAAAGATTTCTTGCAGATTCATCAAGAAAGCTTGAAGACCTAAGGGATCCATATGCTAATTACCACAAAATGAGTCTTGATGAATTTCAGCTATTAGCGCCTGCATTAGGCTGGGAGAAGGTTTTCAGCAATGCCGGAATAAAGAATCTTGATTATCTGATAGTAGGTCAGCCAGAATTCTACAGGCAGCTTAGCAGTGCAGTAAATAAATTCAGCATTGAGCAGTGGCGTGGATATCTTAAGTGGCAGCTGATAAATTCATTTGCAGGAGCATTAAGCAGCAATTTTGAGAAGCAGAATTTTTATTTTAAGGGTACAGTGCTTTCCGGGATAAAGGAGCAGAAGCCAAGGTGGAAAAGAATACAGGATGCAACAGAGGGGCAGATAGGTGAGTTATTAGGGCAAGTTTATGTTCAGAAATATTATTCACCTAAGACAAAGAAAAGGTATGAAAAGCTTGTAAGCGATATAATTGATGCATTCAGGGAGAGGATAAAGCGATTAGACTGGATGAGTGACTCAACAAAGCAGAAGGCAATATTTAAGCTGAATGCAATAACAAGGAAAGTCGGTTACCCGGACAAATGGAAGGATTTTTCAAATCTTGAGATCGACAGAGGTTCATTTGTCCGCAACAATATAAACTCAAATATATTCTGGTTTGAGCGGCAGGTAAATAAGCTTGGCAAGCCGGTCGACAGGCTTGAGTGGAATATGACACCTCAGACATACAATGCATACTACAATCCGTCGAATAATGAGATAGTTCTGCCAGCTGCAATGTTTATTGTCCCGGGCGTACCAGATTCACTGTTAGATGATGCTGTAGTATATTCATATGCCGGCGCTTCAACGATAGGGCATGAGCTTACGCATGGATTTGATGATGAAGGCAGGCAGTTTGACGAAAAAGGAAATCTTTCCAACTGGTGGACGAAGCAAGATGAAGAAAGGTTCACAGAAAGATCGAAATTGATGATAGAGCAGTTTAACAACTATGTAGTTTTAGACAGTATGCATATTAACGGCAAGGCATCCTTAGGTGAAAACATTGCTGACTTAGGCGGTTGTGTTATTGGACTGGATGCATTCAGCAGGACCAGGCAGTACAAAGAAGGCAAGGCAGTAAACGGACTTACTCCAATGCAGAGGTTCTGGTTAGGGTATGCTTACTCCTGGTTAGGACATTCAAGGCCCGAAAGGCTGGCCCGGCAGGTAATGACTGACGTGCATGCGCCGAATTTCTTAAGGGTCAATGGTCCATTAAGCGATATACCAGATTTTTATAAAGCTTTCAATATTAAAGAAGGTGACCCGATGTACCGCAATGAAGATCAAAGGGTCAGGATCTGGTAAGAACAAATTTATTTATCAAAAAACAATTTCAGAGAATATAAGAGCAGAAATACTGCGAAGCCTTTTTTTACAATTGCCTCAGGAACATTGACTATAAATTTTGAAGATAAATAGCTTCCGGCAATAAA
>JBLNEL010000559.1:0-3269 GCA_050262615.1 Bacillota bacterium
GCTTTCAGAAAGCAGACAAATGTACATTGAAAAATGCTCCGGCTGTCACAGCCTGAAGGTGCCATCTGACTATACTGAAGAGGAGTGGGAACCCGTATTTAAAAAGATGAGCAGAAAGGCAAAACTTACTGATGCCGAAAATGAAAAGATATGGAAGTACATTTCAACAATGTCTAAAAGGTAATAAAGGATTATAAAAAATGTCCCTGCCGGAAAGAATATTTCCGGCAGGGATAAGTTTATCAGACTAAGGCATTTATTTCTGTTTTACCAGCTCAATATCGGCACTAATCTTAATTGTTCTGCCTACAATTGCTCCGCCCGTTTCCATAAGGGCGTTCCATTTCAGGTCGTAATCAAAACGGTCAATGCTGCCGCTAAGGCTGAAGCCTGTTCTGAGGTTTCCCCATGGATCGTTTACCGTTCCGCCGTACTCTACGTTCAGCTCAACAGGTTTTGAAATCCCCCTGATTGTAAGATAACCCAGGACTTTGTAATGTTCATCATCGGTCTGCCTGACCGAAGACCCCTTAAAGGTAATGGCCGGGTATTTCTCTGCGTTAAAGAAGTCATCCGATTTAAGGTGATTATCCCTGTCGTTATTGCCGGTATCGATACTTCCTGCGTCAATTGTAACGTCTATCTCGGCAGTTCTGAAATCATCGCCATCTGTACGGACATTTACATCATATGAATTAAAATGCCCTTTTACGCTTGAGATGACCATGTGCTTTGCCGAAAACTCGAGCCTTGAGTGAGCCGGATCTAAAGTCCAGAGGGCTGAAGTGATGTTTTCGTTTACTATATTGCTAGTCTGGGTACTCATATTGTATTTCCTTTGTTTTATTTTGGTTTAATCTGTACTTAACGCATGTTACAACAATATATGTTATAACACGTAATATTATAAAAAAATTTAACTCCCTGTTTTGCTGCCTGTCTTTAAACATGTGTGTTATAACACAAATATAATATGGTTTTCTCTTTTTGTCAAGTTAATTTGAAAAAAAAGGGTAGAATAAATGAAATCTTTAATACTGACTCTGCTGCTCTTTATTTCTTTGCTGATTTTATATACAGGCTGCAGCGCTTCAAGAAAAAGTGAACCACAAAAAGGGCCGCTTTTTGAAATCCTTTATTCGCTTTATAAGCAGCATTATTCCAGAATTTTTATGATGCTCATAAAGTTAGTTTTCATTGTACCCTGCAGGGATATCAATAAAAAAGCAAGTGCCTCCAGGTCACGGGCCCTTTTAAGAGGTCCCGCATCAATTGCTCTCATATTGCCCGAAGAGACAAGACTGCTGATTGTTCTTTTAGCTTCTGCATCATCGCCGGCAATGAATACATCCAGTTTCTGCCCGGCGACTTCACCTTTTTTCAGAGTTCCGGCAAATGTAGTGTTAAATGCCTTTACCAGCCGGGCACCCTGAGGCAACAGCCCTGCAATTTCCTCTGCCGCAGAAGTGCCGGGTTTTGTTACAAGGCCATCGTAGCTCTGGTTCAATGGATTTGTTATATCAACAACTATTTTTCCCTGCAGCTGCTGGCTGTAGTCTCTTACGACAGAAGAGGCTGCAGAATAGGGGATTGCAAGAATTACAATCTCTCCCTCAACGGGGTTTCCGGGTGAGGCTGCTTTAACTGCAGCACCTCCTGCGGCAGATGAGGAGAGTCTGCTTATAAGCTCGTCGGCTTCATGCGGCTTGTGCCCTAAAAATGTTATGTTGTTGCCCCCTGAGAGAAGTCTTGTCGAAATTCCTTCTGCCATCTTTCCTGTGCCGATAATTGTTACATCCATTCTGATTCCTTTCATTCTTGTTAGTTAAAAGGTAATTATGTTAACCTGAAGACATATTTTTGCATACAGGTAAGAACCGGAAAAGTACCGGTTCAAAAGCTCCTGATCATTAGTCTTCAGGTTTAATCATAAATTAAGCTAATAAGAATAAAAGCCCATAACCATGCCGAATTTATTACACAATGCCGGGCGGCATTTATTATGGATATGGCAGGCTATTTGAATCACAGGTATTGGAGATGGCGGATGTGACACCCACCATTTTTGAAAAGAAGTGCCAAGAGTAAAAAAAAGGCCAGTCATAAATGACCGGCCTTTCCTGCAATCATCCCACTGCATTCCTTTATTTCAGCAGGAGAAGTTTCCTGGTAAATGTGTGGACTTTATTTGTACTTTTTTCCTTAAGTTCAACTCTTGTAAGATAGATGCCGCTGCTTACAGTCTGATTAAAGGAATTCTTTCCATCCCACATGTAGTACCTGCCCGAAGTTACCTCCTCACCATCGGCAATTGTTTTTACAAGCTGTCCCAAAATGTTAAAAATATAAAGATTCACCTTTGAGGGGTTCTTAACCTTAACAAGAATCTTTGTCTGGGAATTAAACGGATTCGGGAAAACTGAGAAACCTGATGAATCGGCCTTCTGTTCATGCTCAACACGAGTTAATTCTGACTCATCGAAAGGATTTTCCATAAAATGAATATTTGCGTTTGGCTCCAGTGCCAGCAGGGAAGTATAGTCACACAACAGATTATCTTTCAATGCAAGCTGAACAATCCTTGTTGTATCAAAACTACTATTGGCAAGGTACTTTTTTATTTTCTCATAGCCCAGCATTGCAGAAATTATGGGATATAACTGTGGTGTGCCGTGATATACCGGCAGAGTAAAAGTGTGTGTCTTCAAAGAATCAATTCCGATAAACTTTGCTTCAAAACTTAACTTAATTTCACTTTCTCCGGTAGCTGAGCCGATATAGAATCTGGGACTGATGTTATCCTGGGGTTCGGGTTTGATTTCTCTAAAGTCCAAAATCTTAACGAGGCTGTTTTCGACTGATATATGGAAGGTAAGTTGTTCAAGCGAAGGAATGGAATATGCCGGGAGCATAGAAGATATGATGTTCCAGTCATTCAGATGAGTCTCAAAATGAATTCCATTCATATAATCGGAAACTTTTTTTAACAAAAAACCGCTGTTGTAATAAGTAACATTACCCACAGTTACTGGTTGCGGCACACCAAAAGTACCATCAATCAGGTTGACAGAATTGAAAACCGGTTTTGACGAACTGTCGAATCGGGCTGCATAGTCATTTGCCCAAACATATGAATTCTGCTCTAAGACCAGAGAATCGGAATTGCTTATTACAAGAGCTTTATCAAATTTATTCTTTGAATATTCATTACTGATGACATTCAAATTCTGCTTGACCATAAATGGAACAAATGAATGCTTAAGTCCCAG
>JBLNEL010000560.1:0-6520 GCA_050262615.1 Bacillota bacterium
ATTATAATAATTAAAACAATCAGAAAATGCAGATCTGCTTTTTGTTTAAGAAAATTCAGATAATCCTCCCTTAAGTCTTATAATTAAATACCTGATTAAAAATCACCCCTAAAAATAACAAGAAAATCTAATTTCTCAGGATAAAAATTGAAGTGGGTTTTAATCAGGGGGAAATTTTATACTCTGCAGTTTGAGAGGATCTCTGATTATCTTTAATTAAATCCTTGAATGAAAATGCAAGACAAATCGAAAACTAGCCACCAAAGTAAGCATTAACATTCAGGCTGAAAACTTTGAGTATTGATCTAATTTGAATAGCTAAAATAGTATTTGTAAAAGAAATAGTATTTGGAAAAGAATTAACATATGGAAAAACCTGAGAATAATATTCTGGTTATTTTTGGCGCTTCAGGCGATCTTACTTTTCGTAAGCTCGTTCCGGCTTTATATAAGCTTTACAGACAGGACCTGCTGCCAGAGAGCTTTGCTGTTATGGGAGTAAGCCGTACAGAATTTAGTGATGATTCCTTCAGAGATAAGTTTAGAGAAAGTCTTACATCAATAAAAGATGAATTTAACAGCAATAAAAATCTCCGCGATTTCCTGAGAATGCTTTATTACTGTCCAATCGATACAAAAAAGCCTGAGGAATATAAAGCCGTCAAATCCCGCCTGGAGGAGATTAACCTAGAGAAGCAGACAGGCGGTAATTATCTCTACTACCTGGCAACAGCACCTTCAATGTACAGCACTACTGCAGAAAGCCTCGGGAAATTTGACCTTAACATAGAAAAAAAAAGGAGTGGTTATAAAAGGCTTATTGTAGAAAAGCCTTTTGGCTACGACCTTAACTCTGCAATTGAATTGAACAATAAGCTTCAGGATGTATTCGAAGAAGAACAGATCTACCGCATTGATCACTATC
The DNA here is from genome assembly GCA_050262615.1 of Bacillota bacterium. Taxonomy (GTDB): domain Bacteria; phylum Bacteroidota; class Ignavibacteria; order Ignavibacteriales; family SURF-24; genus JAUZPB01. The sequence continues at coordinate 926 of JBLNEL010000560.1, forward strand.
TGGGCAAGGAGACTGTTCAGAATGTCTTTGTTACAAGATTTGCAAATGGGATGTTTGAGCCTGTTTGGAATAGAAACTACATTCACCACATTGAAGTTACATCGTGCGAAAGCCTTGGAATAGAAAACCGGGGTGGCTATTATGAATCAGCCGGTGCACTAAGGGATATGGTGCAGAACCATCTTCTGCAGCTGGTAAGTTTGGTTGCGATGGAACCGCCTTCGGCTTTCCACTCCAATTCCGTGCGAAACGAAAAGCTGAAAATTTTTGAATCTCTAAGATCAATTGATGAAAAAGATGTCGGACAGTCTGTAATTAGAGGTCAATACACTTCCTCAAGAATAAAGGGGACTATGATTCCAGGTTATCGTGAAGAAAAAGACGTTGATCCTCAGTCAAGAACAGAGACATATGTTGCAATAAAATTCTATATTGATAACTGGCGATGGGCCGGCGTGCCGTTTTATATCAGAACTGGTAAAAGACTGCCTACAAGTGTTGCAGAAATTGTAATACATTTTAATGCAACACCACATAGATTGTTCAGACAATTGGGTATCGGAGAGGCCTGTAATCAGCTGATTATAAGAATTCAGCCTGATGAGGGTATCCTCTTAAGATTCGGAATGAAGGTCCCCGGGACAGGCTATAATATTCAGAATGTAAATATGACCTTTAAATATTCCGAATTGTCCGAAACCTATCTTCCTGCTGCCTACGAGCGGCTTTTACTCGATGCAATGCTTGGCGATTCTACTTTGTTTTCACGGGGTGATTCAGTTATAGAATGCTGGAAGTTTATTGATCCTATCCTAAGAGCATGGAAAAATAATCCGGATATTAAACTCTATGGCTACCCGGCAGGCACCTGGGGACCTGAAAATGCAGATAAACTTATCGAAGAGACAGATATGACCTGGCGCTATCCATGTAAAAACCTGACAGGCGATGGCAGCTATTGTGAACTATGATCTTTTCAGGTAATATTAAATATTTAAAAACTAAAATTTTTAGGTATTGATAGTTACTCTGGTTTTTTTTATCTATAAATAAGTCCCGTAATTCAATATAGTATAACATTTATGAGGAGGAAACAGTATGAGCAGAGGTTCTAAGAAGATAACGGGGTTTGTAACCGGAATAGTATTGGGAAGCGTTGTGGGCGGAATAGTTGCATTACTTTATACTCCGGTGACTGGCAAAAAACTCAGAAAGCAGATTTCCAAACGCACTGATGATATTATTGACGATATGAATGAGTACTATCAGGTAGTCGAAGATATGATCAAGGACGGCAGAAAGAAAGCTGAATCTCTTATTGATGATGCCAGAAAGATAGTTGCTATGTAACCTTTAGTGTTAGTTAAATAAAGTCTGAGAAGATCCCGGCTAAGAAGACCGGGATTTTTTTTTGTGCTCTGAATCTGCCTTAAACAGCTGCTGCTCTCTCTGTATTTTTTTTTCAGACTTTCCCTTTTTTACTTTCTAAGAGCTTTAATGCTTTTGGGACGAAAATGTCTTTGTTATTGGACCCATTTTTATTGTTTGATGCTACTTTACTTAACCCAAACGGCGGCTCTATATAAAATCTCTTCTTTATCTCATTCCATAGTTCTGGCCTGTTTCCGTCAAATCCTAATGCCCACATTCCGACTCCCTTAAAACCATGCGCTATGGCAAAGTCATATTTTAACCCAATGCTTTTTTGATTATCAAACCATACCTGATGCCATGCACCATTCTCCTGGTACCTTACCCAGGGCACTTTATAAGTGCTCTGCCATAAAGTCCTGAATTTGCCTGAAAATTGCATTGCAGACTGAAATGTGACTGATTCAACATGCTGTAGATTCATCGACTGTGGCTCACCGGTCTCTGTTATCCAATGATTCCCAAAATATGGCACACCCAAGATCAGCTTTTCAGGGTAAGCTTCAGTGACCTCACCATACCCGAAAAATCCATTCTGTACTGTACTTTCTACACTATACATGTTTCCGCTTAATGAAGCCGAAGGACCTGAAACAAAACTGGAACGCGGGAAATAATCATAACCCATAATGAATATGTAGTCGCAGGCTTCAGCTAATCCCTTAAAGTCCCATCCCCCCCAGTTGACTGCAGGTCCGGCAAATGAAACCTCCATCCCCGGCATCTCTGAATGCAGGAATCTGGTCAAATCTCGCATAAAACTGTTAATTACAACGTTTCTGTCAGAATATTTGAGGGTTTCAAAATCAACATTGACTCCATCAAGTTTATATGAGATCAGACTTTCCCTGATATTTGAAAATATATTTCTCTTCGCTGTACTGTCTGTAAGAACCTGATGTATCTCTGTGGAATCTGTGCTGAACAAAGTCATTATTATTTTTACATTGTTCTTATGCCCCTCTGTAATTACATCGTTCCATGGCCATACTTCAGGATTTGTCAGGCCTCCATCCGGACTAACCTGAAAATCAAAGACTGCAATATGTGTAAGCAGGTCGTACCTGATTGTTTTTCTTGCATTTTCATACTGCCAGGCAGGAAGGTAACCGAATACTGTTGCAGTAAGATTGGTATTAATAATTGGAGTGTAAACGGTACTGTCACTGTTGGTAATACCGGAATTCTGTGTCGCTTCAGGTATTATCAGATGCGATGAAATACCCTTATTTGCTACTGAAGATGACGAAGTAAAAAATATAATTATGCTTAGAACAGCCAGACTGAAAAAAAAGCTTAAAACAAATTTCCTCATTTATTCCCTTTATGACATCTTTTCTTGATTTCGTTATAGAAGCATTGGACTTAATTCTGTGCCCTCAAATTAAATCCGGCTTTATCATCTTTTCATTATTTATAATATAAAACTTTACGGAAAAACTAAAGCTTTAATAGAACTTTTTTACTCTGCAGATATTTCGTTTCCCAAAGGTTATGTTAAAACGCAGCCTATTAGCCTAAGGTTCCTTCATAAAGGTGTTTTATTATGTAATTAATCAGTATAAGATCATATGTGAAAAAAGCCGCCAGTTTAATAGCTGACGGCTTTTAATATATAAATTTATGCATTTTTTAGCTGCAGGATTAAGCTCCGAAAGGAAGTTAAACTAGCATGTTTCCAGTTTATTTCATTAACATCAGCTTTTTTACTTCAGCATAGCTGCCGCTTGAAATCCTGTAGAAATAGACTCCGCTGCTAAGACTGCTGCCGTCAAACTGCACTTTATAAAGCCCTGCTCTTTGTTCCTGATTTATAAGTGTTTTTACTTCTTTACCAAGTATATCATATACCTTAAGACTGACAATTGCATCTTTAGGAATGTAATAACTGATCGTAGTAACCGGGTTAAAAGGATTTGGATAGTTCTGGAATAACGTGTAATCTGCTGGCGATTTGAGGCTGTTTTCTGAAAATACAGAGGTTGCTATTCCGGTTTCGTTAAATGCTGCTAGCCCGCGGTTTGTACCTATCCATTTATTGTCAAACCTGTCAATTGCTATGGTAATTACGTCCTGCCCCGGCAGACCTGTATTTGGCCTGTTGAAAAGAGTAAATGTGGAATCATCATATTTTAACAGTCCGCTGAATGTTCCGATCCATTTAATGCCGCTGCTGTCAATTGCTATTGACCTTACATAAGGATCCGGTACAGGTGAATTTGAAGGAGTATAAAGCTTCCAGTTTGTCCCGTCAAAGACCGAAACCCCATTAAGCGTTGCCAGCCATTTGTTTCCTTTTTTATCGATTTCAATTGCCTGAATGGTGTTATCAGAGATTTGTGAATTAGCTTTATTATAGATAGTCCATTTAGTTCCTTCAAGCTTTGCAAGTCCTCCGCCTCCGGTGCCGACCCAGGTAACTCCATTTGCATCAACAGCAACTGCCGTTACACTGTCATTAGGCAGTTCCGAATTTGATTTGCTGAATATTGTCCAGTTTGTGCCATCATATTTGGCAAGTCCGGAATTTGTACCAATCCATTTTATATCGTTTCTGTCTACATAAACAACATTGACATATTGTCCTGGAAGCGCCTGACTGTATGAGGTCCATGTCTTGCCGTCATACTTGTATGCTCCGCCGCCTCCGGTGCCGAACCACTTTTCATTGGATTTGTCTACTGCAGCTGCAGTAACGTTCTTATTTGTAATGCCGGAGTTTGCAGGAGTAAAAACTGACCAGCTGTTAGTTCCTTCAAACCTTGCCAGACCCTCAAGCGTGCCGATCCATTTGACATTGTCTTTGTCAATTCTGACAACATTAACCCAGTTATCAGGCATCCCTGAATTTGACGTTACTACACCTGTCCAGCTTGTACCGTCAAATTTACCAAGCCCAAAATCATTTGTGCCGATCCACTTTGTACCGTCAGAACTGATAAAGACAACGTTAATTATGTTGTCAGGAACTTTGGAATTTGAGGGAGTATATATTGTCCAGTTTGTACCATCGAACTTGGCTAATCCGGCTGTCGTTCCTATCCAGGCAGTTCCATTATTATCAAAATCAAGTGAGTTGACTGTGTTAGCAGGCAGCTGTGAGTTCGATGTGTTATAAATTGTCCATTTGCTGCCGTCAAACTTTGCTAAGCCTCCTTTGGAGGTCGCTACCCATTTGTTTCCGCTATTGTCGATTTTAATATCCAGCACTGAAAGATCAGGCAGTTCAGAATTTGTATTGTTATAGATTGTCCAGTTGCTTCCGTCAAATTTTATCAGTCCTTTGTCTGATGTGCCGATCCATTTGTTTCCCTCTTTGTCCAGTGCTATTTTTGAAATCAGTTTCGAAGGCAGCTGTGAATTTGTTGGATTATAAATTGTCCATGTGGTATCTTTGAATTTTGCCACACCTCCGCCGTTTGTACCGATCCATTTGCTGCCGTCAGTATCAATTACAACTGAAGTCAGCCAGGGAAAGGGGATAGGTGAGTTATTTGGATTGTAAGCCTTCCAGCTAGTACCATCGAACCTTCCTAAACCTGCATTCCGGCTTCCTAACCATTTTATCCCGGCTGAATCAATTGCAATTGCAAGCGTAAAGTTTCCTGGTATCCCGGAATTTGATTTGTTATAAAAAACCGGCTGAAGGCTTTGCTTGTTCATAACAATAAAGCCGCCAATTGTACCTATATATAAATTGTCTTTATCTTCAGTTACAACTTTTATATTCCGGCCATTTGTGTAGTTGGCAAACTGTGGACCAGTTTGTGCAGTTAAATTACTTATCAGGCAAAGTATAGAAACAAACAGAGTACAAAGAATCCTCTTCATAAATTACCTCATCAGATCTTGTTGTAAAAATATCGGTGGTCGTGGATTAAAATAAATTCGTTTCAGTTATGCGCGTTTGTCATCTGGTTCTTAAATTCAAAGTATGTAAATTATTTACATCTGGCAAATAATCTGGCGTGATTTAAAGCAAGAAAAGGTTAGTAAAAAAGGGTGAAAAAAAAACCGGAAAAGAAATTGATCTTTTCCGGTTTGTAAAAGAAACCTATCGGGCTGATTTATTAAACTAAGCCCTGATCCATCATTGCATCAGCAACCTTTAAGAATCCGGCAATATTAGCACCGTTAACATAGTTACCAGGTGTGCCGAATCTT
>JBLNEL010000561.1:0-7552 GCA_050262615.1 Bacillota bacterium
TCTTCAAATACCTTAATAAACGGATGGCCGAACCTGGCTGTGACGTTCCAGTCAATATTTCTTATATCGTCGCCGAACTGATATTCCCTTACCTCAGAGAACTCCATTCCGCGTCCTTTAAATACCGAATGGTACTCACCGGAAAAGACCTGGTTAACCACGCCCTTGGTCCTGATCTCTATCTGTCTAACCTGTTTTAATAATTCTTTTGTCAGCATTTAATTCTTAATTCCTGCCAGCCGGCATTACTCATAATTCTTAATTCTTAATTCATAATTCATAATTCTTATGGTACTTCTATCTTATTCAGTATCTCCTGAATTACATATTCAGTTGTTATTTCCTCTGCCTCGGCTTCATACGTAACAGCTATTCTATGTCTTAGGACATCCATGCAAATTGCTCTTACGTCTTCAGGAATCACATAGCCTCTTCTTTTAATAAAAGCCATTGCTCTGGCGCCCAAAGCAAGATTAATAGTAGCTCTTGGCGAAGCCCCGTAGCTTATCAGGTCAGCCAGATTAGCAAGCCCGTATTCCTTTGGATTTCTTGTAGCAAATACAATATCAAGAATATAGCGGTCTATTTTTTCGTCAACATAAATTTCCTGAACGAGGTTTCTGGCCTTTAATATATCCTCAGGAGTAATTACGGGCTGGATTTTTCCATCGTTATGGTTTTCCAGGTTCTGATGCATTATTTTCAGTTCTTCTTCTCTTGAGGGGTAAGTTATCTTTACTTTCAGCATGAACCTGTCGACCTGAGCTTCAGGAAGCGGATATGTACCTTCCTGCTCGATCGGGTTCTGTGTTGCAAGTACAAGGAACGGTTCCTGAAGCTTAAAGGTTTCCTCGCTAATAGTTATTTGCCTTTCCTGCATTGCCTCCAGCAAAGCACTCTGAACCTTGGCAGGGGCACGATTTATTTCATCGGCAAGTATGAAATTTGCAAAAATTGGTCCTTTTTTAATGAAAAAGTTGCCGTCTTTCTGATTATATATCATTGTACCGATAAGATCAGCCGGAAGAAGATCAGGAGTAAATTGTATCCTCTGGAATTTTGCCTTCATTGCAGAGGCAAGAGATTTTATAGCCAGAGTTTTTGCAAGTCCGGGAACGCCTTCTAATAAAATATGGCCGTTTCCAAGCAGGCCGACTACCAGACGTTCTACCATCTGTTTTTGTCCAACAATAACCTTCCCGATCTCATTGAACAATAGATCAATAAAGGCGCTTTCGTTCTTTATTCTTTCATTTAATTGTGTAATATCCAAGGCTTTACCCTCATTTTTATTAAAAATCATTTTTTTTACAATTTGTAAGCTGATTAGGTTTCAGTCCGGAACCTTAAAAAATGCATTTTTTGCCTGAAGGCACTATTTTTTCAGATCTGAATTATCTCTTATTTACCTTCAGCACTGCAAATTTCAGGTATACCGTTTCCTCCATTGCCGGAAGCTGAGGATGATCCAGCGAAGCGTTATTAAAATGCACCAGCTGAACAGACTTACCTGACTTTGAGGCAGCAGTTTTTATCATCTCAATAAATTCATCTTTATGCAGATGGTGAGAGCATGATGAAGTAACCAGATAACCGCCATCTTCATTAACTAAATTCAGAGCCAGCCGGTTCAGTCTTTCATATCCTTTTTTGGCCACAGGAAGACTTTTCTTGTTTTTTGCAAAAGCCGGAGGATCGATCATTACAACGTCAAATCTCTTTTTTTCATTTATTGCTTTTTCAAAATAATCGAACACATCAGACGTGATAAACTCAGCATCAGCGCTGAAACCATTGATCCGCATATTCTCTTTAACATTTTCAATTTCCGAAGAGGAACTGTCTAAAAAACTGACACCAGAGGCACCTGCAAAGGCTGCATGTAGGCCGAATCCGCCTGAATTGCAGAAGGCATCTATTACCCTTTTCCCTTTCGATATTCTTTCTATAAAGGCGCGGTTATCGCACTGATCAAAATAAAATCCGGTTTTATGTCCCTTTTCAAAATCAATTTTATATTTTACCACACCATCATCAATAATTTCTGAGATCACCTGTCCTGAATATACCGTATCTTCGGTGGGGAGTCCTTCTAGCTTTCTGAAGAAATCCTCATTTTTGCTGAATATATTCTCTGCGCCGGCTTCCTCTTTTAATGCCTGGATAATAAGGTCAATATTTTTCTGCATACCATATGAATATACCTGAAGAACACAAGTGCTATTGTACTTGTCAACTATCAGCCCGGGCAGAAAATCGCTTTCGCTGAAAATAAGCCTGAATGAACTTCTGTTTGGATATAGCTCTTTTCTTAAGCTGTATGCGCTTCGTATCCTTTCAGAAAAAAGACTTTTAAGGTCGTCTATCCTCCCATGGCTTAAAAGCCTGAATGATATAAGTGAGTTGCGGTTATAAAAACCGGTACCTAAAATGTTATCTCTCCAGTCGAATATTTCAACCAAATCGCCGTTTTGGGCTTCACCTTCGCTTCTGTAGATCTCATTGCTGAAAACCCAGAGGTGCCCGTTTCGTAATCTGAATTCTTCGTTTTTCTTTAATATTAGTTTTGGAAGCATATATTTTTTCGCAGTTTATTTTATAAAACAAACTTAAAGATAACCAAAATCTATTTAAGATTATAAGTAAAAAAGCGTTAGGATGGGATAAATGGGATAAGCTTCAGGGGTAAGAATTGACGCTGTAAATTAAATTGATTCAATAACTTAGAGCAGATATCTCCGCCCCGGAAAATCCGCTTTTCCGGGGCGGAAGGATAACACTGACTTTTATAACTAAACGTTTTCCATTACACGTGTAATTTTTTCTGCCACCTGACCTGCTATCGATTCAAGCTCAGGATTTTTTACTGTCTGCATTGAAACCATTGGATTTATGGCTGACACTTCAACTTTTCCGTCGTCTGTTTCCTGCACTATAAAATTACAGGGAAGCATTGTGCCGATCTTGTTTTCTGCCTGAAGAGCTTTATAAGCAAATGGAGGATTGCAGGCTCCAAGTATCCTGTATTTCCTGAAATCAACATCCAGTTTTTTCTTCAGTGTCTCTTTGACATCAATTTCAGTCAATATGCCGAATCCCTCTTTTTTAAGTTCTTCTGTTACTTTTACAATAGCATCATCAAAAGACAGATCAACTTTCTTTGTGTTGTAGTAATTCATCCGGTCCTCCGTTTAATAGTTTTAAGTATTTATATATTCATCTGATGCAGATTATACTAAGAAGGATCCAGCCCCGGGAAAGCCGCTTGGAACTTATTGTATAAAATTTAACACTTACAATTTAATTTTTTATTCAGACTGAATCGTTTTCGCGGAATATGCCCGTAAACATAACTGAATAATCCTTATCGGCTGAACCTGATTTAATTACTCTTTTCATTACTTTCCTTACAGATTCAAGAACCATTGTCTCGATTCCGAGAGATTCTGCCTCTTCCATTACAAGGTTAATATCCTTAAGCAGATGCTTTGCCGGAAAGTTTACTTTTGAAAAATCATTATTTATCATGTTACTTAATTTCACATCAAAGGTCTTTGCATAAAGAGCACTGTTCCTCAGAATTGACATGAACTGCTCGACATCTATACCTTCCTTCATTATTAAGCTCAGACTTAAAGAAAACGAAGCCGTTAAGGATGCTATCATCTGATTTAATGCCAGTTTTACTGCAGCAGCTTTGCCCGCTTCACCAATATAAAGCGGTTCCGGGCCAAATGCTGAAAGCAGGGGTTTCATCCTTTCATAATCTTCCCTTGAGCCGCCTGCCATTACAATCAGTTTGGATTCCCTGACCTGCATAATGCTGCCTAAAACAGGCGCCTCTAAATAATGCCCGCCGAGCTCTTCAACGCGCGACTTAATTTCCCTGCTCTCTTTTGGTGAAATTGTACTCATCTGGATTATTGTCTGTCCGGTAAACCTCTGAACCTCGTTTTTTCTGAAAAGCGAATCCCTTACAGCTTTTGCGTCTGTAAGCATAAGAATTACAACTTCCGCAAGCTGCACAGCTTCAAAAGAAGTTACAGCTACCTTTGCACCCTTTTCTTTTAGTGGGACTGTCTTTTCAAGTGTTCTGTTATAAACATATAGCTCATGGCCGCTCTCAAGAAGCTTTTCAGCCATCGGAGTGCCCATAAGCCCTGTACCAATTAATGAAACTTTCATTTTTTCTTTCCCTTTTATTTAAAAGATTGTTTCCATACAAATTTCTCATTGCTTTTTTAACTGCAGTCCTGTTTATAAACTGCAGTCTTTTTTTAACTGCTCCTTTTTTAACTGCTCCTTTTTTCTGCTCTTTTTTAACTGCAGCCTTATCTGCATTGCATAAAAAAGTATACCAAAAATAAGCAGAATGGTCAACAAGCGGCCATTTAAGAGCACTTAGGAAGAACAATCCCGGTCAAATATTCTTCAAAATTGGCATTCTCCTTGATATAGGCCGGGTTTTTCAATAATTTTAAGGTTAATTTTTCACAAAATAATTTAGTAAAGCTATGAGATATCCTTATTCTGAAGTAGAAAAAAAGTGGCAGTCTTATTGGGAAGAAAATAAGATCTATAAAACGGATTTGAGCAAAACTGATAATAAACTATATACATTGGTGATGTTTATTTATCCCTCAGGCGCCAAATTACATATCGGACACTGGTATAATTACGGTCCGACTGATTCATGGGCCAGATACAAAAAGCTTAAGGGCTTTAATGTATTTGAGCCGATTGGTTATGATGCTTTCGGCCTGCCGGCAGAAAATTATGCTATAAAGACTGGAATTCACCCATACGACAGCACAATGAAAAATATTCAGGATATACGTGTTATGCTGAAGAATATGGGAAATATGTATGACTGGGATTCGGAACTTATGACCTGCGTGCCTGAATATTACAGATGGAATCAATGGCTTTTCCTTCAGCTTTATAAAAAAGGTCTGGCCTACAGAAAGAACGCACCTGTAAACTGGTGTCCATCATGCCAGACTGTACTTGCAAATGAACAGGTGCTTTCAGACGGCACATGCGAACGGTGCGGTACGACAGTAATCCATAAGAACCTGACACAGTGGTTTTTCAAAATTACTGATTATGCTGAAGAGCTCTTATCAGGCCTTGATAAGATCAACTGGCCTGAAAAAACAAAGCTGATGCAGCGCAACTGGATAGGAAAAAGCACAGGCACCGAGGTTAAGTTTAAGATTGAAGGCCACGAAGAGGAAATGACAGTATTTACAACACGCCCTGATACGCTCTTTGGCGTAACATATGTTGTACTTGCTCCTGAACAGCCTCTGGTTGATAAGATCACAAAACCTGAATATAAAGAAAAAGTAAACCAGTATATCGACTCAATAAAGTCGCTGTCTGAAATTGACCGTACTTCAACGACAAAAGAAAAAACAGGTGTTCCTACAGGCGCCTATGCAATTAATCCTGTAAATGGCGAAAAGGTACCGATCTGGATTGCAGACTACGTGCTTGCGACATATGGAACTGGATGCGTTATGGCAGTGCCGGGACATGATGAGCGTGATTTTGAATTTGCTAAGAAGTTTGATCTCCCGATCCGCAAGGTTATTCTGGCTCAGGGGACAAAAGAAGAAGACGAACTTAATGAAGCTTATACTGAAGTTGGTACAATGATCAATTCAGGCAGCTTTAACGGCACCAATTCTGATGAAGGAATTGATAAAATAACCGATTACCTTGAAGATAAGGGAATTGGCAAAAGAAAAACAAATTACAGATTAAGAGACTGGCTGATCTCACGCCAGAGATACTGGGGAACGCCAATTCCAATTATCCACTGCCCTGATTGCGGTGAAGTTCCGGTTGATGAATCGCAGCTCCCGGTTGAACTGCCTTATGATGTTGAATTCAAACAGTCAGGACAGTCTCCGCTTACAACCAATCCTCAGTTTATGAACGTAAAGTGCCCCAAATGCGGCAGTGATGCCAAGAGGGACCCTGATACAATGGATACATTTGTTGATTCATCGTGGTATTATTTCCGCTATCTTGATCCTCATAAACAGGATAAGATGTTTAATACTGAGCTTGCGGACAACTGGACACCGGTTGATATGTACGTAGGCGGCGCTGAGCATGCAACAATGCATCTTCTCTATGCAAGGTTTATACATAAGTTTATCCGTGACTTAGGACTTACAAGATCTGATGAACCTTTTTCAACGCTTATTCATCAGGGCACAATTACAAATCAGGGTGCCAAGATGTCAAAGTCGAAAGGTAACGTAGTTAATCCTGATATATTCATTGATAAATACGGTGCAGATGTATTCCGTCTTTATCTTATGTTCATGGGTCCATATGAAATGGGCGGTGACTGGAGTGATGCCGGTATTGTTGGAGTCGACAGATTTGTTCAGAGGTCATATGATATTTTCAGCAAATATGAAGGCATACTAAAATCAAATCCTGCTCCCGCAAGGTTTGATATTCAGGATCTTTGTGATGAAGAAAAGAGTGTTTACAGAAAGATCAACCAGACGATTGTAAAGTTTGACGAAGAGATAAATAACTTCAGATTCAACACAGCTGTTGCTTCACTGATGGAGCTTATAAACGAACTTGCAAAGAACCTTGAGAAATGCCGCGCTGAACTAAAAAGCTATACACTTGAAAGATTTGCAACACTTCTTTCGCCAGTAGCTCCGCACCTTGGCGAGGAATGCTGGATGGCGTTAGGAAACGGGAAATCTATTTTCGCAGATCCAAAATGGTTTGATGTTGACAAAGATGCTCTTACTGTCGATAAGGTTACAATTGCTGTTCAGATCAACGGAAAATTAAGGACAACTCTTGAGCTTCCGAATAACAGTGATGAGGCATTAGTAAAAGAAGCAGTCTTTAGTGATCAAAACGTTAAAAAGCATACTGACGGCAAGACGGTAGTAAAAGAAATCTACGTCAAAAATAAAATTTATAATATTGTAGTTAAATAGAAGAAGGATATTATGTTAGATCTCAAGTTTATCCGCGAAAACCCCGAACTTGTAAAACAGGGAATTCAAAATAAGAATGAAAAAAGCAGAGTTGATGAAATATTAGCTCTTGACGAACAAAGACGCCAGCTTATTCTTAATACTGATGAATTAAAGCAGAAGCGTAATCAGGTTTCATCACAGATTCCTGTAATGAAAAAAGCAGGACAGGATACATCATCTGTTCTGGCTGAAATGAAAAGAGTCTCGGATATGATTACTGACTATGACAACGAGTTAAGACATGTTGAGGAAGAACTTGATAACATTCTTATGTATGTACCAAATCTTCCAAGCTCCACAGTTCCGGTTGGTAAATCAGCAGCTGATAACGTTGAGGTAAGACAGTGGATACCCGAAGGATTTTCTTTTGAGTCATCAGCACCAAAAGTTGACCATATAGAACTCGGCAAAAAGCTTAAAATACTTGATTTTGAACGCGGTGCCAAGATTAGCGGTTCCGGATTCCCGGTCTATGTAGGCAAAGGCGCAACGCTCGAAAGGGCACTTATCAACTTTATGCTTGATAT
>JBLNEL010000562.1:0-6597 GCA_050262615.1 Bacillota bacterium
AGGTTATGAATAACAAAAAAAGTCTTACAGCAGAGTATTTAAAAAAAGAGATGATAAAACAACTAGCTGGCTAAGCTATAAACAGTCTTAATAAAAGGGGCTGTCTGAGAAACCTGGTTTAACGAGTAATTCTGTAAAGTTCTATACATGAATTGGATTCATGCAGATTATTCTCACAAATTCTGGTTTTTCAGGCAGCCCTTTTGTTATATTTACAATTATTAATTTTAATATTTACTATTTGCCGAATAGTATTTCTATAGAAATTGCATAACTTAAGCTAAGGAGATGAAGATGGTCAAATGTCCTAACTGCAATTATGAAGCCGAGGCAGAATTCAGATTTTGTCCTATGTGTGGGTATGCGTTTTCAGAAGTAAAGACAGAGAATACCGGTGCTCCGCCAGCAAATGAAAATACAAAAAAATATACCAGTCCTGAAGTAAACAAGCCGTACAAGATAGTAAATGGGTTATATGAATATCCTAAAGCTCCGTTAGGCAAAAGGTTTGCAGCTTACCTTATTGATGGACTGATCCTTTTTGCATTGTCGCTTCCCTCAATAGTTTTGTTTTCAATCGGGGCATTAATGAATCCTGATCCAGATGCCTTTGAAAATGGTGACTTTTCCGGAATAAACATAGTGGGAGGAATGGTATGGTTATGGGGATTATTCCTTCTTATAATTCCTTCAATTTATTACTTCATAAAAGATGGGCTTAAGAATGGGCAAAGCTACGGCAAGAGAATGTTTGGACTGATGGTTATTGATATTCAGAAAAACCTGCCATGTTCAAAAGGGAAATCTGCTTTCAGGAATCTGATCTCCTCACTTATAGTTGCCATGCCATTTATTAATATTCTCACTTTCTGGATAGAGCCGATAATGGTACTTGTCAGAACCGACGGGAAAAAAGCCGCCGATATGGTTGCAAGCTGTCAGGTTATTGATGCTGGAGACTATGCTAAATAAAAGTTTTGTTGATCTTCTCTTGAACATTTTAACGGTTTTGCTGCTATCGCTGCCAGAATTTCGGGCTCAATTATAATAAAGAGCAACAGACCTAAGAAAAGGAAGATCCAATCAGATTAATGTTCTTTTTGTAACATATGATATAATAAAAAGCAGAAATGCAACAGCGACAGCCATTGGTCCGCTTGAAAAGTCATATTTAAATGCAAGGAATAAAGACAATGGAGGGACAGCTGTTCCAATAATCAGTGCAATCAGGAATACCTGCCAGACCTTTCTGCCAAGAAGAATACCAATTGACGAGGGAATTATCAAATAAGCAAAAGCAAATACATCGCCTACAAAACGTGTAGTAAGTGAGATACCGATTCCGACAAACAGGTAAAAGAACAGAAGCCAGGTCTGTGCATTTAATCCATGGGCACTAGCGCTTTCAGGGTCAAAAGTAACAAATTTCAGCTGTTTGCTAAATATAGTAAAGACAGCAACAGTAAAAATCATTATTACCAGAAGAGTATAAAATTCCTTTGCTCCGATGAACAAGATATCTCCTTTAAGTATCGATTCGATTTCGGAGACTTCAGCCACCGGACTTTTCTGTATGAACATGATCCGCGCGGCAGTAGCTATGACAAATATAATCCCCAGTATACCATCCTGTGTTAAAAATTTCTGTGTGTAAGTCTGAGAGAAAATCAAGACGGCAATAACTGCAAATAACAATGAAAAGAATGTTGGTTCAAAATGGTGCATAAAAGAATTCTCTGAGAGAGTAATTCCGAACAGGGAAGAGATAAGAGTTTCGAGATTCAGTAAATGGAGAAATGAGAATGCAACACCAGCTATTGAAACCTCAGTTAATACTGCACCTAAAAACACCACCCTTTGAGATGTCACAAAGATGCCAAGAAATGCACAAATTGC
This sequence comes from Bacillota bacterium, assembly GCA_050262615.1. GTDB lineage: Bacteria > Bacteroidota > Ignavibacteria > Ignavibacteriales > SURF-24 > JAUZPB01. The sequence continues at coordinate 1,897 of JBLNEL010000562.1, forward strand.
ACCAGCAAGTATACTTCCCATTACTGCATAGGGAAATAATTCAATTAACTGTTTAAGGATATCCAACGGTTTTATTCCCTGTGTTTTGATGTAATGATATATTCCCGGTCGACTTTAGTCACAAGAAAATTACTTGAATATGTTTTCTTCAGATTTTCTTCTGAAAGAACATCCTCTACGTTACCAGCCTGGAAAAAGTTCTTTTCAAGCAGGACGAGTCTTTTCGCGATATTCGCAACATCGCTTAATAAATGGCTGACAAGAATAATTGTCAGTTTCTGTTCATCGTGAAGTTTAGAGATCAGATCCAGCAGTGTATAATGTGATGGTGTATCCATGCCATTTGTAGGTTCATCAAGAATAAGTATTTTAGGCTGAACTGCAAGCGATCGTGCTATCAGGGTTCTCTGACGCTGTCCGCCGGACAGGCTGTTATAATTATAATCTTTAAGATCAAGTATTCCGACATTATTCAGGCAATCGTTTACTATTATTTCATCTTTTTTTTCCGGCCTGCCAAAAAATTTCATAAGTGAATACCGGCCCATCATGACAACATCATGTACAGTATATGGCAGAAGCGGTTGAACAGTATCTCTCTGAGGAACGTATCCGAATCTCAGGTTTTCTTTTTCTATTTTGCCGTTTAACGGTTTTAATGATCCAAGCAGAGTCTTAAGAAGAGTGGTTTTCCCGGCTCCATTAGGTCCCACAATCCCAATAAAGTCGTTGTCATAAATTGAGAGTGAAATTCCACTGAGAATTATTTTCTTCCCATAACCGATTGAAACATTGTTTAATTTAACAATCTCTTGTGTCATTTTACGATTTCCCGGGGGTATAGGTTAAATCAAGTTGTTTTTACAAGCTGAGATATAATATTATCCATCATTTGGATATATGAATTTACGCCCTGAATACCGTAAACAGCTGTTGGGACTTTTATTACTTTTACTCCTGTTGCATTCGCTATCTGATTTGGAGCGTTATCGCTATAAAAATTTTCCATCATGATGTAGCGGACGTTATTTGATTTTATAATCTTATAGAGTTCGGCATTATGTGAAGGTGTTGGAGCGATGCCTGGTTTAGGTTCTACGTAACCTGCTATTTTGAGTCCGTACCGCTCAGCAAAATAAATCCAGCTTGCATGAAAGAAGACAATTGACTTACCCTTCAAAGGCTCCATTTTCTTAGTCCACTCATCTATTTTTGTTTTCAATCTAGCTGAATAATCATCCAGATTCTTTTTAAAAAAAGGCTCATCCTTTGGGGACTGATTTGAAAGGGCTGTATAAATCTCATTTGCCATAATCAGCGCATTAGCCGGATCCAACCAATAGTGAGGATTTCCATATGGGTGCACATCGCCAAGGCTTGCATCAATTTTGCCTGCGGGGACTTCCTTCTTCCTGATATCATTTGAAAGGTCTATTACTTTAAGTTTTTCATTCCTTGATCCGTCGATAAGCTGTTGTGCCCATAGTTCAAGTCCCATTCCTATCTTAAAGAATAGGTCAGCGTTACGCAATTTCACCATATATTTCGGCATTACCTCCAGAAAATGCGGATCCTGGTCTCCCCGGCATAAATAATCTGCCTGAACTTTTTCTTTCCCGATCTCTTTGACTATATCATATATTACTGTAGTGGTTGTGACTGCCTTAATATCAGCAAACAGGTAATGAGCAGAAAAAAATAAAAACATTACTATCGATAAAACCATCTTACTCATTTTATATACCTCTTATTCTTTTGGTCAAATATCAGATGTTCCATATCTAAAACGGATGTGCTTTATGAGGGCCCAGAGAAAAAAGTAACTGTAAAGTAATTGTAGTCTGACTATCAGCTGAGAGATTATCTGGCAGGCTGAAGAACAAGTGTTGTGCACCTAATCTAAGAGCTAGTGTTTCTTCGACGGGATAGTATCCGATCCATTCAGAAATGCCATGAGTTTTATTTCTGTCGTCGTTTGAAAGTGTATTATATGATGGAGCTTCCCCGGGCAGTCCATAAGTAAAATCATACTTAGCCCCAAGGCTGAAGATTTTGCTAAAACGGTAATCAAAATAAATTACTGAGCCTATTGTAGTGATCTGGTTAACCGCATCGATATATCGGTTCTCGGCAATAAAATTTCTGCGGAAGACATCACGATGATTCAGCAAAACTTCACCCTGAAGTGTCAATGAAGTATATGAATCAGGTTTATATTTAAACTTAAAATCTATTCCACCATAAGTATAGTAGAGCGATTTATTATTGAATTCTGAAGGATTAAGAGTTGAAACAATGTTGGTTTTTGCATGTACACCGAAAGATCCGCTCATTCCCACTTCAAGGTCAGAGTAATCGCTGATATTAAAAAAAGAACCTAACCTTCCGGCAAACACCGGAGAATTTCCTCTTAGAGCTCTAATACTCTCAGGGTCATCTGGAATAGCTGCTTCCGATTTCCCGATTGCATCGCCTTTAAATATACCAAGGTCCAGATTTGTGTAGATATCTCCAGTAGGTAATAAAAAGCTTAAGTTTAATCCTATATCATTAAATCCTTCGTCACCAAAATATATCTGATGAAACAATGGTCTTTCAAGGAACGGCCATGCATGGGGATGGAGCGTATTAATTTTTCCAAAACCGACAAGAAATTTTCCAGCTTTAAGCTGAATATCCAATGGGAGTCCCCTAAGGACTTCGGCATAAAGCTCTTCGATTGAAAATTTATTTTCTTCATAAGAAACCACCCCGGCGGCTCTGGCAAAAGGATTCAAATAACCATCTACAAATAATTCCATAGCAGGATTGTCAAAAATAAGCTTTTTATAATCCGGTGAATCCTTTATGAAGTTAGAAAAGGTATTAAAAGAACCTATTAAACTGATATCAGGATTGACGCTGGACTGAGACCTTATTGTTCCGTTTAGGAATAAAGTGAGAAAAAATATTAATAATGCCGCACTTTTCATTATATACCCTCAGTAATTAGAGCTTGTAGCAGATCAGACTTTAGAAAACTAGTCATATGCTAAATAATCTTGTAATAAAAATTGTTAATTGCAAGAAAATAAACTTCAGGGCGCAATCACTCAAAATAAACTCTATCAAAATAAACACTGTTAAAATATTCTATCAGCCTATATTGATTTTAACTAAAGCAAGCGCTAACTTGTTTCAAAGTGCCAACATACGCCGGGGAACAATAAAAAACTATATAATCGTTTTTATAAAAGGAGGGTCAGTATGCCGGGTCAGAAAAAGCTTTCAGGAGAAGTATTCTATCCTTCAGAAGAAGTCAAAAGCTACTCACATGCCAAAAACTGGGAAGAAACCATTAAGTATGCGGAAAATGATATTGAAGGATTCTGGGCAAAAGAAGCAGAAGAACTTCATTGGTTTAAGAAGTGGGATAAAGTTCTGGACGATAGTGAAAAACCATTTTATAAGTGGTTTACCGGTGCTAAAACTAATATAGTTTATAATTGTTTGGACAGGCACACACAGACATTTCGCCGAAATAAACTTGCACTGATCTGGGAAGGGGAAGCCGGTGAGTTCAGAAGCTATTCTTATTTTGCCCTAAGGCGTGAGACGTGCAAATTTGCAAATGTTTTAAAAAGTCTGGGAGTAAAAAAAGGGGACCGGGTTACCTTATATATGGGTAGAATCCCTGAGCTGATAATTGGTATGCTGGCATGTGCAAGGGTCGGGGCAATTCACTCGGTAGTTTATGGAGGATTTTCGGTTGAAGCACTTCATGAAAGACTTGAAGACAGCCAGTCAAAGGTACTAATAGTAGCCGACGGTTCATATCAGAGAGGGAAGCTAATTCATTTGAAACAGATTGCTGATGAAGCATTGCAGAGAGCAGCAACGGTTGAAAGCGTACTGGTTGTAAAACGCACAGGTGAACCAGTAAATATGGAAGCCGGGCGTGATATGTGGTATCATGAGCTTATGAACCTGCCGATAGCAGGCAACACATGCAACATAGAGGTAGTTGACTCGGAAGACCCGTTATTTATACTTTATACGAGCGGAACAACCGGGAAACCCAAAGCCATTCAGCATACTCACGGAGGATACATGGTAGGTGTCTATTCGACACTTAAATATGTATTTGATATTCATGAAGAAGACAGGTACTGGTGTGCAGCTGATCCAGGCTGGATAACCGGCCACAGTTATATTGTTTATGCTCCTCTGCTAAATGGGACGACTTCGTTTTTATATGAAGGAGCCCCGACGCATCCTTTTCCGAACCGCTGGTGGCAGATGATTGAAAAATATGGAATTAACATTCTTTATACAGCTCCTACAGCAATAAGAGGTTTGATGCGTTACGGTGAGGCATGGCCTAACCGACACGATTTATCTTCGCTGCGTATTTTAGGCTCAGTGGGTGAGCCTATAAATCCTGAAGCCTGGAAGTGGTATTACCGGGTAATCGGAAAGGAGAAATGTCCGATAATGGATACATGGTGGCAGACTGAAACGGGGATGTTTATGATAACTCCAGTTCCGTCAATTCCGCTAAAGCCCGGTTCTGGCACAATTGCTTTTCCAGGACTGAAGATGGACATACTTGATGAAGAAGGGAATACGGTTGGGCCAAATGAAGAAGGATATCTGGTAATAAGGACTCCATGGCCTGCAATGGTTAGGACCATCTATAAAGATCCGGAAAGATATGTAACC
>JBLNEL010000563.1:0-3242 GCA_050262615.1 Bacillota bacterium
CTGCAATTGAGAAAACTGACTCGTTCAGGTCTTGCGACTTAACCTTGAAGGTCAGAGTATCTTCCGGAGAAATCCTGTCCAGGCTGTCTGTGGGCAGTACGACCCTCTGCCAGGTTTTACCCATATCGCTGCTCTTTCTCAGGCCGCCAGCCCAGGAAGCAATCCAGACAGTATTATTAATTACTGCAATGTCATAGGTAATGTTTGCTATTTTTGTGTGAATTGGCACTGCCCGGAGTATATTTTTTCCATAGATGATGAGTGTGTCTGTCTTTTGGTCAATGGGCTGAGAAATATAATTCCAGTTCACGCCTCTGTCGGTTGAGTACATAAGACCCGCTCCCGCAGGCTGCATTTCTCCCAGCTGCTCCTCTTCAGTATGAAAAGCTGCCCATATTACACCGTTGGAATAAGTCAGGGCTGATATTCCTTTGTTGTCAGACGGAGCCAGTCTTAATAAGTCTGTCCACGATTCACCTCTGTTGCTCGACCGGCTTAGACCTGCCCCGGTTGAAACGATAACAGTATCGCCAAAGGCAATAATGTCTCCAATATCGTTTCCAGCAGGAGAATCTTCAAACGCTGTATTTGTTTCATTTAGCATGTATGTCTTGGGCAGTGACTGCGCAAGGATTCCCTGTGACATGAAAAACAAAAGGGCAATGGTTTTAGCCGCCTTCATTTTATGAATATGTGAGACAAAGAGTGTTACACAGCCGGGAAGACTGCTGCTTTTGATTGAAAGGGTCATTTGTACTCCATCCGGATATTAGGAAAATAGAGTATAAATCTTCGATAGGACTCCGTTTTTTAACAATTGTAAATAGAAGGTACAAGCAATTTAATAACTTAAATATAAAAATCCAATGCCCTTAGACTTTGCAAATTTTTTCAGCAGCTAAAACCTGCAGCACGTGATACAGGGTTAATCCTTATTATTCCGGGTCTTAACAAATTTAACCGGTATCCACACCTCTTCTTCCGAATCGGGGTCGTTGTTTTTATACTTATCCCCAAGGATTTCAAAATGTTCTCTGTTGTCAAGTTCGTATTCAGAACCGGGAAGCCAAACATTAAATATATAATGAAAGGTATTTTGAAACTGCGACGGAAGTCCCTTATAAATAAAAACCGCATACAGGCCGCCCTGAAGAATGCAGGTATCCATATTGTCAGGAACGGAGTTAAAGTCTGCCACTTCCACGGCAGCCCATTTCTCGAACTCTGTAGTTAAATTGAAATCCTTAAAATCCAGCGAAGCGTCATAGACCTGCATGCTGATCAAGTCGGAGGAGACTAAATTCTTAATCCCTTTTATTTCAGTCATAAAGCTCCGCCACAGTTCCGATGTCCTGTTTTGAGCTAAAGACATTCTCATGTGTTTTCCAACAAGTTTCTTTTCTGGTATTATTTCTATTCTTGGCTGCATGGAATAATTCTCGTATTATTATTGTTCTGTATCTTCTGCTTTGTCAAAACGTTTGATATTGGTACTATTTACCATCGGTAAGCCAGTCCTAACATTGCTAAAAATCCATTGGGATTTACTTTGTAATCTTTGAACATGGGATCGCTTTCACTTACCATCACACCGATCCTGTAGCCCAGCCGGGGACTTAATTTAATACCGGCATAAAGATCCAGATCCATCGTCACGTAAGGCTCAGAACATAATAAGTATCCACCGTAAGAGGCTGAACTTGAGACATTATGCTGCGGGAACTGCGGATATGTAATTGATCCCTGGACTTCAAAATTGTATCTGCTGAGTGTTAAACCTGAACCGGCGGATAACGTCATATTTTCTGAGGATATTAAGGGGCTCTGTATGTAACCCCCATATGAGTTCATATTGTACGTGGATTTGAAATCCACATTTCCTAAAATGTCGCCGTATAATGCATAAGCATTAGTTTTTGCCGTGCTGAAGTAAAGTCCTGCCTCATAGCTTGCGTTTGAAAGAAGTCCTATTGATGCTGAAAACATAAAATTGTAAGGGAGGTTTTCCTGGACCGGTATATCTGTATACAATAGAGACGAAAAATTTGTTACAATCTCCTGGAACTGACTTTTCTGGTCTGAAAGGTCATAACCGGTATAGCCGAAATAGACCCTGACATTCTGAGCCAATAATACGGCCGGCAAAAACAGAATAATAAAAATAATTCTCATTTAATTCAGCTTCAATTTAATTTGTAATAAACTGCGTTAACATCATCCATGGTGGAATTTGATATTATCAGAGTGTTATCCGGAAGAACAATTAGACTCTTAACATCAAAACCTATTGCAATTTTCCTGATTAGGTTTAATGTTTTTATGTCATAAATCTCCACGTTGCTGTAAAGATTGTCCTTTGTCAGTACAACTGCAATATTCTCATTTCTGCCCGACTGCGATATGCTGCCTGCAAACTGCCTTTCCTTTATAACCTTCAGATTCTGGTCGCAGACTGCAATACTGTTCCCCTTTTCCAGATACAGAGTGCCGTTGTCCAGTGCATATAGATATCTGAGATCAGGCAGGCTCATTAATTCAGATGTTTTAATGTTATCAGTGTTTGTGGCATCAATTTTATAAATCAAAGAGCCTAAAAATCTTTTGTAATATGCCATTCCTTTTCTGTCTGATGTCAGCAGATATCCAAAATTTCTGCCTTCCTGAAAAGTGACTTCCCTATCAAAGCTGCAGCTGTTCAGGTCAAACAGCCCCAGAAATCGTTTATCTACATCATAATATCCATAGGATACCAGGAGCTTACCGGGAAATATTTCCTGGAAACTTAAATCTTCCACTACCTGCCTGCCCAAGGGGTAAGAGTTGAATGCCGTAACAGTATTGCCCACTGAAATGATATTCAGAGGCCCCATTGCATAATCGTAAGCACAAACTACCTTGTCACCTTTCGAAGTAAGGAGCATTTTATTTAGTGCAGTGCTGTTTAGTGTGCCGTATACTGTGCCTGAAAAAAGATTCACATGCTTTACTGCATAATCCTTCTGACTGAAAAGGATTAAACTTCCGTCCTTTAGCGTGACAAATGAATTTATACGTATGCTTTCCCTAAAAGGAAGTTCTGTAAAAATTGATAAGTTGTCAAAACTCACAAATTTTGATACATATGAACTGTACGCACTGTTGGTGATAAGCTGGTATGAGGCTACCTGTTTGCCGTAAATGTCAGGATAGCTGTCATCCCTGTAAGTAGTGACTTTCCGGTCTGAAATTACCGCCACGGTATC
>JBLNEL010000564.1:0-8212 GCA_050262615.1 Bacillota bacterium
CCCGCTTCCAGGTATTTTGTCCTGTTTGGAGTATTGATATATCCTCACCTTAACAAAATTCTTTATTCGTTTTCCAATACTATAAATCATTCTCGTTATCTCGACTTTTCTTTTTTCTCTATTTTGTATAGGAGAAACTATGACTTATTTTATTATTTTTCAACAACAATTTGAATTTGGAATAAACCGCTTTGAATTAACCGCTATATTTGTTATTCTAAAATGAAGGACAATTGAACGAATACCGCACAAGCAAATATTAAATGCTGTCATGCTAAACAAGTTACAACCAATGCAAACCCTTTTTTCTGGTCTTACCGGACAGAAAATTCATCTGCCTGAAAGTCTCGAACAAATCTATGGTGAATTGTATCTGGGAGATCCAGGAAAAACACATTATGTAATTGCTAACTTTGTCACTACGATCGATGGCGTAATCTAATTAAACATCCCGGGATTGTCCGACGGCGGACAAATAAGCGGCCACAATCCTAACGACATGATGCTGATGGGAATATTAAGAGCTTTGTCAGATGTTGTCATAATCGGAACAGGAACTTTAACTGCCTCACCTACTCACTTATGGATTGCCGAAGAGATTTATCCGCCTTTTGCATTGGAGTATAGATCAATTAGACAATCTTTAGGTAAATCACTTTTCCCGGTTACTGTTCTGGTAACTTCAGAAGGTGATATCGAACCATTTTACAGGATTTTTCAGGTTGATGAACCTGAAATTGTTATTTTAACAACAAAAAAAGGATTGGAAAACCTTCGTGAAAATCAGCTCCCGGAAAAAATTAAGATAATCGCTGTAAAAGATTCAGGGACTCTTACTTCCAAAGAGATATTAAAAACTGTTGAATCATACCATAGGTTTAAAGTAGCTCTTATTGAAGGAGGACCCCACCTTTTTACTGAGTTTCTTGCCGAAAGAACTTTAGATGAATTGTTTATAACGCTCTCTCCTCAAATTGCCGGAAGAGATATATCAGAACATCGTATCTCCCTTGTTGAAAACAGAATTTTTAACCCCGGTGATCCTCTCTGGACAAATCTTATTGATATCAGAAAAACAGATACTCACCTTTTCCTCCGCTTCCGTTTTAAATGATAACTGGAATTAACAAACATCCCTCCATTCTACTTGAATTATATTTTTCATACATTTGTTTTTTTTAATTCTTAAAATTTGATCATTTCAGGATTTATATAGACTGTAAGGTGGATTACTATTGGAAAAAATAAGCTTCGAACCTATTGGCATTTTAAGATCTGATAAAAAGTACCGTTATGAAACACCCCGCCAGGGAGTGTTAGCTCAGAATAATAAGGCAATAATTGAACTTCTGCCCGGACAAAACTTTGAACAGGCACTTGAAGGTTTAGATGGATTTGAGAGAATTTGGGTACTGTTTTTATTCCATCTCAACAATAATTGGAAACCAAAGATAATGCCTCCTTATAATTCTGAGAAAAAAGTAGGAGTCTTTGCCTCAAGAGCTCCATACAGACCTAACCAGATCGGACTTAGTTGTGTAAGATTGGCAAAAGTTCAGGGATTAAAACTCTTTATCGAAGAATCTGATATACTGGATGGATCGCCTGTAATTGATATAAAACCTTATCTGCCTTATTCAGATTCATTTCCTGAAAGCAGGTCCGGCTGGACTGGTTTAAAGACTTTGATGAAATATCAAATTTCATATGAAGATTCTGCTTCCAGACAGATCCGATGGCTTAAGGTTAATGGAGGCTTTGATCTTGAGGACTTTATTGATCTTCAGCTTTCTGCTGACCCCGATAATTCTATAAAGAAACGTATCAGCCGAGTGACCGATCCTGACCTGAAAAATGTATTCTCACTTGCATACAGAACATGGAGAATCTTTTATAAAATTCATTATGAAGAATTCCTCATAAAGGTATTTAAGATCGATTCAGGCTACAGTGTTAGTGAATTGCTGAATACTGCAGAGGATAAGTATAACGATAAATTCTTACATAACCAGTTTAAGACAAATTTTCGTAATTTGTAATTTTCTGCTGAAATGATTTTTATCAATAGATGATTATGTCTCTGACTGACTATATCACTCCGCGCATTTCAGCAAGCTGCCTGAATAATTTCTTCTCCTGCTCATTAAGATTTTTAGGAATCCCAACTTTTATTCTTACAAAAAGATCTCCCCGTTGATTTGATCCTCTTGATGCTTTCATTCCCATACCGCTGACTCTGAGAAAAGTGTCGTTAGCTGTCTCAGCAGGAATTGTCAACTTAATTCTTTTACCATCAAGCGTACGGATCTCTTTTTTCCCGCCTAGAATTGCCGTATAAAGATCAACTTCCAGGTCCTGGTAGAGGTCAATTCCCTTCCGTTCAAACAACGAATGTTTTTCATATTTTATGGTAAGATAGAGATCTCCCCTTTCACCGCCATATCTGCTTTCTGCTCCCTGCTCTTTAAGTCTTAATTTCTTCCCCTCTTCAAGTCCGGGCTCAATTTTCACTTTAATTGTTCTGCCGTCTATTGTAAACTGCCTTTCAGTCCCGTGAAAAGCTTCTTCAAGAGAAATGCTTAGAACTCCTTCGTAATCTGCACCTTTGCGAACCTGCCCCTTTTGACTTTTTTTCTGCGCACTGCCGGCCCCAAATCCTCCCCCCATAAATGCCTGAAAGAAATCTGAAAAACCTCCAAAATCACCAAATATATTCTTGAAATCTCCGCCATATCCAAACCCACCCTGATTACCAGCTGTTTGATTAGTAGAAGTATATTGTCTGAACCAGTCGTCTGCATTCCCGCCATGACCGGCATGCTGATAAGCATTCCAGTTTGCACCAATCTGATCATATTTTTTCCTTTTTTCAGGATCACTTAGCACCTCATTGGCTTCAGAAAGATCCTTAAATTTTTCTTCTGCAGCTTTATCCCCCGGATTTTTGTCAGGATGGTATTTTTTTGCAAGCTTTCTGAATGCTTTGCTGATTTCATCCTGAGTAGCATTTTTATCTACCCCAAGTACTCTGTAATAATCCTTGAATTCCATAAGTCACCTGTATTCTATAGATTTCCCTTTTTAATAAAATATAACTATTTATTTCCTTTGTATGTAATAAATAAGTCTAAATAGTTTTATCCGGATTCCTTTATAAGACATACAATGCAAAGGGGTAACTAATTTCCCTTAGTTACCCCTTTTTGATCCCTCCTTAAATAAAATCATTTTTATCTGACTTTAACTTCAATTTCCTTGGGTTTAGATTCTTCTGCCTTTGGAATTGTGATCATCAATGTACCATCCCTGAATTCAGCCTCAATTCTGTTTTCCTGAATCTTGGAAGGTAGTGTAAATGACCTGTAAAATTTCCCAAAAGCTCTTTCTGAACGATGATACTGCAGATTTTTGCTCTCCCTTTCTGCCTTCCTTTCTCCGCTTATTGTCATCTGTCCCTCACAATAAGATATTTTAACATCATTCTTGTTTACTCCAGGCATGTCCAGCCTTAAATAAAAATTATCATTATCTTCTGAAATATCTGTCAATGGCATCCAGACTGCATTTTCATAACCTTCTTCTCTGTCAGAAGTTTTATGACCGAAACCAAAACGCTTTTCCAGTGAATTAAAAATTCTGTCGAATTCACGTTCAACTTCTAAAAGTTCTCGCGATGGGTTCCATTTTACAATAGCCATAGTATTTTCCTCCTTTCGATATTTTAATTTTTAATTTACTTTATTGAAATTATTCGCGGTTTAAACCTGTCCAGCTTTCCGAGCTTCATTTCTAATTGTCCGTTATCAAAACTTGCTTCGATCTTTTCAATATCTACATTTTCTGAAATCCTGAAACGCCTGAAGTAATTACCGCTTTCCGATTCTTTTAATATATATTTTCTGCTCTGAATTTCCCTATAATTGATCCTGCCCATTATTACAAGGCTTCCGTCTTCAAGTCTTATTTTTATATTCTCGCGACTCACTCCGGGCATATAGGCTGTTAAATAATAATCATTTTCTGTTTCATAAATGTCTGCAATTGGAGCAATCCATGATTCATTATTTAATGCATTTTCCCAGGAACTGTCGCCCTGAAGCTTAACTATTTCATTGGTTTTTTCCATAAACACCTCTGCAATATTCGTAATTATATTCCATATTATTGTTTCTGTTCTGCTCACCGGTCTGTGACTGACCTTTCTATTAGGTAATATTCAATCAGTGTGCCAATGATAAAATGATTTTTTAGACTGAAAAAGCAGTTTTTTCGGTGAAATTTATTCTTCAGAGCATGACAACTTGTCACAAGGGCTGCCATTTTGGCAGCAGTTTGCCATTCTGTCAGAGGAGAATTTTGGGGAATTTACTATTTAGTTGCCCTGATATCTGAGATGAATATTTTTGCAATTTCGGAGGAACAGTTAGTCTCTGCATTAGGATTTTCAGAATTCCCAAGTTCTTTAAGTGCTATTTCTCTTCCAAGTAAAGGAGCAATATAAGTCGGGTCCAAACTTGTCGATTTATCAAAATCTTTTATGGCGGTATGATATTGCTTGTTAAGAAGATTCACAAATCCACGCCCGCAATAAGCTGCTGCATTTTCAGGAAGAAATTTTATAGCTTTATTATAAAATCTTAACGATTTTTCATAATCCTTTAACAAACAGTAAGTTATTCCCTTTTTTATCAATATTTCGTAATTGGAGGGATTGATTTTTAGTGCTCTGTTATAGTCATTAAGGGCACCTTTGTAGTCATCAGTATATCGTCTTGCATCTCCGCGGCAAATGTAAGCTTTTTCATTATTTGGATTATCTGTGATAGCCTTGGAAAAATAAATGAAAGCAGATTTATATTGCCCTGAATTTAGTTCTGCTAACCCGTGCTTGAAATATTCTGATTTATTTTGTCCTAACATTATATTGTTATTGATGCCTAAACCGGAAAACAGCCAGCAGAAGATTATCATTGATTTCATGGAATTCTATCTCAGGATATTGGGGCTAATTTTGAATGAAGTCACTATATATAATAGTGGGTAAAATGGATGTAATTAGCAATCCTGATTATGCAAGTTTTCTAAAATTTTAAGGCAAGATCACAAAAATAGAGTGTAAAATCCTTCTTTTGTGATGCAGATCAGATATAATTTTTCCAGATTAGTTTTTACGTTCAGTAATAAAATCGACCAAAGCAAGAAGAGCTTCTTTGCTGGGCGATTCCGGGAAAATTCTAAGTTCCTCTTTAGCTTTGTCAGAGTACTTCATGGCTGTTTCAACTGCGTAATTTATACCGTTATGATTCTTAACAAACTCAATTATCTTTTTTACATCACCATCCCTGCTGCCGTTTTTTATCATCTTCAGAACACGGCTGGCTTCCTGCTGATCAGAATTTTTTAGGGCATAAATTAGTGGCAAAGTAATCTTTTTCTCTTTAATATCACCGCCAAGCGGCTTACCTATAATGCTCGAAGTCCCTATATAATCCAGAATATCGTCTCTGATCTGAAAAGCTATTCCAATGTATTCACCAAAATTTTTCATTGCTGTATGGTAATCATTATTTTGACTGCTGCTTACAGCTCCGATCTGACAGCAGGTGGAAAGTAATGAAGCGGTCTTATCAGAAATTATTCTGAAATACGTTGCTTCATCAATATCGAGTTTCCTGGTCTTGTTGATCTGCAGCAGTTCCCCCTCAGACATTCTCTTTACTGCATCGGTAACTATCCCCAAAAAATCAAAGTCCTTACCTTCTACAGCAATCATTAAACCTCTGGAAAGCAGGTAATCACCCATCAAAACAGCAACTTTATTTTTCCAAATAGCATTTATTGAAGGAAATCCACGCCTTTTATCGGCATTGTCTACTACATCATCATGCACCAATGTAGCACTATGAAGTAATTCAACTAATATGGCGCCGCGATAACTTCTGTCGTTAACCTGTCCAGAGATCTTAGCAGATAATAAGACTAGCAAAGGACGGATCTTCTTTCCTTTTTGCTTTAGTATATACCTTGTAACTAAATCTACTAATCCTACCCTGGACTTCATAGATTTTTTAAATTGGTCGTTAAAGCAGGAAAGTTCTTCCTTAATTGGATAGCTGATATCGTTTAACTGAGATTTAATCAATTTTCTTTTGAGAAATTTTTGAAACGAATATACTTATTTCATACAATAAAAACAAAGGAATGGCTAAGACTATCTGAGAGACAGGATCTGTTCCTGGAGTCAGGAAGGCCGCCAGTATCATAATAATAACAATAGCATGGCGCCTGTACTTTCTCATAAAAGCAGGTTTTAGAATACCAAGTTTTGAAAGAAAGAACGAAACCATTGGAAGCTCAAAAACCACACCGGCAGCCAGCATAATACTTATAATTATGGAAAAATATTCATCAACAGCAAAATTATTCTCAATTGCCTTCGACCCGAAAGATGCAGCAAAGCTGAATGTCATCGGTACCATTACAAAGTAAGCAAAGGTAATACCTAAAAGAAAGCACAAAGAGGAAAAAGTTACAATTGAGGCTATATGCTTGCGCTCGCTTTCTCTTAATGCCGGAGAAATAAACTTCCAGATCTGAAATAAAAGATTGGGTATACTTAGAACTATTCCCCCAATAATCGCAATCTCAAAATAAAGAAAAACCTGCCCGAATGGACGCAGATTCTGTAGTTTCACGCCTGCTCTGATCGCAGGTAAAAGCAAAATTTTATCTACAAGAAAATCAATAAATACCCAACATAATATTGTCCCGGCAATCACTCCTATTAAGGAATAAATTATACGCCACCTTAGCTCTTCTAAATGATCAAGAAAGGACATTTCCCCTTCTTTAGGCTCAGTATCATTAATGTATTCTGCTGTTTCCAAACTAACAATATTCCAAAATTAAATTAAAATTAAATTCTATAAATCCATTAGAGAACTTCGTGGGTCGCATTCAGGCAAAATCTCAGCTAATTACTACACTTATATTCTCAGTCTTTTACTAAAACACGCTATAAATTTACAAAAAAAAAATCACTTAACAACCACATATAATATTTCACATTTAGAAAATTCAGATAAGTGGCTGCGATGAGTTTTAGCGGAAAATAACTAAAAAAAATGCCCAATTACGGGCATTTTTTCGAATAACATATATTGATCAGTAATCAGTGCTGTTTCATATCTGAATACAACGGGAACCCTGAACATAAAGTTTTTACTTCTTCTTTAATAGCGCCCAGTGTCTTTTCATCTTCATGACTGCAGATTGCTTTGTCAATCAGTTCAGCAATTTTATCCATTTCTCCTTCTTTCATTCCACGAGTTGTCACTGCCGGAGTTCCAATCCTGATACCACTGGTTACAAATGGACTCCGTTTATCAAACGGGACCATATTTTTATTTACTGTAATTCCGGCTGCTCCTAAAGCATTTTCAGCTTGCTTACCAGTAATATTTTTATTTGTCAGGTCAACAAGCATAAGATGGTTATCGGTACCACCTGAAACAATGTTATACCCCATTGACAACATCTTATCCGAGAGCCTTTTGGCATTCTTAATTATTTGAACTGCGTAGTCTTTAAAGGAATCTTCAAGTGCTTCCCCGAATGCTACGGCTTTTGCCATAATAATATGCATCAGAGGTCCGCCCTGAATACCAGGCATCACCATACTGTCGAAGATCTCTGACATCAGCTTCAGTCGGTCACCTTTTACAGTCATTATACCCAGAGGATTTTCCCTATCCTTACCAACCAGAATGATCCCGCCTCTTGGCCCTCTTAAAGTCTTATGGGTCGTAGACGTAACAACATCACAATAAGGTAAGGGATTATTCAGCAGTCCTTTAGCTATAAGGCCCGCTGGGTGAGCCATATCCATCATCAGCAAAGCACCAGCTGAATCGGCAATTTCCCTGAATTTCGCATAGTCCCAATCCCTTGAGTATGCACTGGCACCCATGACGATAAGCTTTGGCTTTTCTTTTTTTGCAAGGTCAGCTACCTGATCATAATCGATCATCTGCGTCTTTTCGTTTAATGAATAGGAAACTGCCCGGTAAATTTGCCCTGAAAAATTAACAGGCGATCCATGTGTCAAATGCCCGCCATGTGCCAGATTCAAACCTAAAATAGTATCCCCAGGGTGTAGGAGTGTCATATATACGGCCATATTAGCCTGTGAACCGCTATGCGGCTGTACATT
>JBLNEL010000565.1:0-8252 GCA_050262615.1 Bacillota bacterium
TTTTACTGTTTGTTGTTATGTCTGTCATTGGAGTAATGGCCAACAGATGGATTACAACTCTGGATGAGGGAGTAAGCGATCTTTACGATGATCATATTCTGCCTGTTTCTGAATTAGGAGAAATTTCTACTTACTATCACCGAATAAGATCAAATACTCTTGAAGTTATACTGGTCTCAGACAGAAATCAGAAGGAAAAAATATCAGCTAAAATTGTGGATCGGATAAAAACCCTTAACGGATTACTTGAAAATTTCAGCAAAATGACGTCTACTAAGGAAACTAAGGAGCTGTTTGAAGAACTTGCCAAAACAAATGATCAATATTTTGTGACAATACATCAGATTATTGACCTTTCCCTTTCTGGTAATAACTCTGAAGCTGAACAATTGTGGTTCGGTAAGGCTAATGACCTGAGGGAAAAAGAACAGTCCTTAATTGAAAAGCTCTCGGGACTAAAAGTAAGTGAAGCTAAATCAGCACTGGAGGAAAACCATGAAGTTGCTGATGGCTCGGTAAAGAAAACCGGCTTTCTTATTCTGGCTGGAATTGTTTTCGCCCTTACACTGGGCTATTTTAACTCAAAAGCTATTGGTACCCCTCTTAAAGAGCTCGAAGAATCTACAAAAAAAGTCGCTGACGGCAACCTTAATGTCGATATCAATCTTAACAGTAAAGACGAATTGGGCAGCCTGGCCCGCTCTTTCCACCTGATGGTCGATAAGATCAAAGATGAGATCGCGGTCTCCAGAAGCTTCCAGCTTAGCCTTTCTTCTGCATTTTTTATAGCTGATGGCAATACTAAAATTATTTCGATCAACCAGGCTGCTTGTAATATTATGGGCTTTAAAAAGCGCCCTGAAGATATTATCGGGAAAATGTACGTTAAAGACGTCTTCCTGCAGGATACACTTTCAAGAAAAGCCTGGAATGATGAATTTGTAAATAATAAGTTCATGCTGACCGACCATTCGGGCAATAAACTGCCTGCATGGATTCAGACTGGACCTATAAATAACAGCAAGGGCCAGAAGGTGGCTGTTTTTGCAACTTTTAATGACTTAAGAGAACTGGAATCAAAACAAAAAGAATACCTTAATGAACAAATTGCCCCGATCGCTTCTGTTATTGATTCTGTGGCTGCCGGTGACTTTACCCACTTAATTCAGCTTGATGATAAAAGCGACCTGTTTAAGTTAAGCAGTAATATCAATAAAATGATAAATGACCTGGGCCGCATTCTCTCAATGGTAAGCGAAGCTGTTGACGCTGCTGCAAGCGCAGCAACTCAGATCTCAAGCTCTAGCGAACAAATGGCAGCCGGAAGCCAGGAACAATCCCAGCAGACAAGTGAAGTTGTAAGCGCCGTTGAACAGATGACAAGAACTATACTTGACAGCTCTAAGAATTCAAATGTCGCCGCCGAAAATTCTAAGTCTGCAAGCGATAGCGCCTCAGACGGTGCAAAAAAGGTCGAGGAAACTAAAGAAGGTATGCAAAGAATTGTCTTTTCTACAAGACAAACTGGCGAAAAAATTACTTCACTTGCAAAAAGAACTGAACAAATTGGCGAAATAACCCAGGTAATTAATGATATCGCAGATCAGACGAACCTTTTAGCATTAAATGCTGCTATTGAAGCTGCCCGCGCCGGCGAACAGGGACGCGGATTTGCTGTTGTGGCCGATGAGGTCCGCAAACTTGCCGAACGCACAACTAAAGCAACCAGGGAAATTGCTGAAACTATTAAACAAATTCAGAATGAGGCTAAAGAAGCTGACGATTCTATGAGCACTGCAGAATTGGCTGTTGAAGAAGGTATGAATCTGACCGAACAGGTCGCTTCTGCCCTCAGACAAATTCTCTCTGTAAATCAGAAAGTTAACGATATCATTTCTCAGGTTGCCGCTGCTAGCGAACAGCAATCAAGCGCTGTTGAAGAGATTAGTAAAAATATGGAAGGTATTTCCAGCGTGACCCAACAGTCTGCAGCCGGCGCACTGCAGATAGCAAAGGCTACTGAGGATTTGAACCGCCTTACTGTCAATCTGAAAGGACTTATCGGAAGATTCAGACTAAATTAAATTTATAATTATTTTGAAAACGGGATAAAGTCATGCATAATGACTTTATCTCCAAACTACTGTCTTATATCCAAACGACTGAATGTAACTGTAATCAAAATACATCGACTTTGACATTACAACGTAAGATCCAAATATTCCTAAACCGCCTCTCATATTTGAATATATGTTCTCGTCTAATCTTACTGAATAAGAATCCATTGACCCGTGCGCACTTGAAAAATATGTGGAAAGCTCCCTGTCATATTCAATAAGACTGAAAGTACAGTTTATTATTTCATAGTTTTTCTTATCAGGATCACTCCCTGAAAGTTTCTTCAGCACCGAATCAAATGCTGCAAATTCAAAATGAGCAGAACTGTATTTCCCGACAGAAGTATTCAGCGGAACAAATTTGTCATTCTGCTTAATATATTTCAGCGGAACATTGATATTCATATACTGGTCATTTTTGATCTTCCTGTAATTTATTCTCAGATTGCACCCCTTAAGATGATCATTATCTGAATTTTCCCAGAGAAAAGTAACTCCGTTTCCCCAGCGGAACTGATCAATCTTTGGTGTAATTCCGCGTGAAAAATCAAAATTCAATTCTATTGAAGGATATTGCGGCAGAGTCGTTTCTGAATTTAATGTTTTTCCATCTGGCATCTTTGCAGTTAAGTATATCTTCTCTCCATTTCTTAATACAAAGCGCTTGCTGTCCAATAATGCATAATAATTTAATTTTACTTTTATCGTATCCGGCCTGAAATGATATTTTGACTCTGATTCTGTAAGCGTGGTATCTGGATTAAATGTCCTTGGCACAAGCTTATAGTCCACCATCTCGTAATTCTTGTAATTATGTGTAAGCGTCAGTTTTGCTCCCCTGATAAGCTGTGAGCTCGACATCTCAGGCTCCAGCTTTTCATTTATGGGTTGATATGTCCTTGAAATAAATGCAATTACTCCCGCCCCGCCTCTGTCATCTTTGGAAATTATGCAGTTCAATACATATTGATCAGAAAAACTTCCGACTGGGTTAAAATCCTCGTTACATGAAACACTGATAAATGTCAGTATCAGAAAAAACAAATACAATACTAACCTGCTTTTCATTTAGCGCCATATCTCCACGTCTAATAAAAATAAATACAGACATTTTGTCCTGTACGGCAAACTTTACGTGTCAAAGATAATAAATTTTTACTTATCAGTTCCTGACTTTTATAACTATTTTCCCTCCTACTCCCCCTTTTTCTATTTTTTTATGTGCTTCAGCTATCTGCTCAAGCGGAAAAACAGAATCTATTACAGGTTTTATTCTCCCCTGTTCTGCAAGTGTCTTAAGTAACTGCATTTTATGCTTTGATCTTTCAAGAAACAGAAAATAAAGAATTATATTCTTTATATATGCCTTATTAAGATCCCCCGTTGTATTTACTATGCTTATGATCCTGCCGAAATATTTCGTTATCTCTATACTTCTGGCAATTGTATCACCGCCTACTGTATCAAATACAACATCAGCCTCTTCTCCTCCGGTCATTTTTAAAAAAGCCTGCGCAAAATCTTCTTTTTTGTAGTTAATTGTTGCAATTGCCCCGAGTGACCTTACAAGATCATTGTTCTTTTCACTGCAGGTGGCTATAACTCTTGCACCTGAAGCTGAGGCCATCTGTACTGCAAATGAACCCACTCCCCCTGCTCCTGCATGAATTAGTACTAACTCGCCGGGCCTGACCTTTGCCAGGTTAATTATAGCATCCTGCGCAGTGCCCCCTGCTAAGGGAATTGCGGCAGCTTCAGAAAATGATAAATTCCTTGGCTTTAAAGCAGCTATGTTTTCATTTACAACCGTATATTCTGCATATGTGCCGTTGCTGTTTCCAAAGATTAAAGATGTGAAAAAAACCTCGTCACCAGCCTTGAAAGCTTCGACTCCCGGACCTGTTCTTTCGACTGTTCCCGAAGCATCATACCCGATTATTACCGGCGGTTTTATCCCCGCCCAGCTTCCGCTCATCCTGATCTTATAATCTACAGGGTTTACTGCAGCTGCATAAACTTTTACAAGAAGTTCATTTATTCCCGGCTCAGGAATTTCCATTTCCCTTTCTTCAAATACATCCGGACCACCGAATGCTTTTATTACCATCGCTTTCATAAATCCGCCTCTAAGTTGTTACTATTTATTTATATAATAGTTAACCTAAAAGCACTGCATTCTCTTGTAACCTGCTGGAATATTTCTTTTGTAATAGTTTTATCGTGAGGCTTAGTTGGAAAGTTCAATGCCTATTAACAGGCTCCACCCGTTTAGCGAAAAGTCGCGGTTGAAAAGATTTTCTTTCGAATACCCATACCTGGTGTAGATTTCTATGTTATCTTTTATGTCATAACCAAGCTTAAAATAAATGTTGTTCTCTGTATTTATAGGAGTATAATCATATGTCAGTTTTACCCCTTCAGCATTTTTTATTCTGAAATTCCTTAAGTAATAATCAATAAGAAGTAATGCTGAAAAACGCGGTAATATCACTTTCCCCGCAAGCAGCCTTATCTGATGCTCATATGAAAGAAACCTGGTCTCTCTTGAATTATGAATTATAAACCTGTAGCTGCAGTCTATAATAAAATCCTTTAGATATTTAAGTCCAAGCTGAGGACCAATACGCCAGCCTCTGCCGGTGTTTTCTGCCTTTGTTGACCAAAGTTCATACCGGTTCTTTATATTGAAATACTCGCCATATAAACCATATTCCATCTCAAAATAACTGCTGAAATAATGGTTTATTCCTGCATCAACAAAAATAATATCCATATCCTGCTCAGGATTTGAATTCTGTAGCTGATAACCATATCCTGGCCTGATACTCAATGGCAGACTGTCAGCAAAAAAACTTAAAATGCCTTCAAGTATAAAATTTTCATAGTAATAACTGCCGGAATTCTCGTTAAAAGTCTGCCTCTGCGTTGAAAGGTTAAATCCCCAGCTCAAATTTTCTTCATCCTGTATATAACTGCCCGAGGCTTTAAGCTTTATCGTGCTCAGCGCATTGTCAAAACCATAAAGCTCTGGACGAACTCTCAGATTCAGTGAAGCTTCACGATTCTCATATTGATATTTATATTTTAACTGCGCATCCAGCCGGCTTAGTATATCCCTGTCCTCATTTAGTCCTGTTACAGCTGACCTGAAAAAGCCCATCTCCCCGTTTATTTTCCATGATAACTGGCCATAGCAGTAATTGCCCGGCAGAAGATGAATTGCCGGAAATATGATCATCAGGCAGAATACTTTCCGGAATAAACCCATTTATTTCTTGTCCAGTTTGTGCAGTAATAGTGTGCGGTATTCCTGAAGATTCTTTTTGACTTCCTTTAATAGCTCATAGTATTCGTCCATACTTAAGTGCTTATCCTTGCCTTCGGCAGAACTTAACCATTGAGATTTTATATAAGGAGATGTAACTGCCTGAAGCTGCGTCAGTATACCCGTATAGAATGGTAAGTTTGCTGATCTTGCACCGTCTTTTGAGAGATCAAGTGGAGAAGCATAGGAATTCTCACCTGAATAACTCCTGCTGGCAGACCGCCTTCCTGGCCTTATCTCGCTTTGGAATTCTGCCTCTTCAAGGAATTTTCCGGCCTTTTTCTGCAGGTAAACTATCTCCTCTGCTTCACGGTAGGATTCATTTACCTTCTTTAGCTGTGTGTCAATCTCGTTTAATGCACTTTGAATATACTCACGGTAAAGACTCTCTTCACGCTCACTCTTTGCCTGCTTTACATCCATCTTAAGGAGTTTGTCAGGATTCAATGTAAGCATCGAGATCTTTGGCGCCGTTATAAGCTTCTTTTCGGTAAGAAGCAGTATCTGTGACTGAATTTCTTCCTGATTGCCCTTTCTGGCTGTCTTTAGCTGGTTTAATGAATCAATAGCTGAAGCATACCTTCTGTTGAGCAGTTTTTTAACGGACTCTATCTCAATTTCTGTCACTGAAAGTTTTTTCTGCTGAAAATCAATTTTGTTGGAAATGCTTACCGAATGCGACATTAAGTCGGCAATTTTATTCCTGTCAGGACTATTTCTTTTTTTCTCAGCATCTATCTGCTCAGCTTTAATATTCATTGTCTGCTTTAACAATTCGAGTTCACGGCTCTGCTTTTCCAAATTATCCTGCAGCTGAACAAGCCTTTTCTCCAGCTCAAATGTAATCTGCCCGCTTATTAAGCTTACTGGAATAACCAGCAGCACTATCAGCAGACATAATTTAATTTTATTTTTTATCATTGAGCAAACCAAATTTTTCTAGTTTATAATAAAGAACACTCGTTGGAATACCAAGCAATTTTGCTGCCCTGTTCTTTATTCCTTCAGCTTTCTTCATCGCCTGAACGATCAGGTTCTTCTCAAATGCATAAAGTGCATCTTCAAGCGGCATATTATCAAACTGATTATTAAGAGAATTCCTGCCGCATAGATGAGATGAGATCAGTTCAGGTGAAATTTCATCCGTATTCGATATTACAAAAAGCCGTTCAATAAGATTCTCAAGCTCACGTATGTTGCCAGGCCAGTTATATTCACTCAGAAGCTTTAACCCTTCGGGATTTACAGTTTTCCGCTTTTGATTGTTCTTCTCTGCCAGCTTTATTAAAAAATGCTCAATTAGCAGAGGAATATCTTCACGCCGCTCACGCAGCGAAGGAAGCTTTACGGGTATAACACTTAAACGGTAGAATAGATCTTCACGAAATTTCCCTTCTACTATAAGTTTTTCAAGATCACGGTTGGTCGCAGCAATGATCCTTACATTGGCCTTAATTGTCTCTTCCCCACCTACTCTCTCAAACTCGCCTTCCTGTAGTACTCTCAGTAGCTTTACCTGCATAGCCTGCGAAATATCACCTATCTCATCTAAAAAAAGCGTCCCTTTATCTGCTAGCTCAAACCTGCCTTTTTTTTGTTTAATAGCTCCTGTAAAAGCCCCTTTTTCATGCCCGAACAGTTCACTCTCCAGCAGATTGTCATTCAATGCCCCGCAGTTGATCTTTATAAAAGACATTTCGCTTCTTCTGCTTTTCCTGTGAATGGCTCTTGCTGCAAGCTCTTTTCCCGTACCGCTTTCACCATATATGAGTACAGTGCTGTCTTTATCTGCAACCTGTTCTATAAGTGAAAATACTTTTTTTATTGGTTCAGATGACCCAACTATCTCTTCATATCCTGAAAATAATTCGTCCCTGAGTAAACGGTTCTCCTCAAGCACTTCCTCTAGCTTCCTGCGGTTCTGAATTTTCTGGAATATATTACTTACACGGATCCTTAATTCTCCGGGTGAAAAAGGCTTGGTAAGAAAATCTGAGGCTCCCATCTGAATGGCCTTTACTGCATCTTCAACAGTTCCATAGGCAGAGATCATTAAGACTTCCAGCGACTGGTCTGTATCCTTAAGCTGCTTCAGAACCTCAAGCCCGTTCAGCGGCTCCATCTTCAGATCTATTATGGCAAGCTGCACAGGCTTCATGCTGAATGACTTAATAGCATCAGGACCATTATCAAAGTCACTTACAGCATACCCCTCCCGCTTTAGACTTTCGGTTATGCCAAGCCTCATTGTACTGTTGTCTTCAATAACCAGAATACTATTTTCTTTCATCACCATTCTCTTTTATACATTCTCTTTTATAATTGAAATGCAGCATCCTTTTTCTATTGCTTCAATCATTATCTCTGCCCTGTTTTCATTACAAAGCTTGCGGCATATCGCAAGCCCAAGCCCTGTACCATCCTTTTTAGTTGTAAAAAATGGCTCAAATACCTTCTCCCTGTTTGCTTCAGTAATTCCGGGACCATCGTCAATTACTGAGATCTTTATCTTTCCATCAGTATTTTCGGATCTTAATAATATTTTCCCATTCCTCCCTGCTGATTCCAGACTGTTTGATAGTAAATTCAGTAATATCTGCTTAAGATGCCCCTGATCAAATGTGACTTCCCCGGCACCTAAATCCATTTCCAGGCATACACCCCTGGATTTTATTCTGGAAGACAAAATTCCTGCTGCATCACCAGCAATTTCTGCCAGTCTTACTTTTGAAGACATTGCTTGAACAGGTCGGCTGTAACTAAGATATGCTGTTATTAGATTTTTGAGCCCGTTTATTTCAGTTAGGATC
>JBLNEL010000566.1:0-6255 GCA_050262615.1 Bacillota bacterium
AAGATTTTACATTTTTATTTAAAGTTTTATATTACAATTAATGTTATTGTCAATATAGTTTAAATAAAATTTTTTGTTAACAACAATAATTTTCAGGAGCAGTCATTACATCTTTTGATACAAACATTCGGTTGAATGTTGCACTTACATTTAATGTAAAACCTGAAGAAGAAACTTCAACGGGTGTGCTATCTTCAAAAGGATCGGTAACTACGACTTCAGACTTGTCTGCCGTGACTGCTGCTTATAATGATATATATGCCGAATGGGATTCCATGGAGACAATTGAAGCTGTCAGGAACGCATTAGCATTATATCACAATGTAACGTTAGTTGAAGCGAACGAATCAGCATTCGAAAAGTTAAAAGCCGTTAAGCCTGATATTGTATTTAATATTGCTGAAGGAATAAATGGTATTAGCCGTGAGGCACAGATTCCTGCAATGCTCGATATGCTTAAAATACCATATACAGGATCAGATCCGCTGACACTGGCTACATGCCTGGATAAATCCCGGACAAAAGAAATATTATCTTATTACAAGATAAACAACCCCAAATTCATCACCGCCAGCACAGAAGAAGATCTTAAGGAGTTTAACTTATCATTCCCAGTTATAATCAAACCGATAGGCGAGGGATCAAGTAAAGGAATTTTCGACTCATCCTTCATTGACAATGAAGATGAATTAAGAAAAACAGTAATAAATAATTTCGCTGCCTATAATCAGCCTTCATTAATAGAGGAATTTCTTCCCGGAAGGGAATTTACGGTTGCTATTATAGGAAATAACAGTGATACTGTTGTTCTGCCGGTAGTTGAGATCAATTTTGACCAGCTGCCAAAAGATATGACTCCCATTTACTCGTATGAAGCTAAATGGATTGTAGATAGAAGGGAAGATCCTTTAGATATATTTACATGTCCGGCAAGGCTGGATGGTGAATTAGAAGAAAAGATCAAAGCTGTTGCGCTTAAGACTTATAATATTCTCAGATGCAGAGACTGGAGCAGAATAGATATAAGACTCGATGCCAGCGGCGAGCCGAACATTATTGAAGTAAACCCTTTGCCTGGAATACTTCCTGATCCTAAGGATAATTCATGTTTCCCAAAAGCTGCAAGAGCTTATGGTTTAGATTATAATCAAATGTTGAACAAAGTTCTTTATGTTTCAGCTAAAAGACACAAACTTATATGAGCAATAATATAAAAGTGCTTGTTTGCTATAACGAGCCGGTAAGAGCCTATGAGAATTACATAGGGAAAAAGTGCAATTCTTCAGAGGAAGATATTGATCTTTCGGAGAGTGAGGTATCGGATCATATAAATGATATTGTTTCGCACCTTAGGCTCTACTATAAAAATGTAGAATCCTGTGTCTTTAATTCAGATATTGAAGAGACAATAACAAGAATAACTTCGTTCTCGCCTGATGCAATATTTAATTTTGTTGAATCTGTAGATGGAAAAGCTAATTTTGAAGCTTATGCCGCCGGCTTATACGAACTAATGGGCTACCATTATACTGGAAATTCACCCTTAGCACTTGCAACCTGCCTGGACAAATCACGTACAAAACAAATACTTAATTCTTTTGGTATTAAATCCCCGAACTTTATGATCGCCAGGTATAAGGAAAAGATAAAGCCTGATCAGTTCAGCCTGAAATTCCCGGTTATTCTGAAGTTATTAAACGAAGATGCAAGTATAGGCATTTCTGAACTCTCGGTTGTAAATAGCTTTGAAGAGGTTAATCAGAGGTTAAGTTTTCTTTTCAGAGTATACAGACAAAATGTTCTGATAGAAGAATATATTAATGGAAGAGAGCTGAATGTCTCTGTTCTTGGAGGAAAAGTTCTTCCAATATCTGAAATAAGTTTCGACGGTCTGCCCAAAGGATTGCCGAAGATAGTGACTTATGAGGGTAAATGGTCACCGGAGAGCGTTTACTATAAATATACAAACCCTGTTTGTCCGGCTGAACTGGATGATGAGTTAAGACAGAAAGTAGAAGAAACGGCAAAAAAAGCTTTTGAGATCATGAATTGCCGTGATTATGCCAGAATAGATATTCGCTTAAGCAGGAATAATGTTCCATATGTAATAGAAGTAAATCCTAATCCCGATCTTTCAACAGATGCTGGATTTGCCAGGGCATCAGCCGCTGCTGGTATGACATACGCTGAACTGTTATATACAATTTCAAACTTTGCATTAGAGCGGAAGGACCATGATAAGAAAGTTAAAGCCTGAGGATAGACCTGTAATTTTAGAGATGCTCGGAAAGATTGTACAGTTTAATCAGGCCGAAGTTGAAGTCGCAATCGAGCTTATTGATGCAGCATTATTCAGACCGGAGCAGGATGATTATCTGATCTATATATATGAAGAGGAAGGAAAACCTTTAGGTTATCATTGTACAGGTAGAAGACCTCTTACTGATGGAGTTTTTGACCTTTATTGGATCGTTGTTGATCCTGATACTCAGGGCAAAGGGGTTGGAAGTTTGTTGTTAAAACATGCTGAGGATATTGTGATAAATAATAAAGGGAGGTGGCTTCTGGCAGAGACTTCATCAAAGGACAGCTATTGTGCCACAAGAGACTTTTATATGAAGAAAGGTTATTCAATTGTAGCACAAATAAATGATTTCTATACGGTAAAAGATAGCTTGGTTATTTTTGGAAAGTACTTTCAACAAAAAATATAAAGGGTTATTCAATGGAACCATGGCAACAAATGCTTAGGGAAAGTATTCATTCGGTTGATCAGCTTGTTGAAAAGTTTAATCTGGATAGGTCAATAGCTCAGCAGCTAGATACATTTTTTCAGGCACGCATTAACCCTTATTACTTAAGCCTGATCAGATATCCGGGTGATCCAATATGGCGGCAGTGTGTTCCGGATCGTGCCGAATTAGAGGACTTTGACGCTTTCGAGGATCCTTTAAACGAAGATGCAATGAGTCCAGTCCCTAACATTACACATCGTTATCCTGATCGTGTATTGTTTCTTGTTACAAGCCAGTGCGGTATGTACTGCAGGTTCTGTACACGTAAAAGGAAGGTCGGCAATTCTGACAAGATCTCAATGAAAGGTTTGGAATCTGCATTCAACTACATCCAGACACATACTGAGATACGTGATGTGATCCTCTCGGGCGGAGATCCTCTGATGCTGACAGACTATATGCTTGAGAAGATACTTATCAGATTAAGAGAAATACCCCATGTAGAAATAATACGCCTTGGTACAAAAATGCCGTGCGTATTGCCTCAGAGGATAACACCAAAACTATGCAGTATGATCAAAAAATATCATCCTGTGTATATTAATACTCATTTTAACCATCCCTGGGAAATTACCCCGGAGAGCTCACGTGCGTGCCAGATGCTGGCCGATGCAGGCTGCCCGGTTGGTAATCAGGCTGTCCTTATGAAGGGCGTTAATGATAATGCCGATACTATTAAAGAACTTATGCAGAAGCTCCTTAAAATAAGAGTTAAGCCTTATTACCTTTATATGGCAGATGAAACCAAGGGAGCTAACCACTTCAGGACATCTATCAGAACAGGCATCGAAATTATGGATAAACTAAGAGGACATACAAGCGGCCTGGCTATACCATATTTCGTAATTGATGCCCCCGGTGGAGGTGGAAAAATACCTATCCTTCCTGAATACGTTCTGCATCATGATGAAGAAAAAATAATTCTTCGTAATTATAAGAACGAAATTTATGTCTACAAGGATATAAATGACAAAGAAGAAGTTAAAGTTGTCGATACTGCCAAAAGGAAAAACGGAAACGGTAAGAACGGAAATGGAAAAAATGGGAATGGTAAGAATGAAAAACTAAACGAAGTATCTCCGCATCATTTTCCTGAACTGGTGATAATTGATAACTAGTAAGAAAAATAATAAGATAAATAAAACAGCCGTCGCATTCGACGGCTGTTTTATTTTAAATTTCTGCTTTATTATCAATTCAGTATTATTTTCAATTCTCTGCGAAGAAAATCAGTATTAACCCAAAAGAATTATTCTTTTTTTGCATTATTATCTGTCTTGCCTGAAATAATATTGTTTAAGTCTGTCTCCAGCGTCTCAACAGGAGCTTCAGTGATCCTTCCTGATTCTTTCCCGCCTTTTGAAAGTATAAATGTCGGGACAAGCTCAATTTTCATGCTGTCTGCCTCGCTATTAAGAGCTTTTCTTTTCCTGTCGACAGACAGTATCTTTAATTTGCCCTCAGGATATTTGAGGGTATCAAGTATCTTTAAGAACCTTGGCACCTCACGGCGGCTGTCGCTGCACCATGTCCCCATTACAATTGTAATATCATAGTCCTTAATTCTATCTTCAACTCCTTCTAGTTCTTTCGATTTAACAGCGTAGCCTTCATATTCGGAATCGAACCACCAGGAAAATGATGTGTCCTTTAAGGCTTCACGGCTGATTTCCCCAATAAGCATTTGCCTGCCTGACTTTTCATCGGTCACTGTTTTCCATTTGTCCTGCGCCTGCAGCAATGAACATAGAAGAATAAATAAAATCAGGAAAGTAAATTTTCTATCCATTTTATACTCCGTTATATATATAATAGTCCTCTGCGGTCTATATTTTTCTGAAATCCAAACCCCAGAATAATTTTTCTCTGAGTGTCTGAAAATAATTAGCTGAAAATGTATGTAACAGGCGAACCTTTTTTGAGCTTTTCGATATCTGAATATCCACTGGAGGCTTATAGCTGTAAACCCTCTGTCCATCACAATTTATTTGAATAGATGTGTGATGTGAGGAGACTTTTAGTGAAATTTTTTTATTGCTTGCTAAAACAAGCGGACGCATTGTAAGACTATGAGGAGAAATCGGACTTATTGTAATAACATCCGCCCCGGGACTAACTATAGGTCCGCCTGTTGAAAGTGAGTAACCTGTCGACCCGGTTGGAGTAGCAAAAATAAGTCCATCGGCTGCAAAGGTAGTTACATAATTGCCATCTACAGCTAAAGAAAGATCTATCATTTTTGGCCACCCCCCCTTGTCGATAACAATATCATTGGCCGCAAAAAGCTTTTCGCCATTACATAACGAACATTCACCTTCAAGAACCATCCTCTCTTCTATTACAAATTTCCCATTTTTAATTTCGCTTAAAGATGCATCGATACTGTTAATGTCGAATTCAGCCAGAAAGCCTAGTTTGCCAAAATTGATCCCCAGTATCGGTGTGCTGCATTCGCGTGCTAAATAAGCAGTATGCAGCATTGTACCATCACCGCCGATTGATGCAACCATATCAGAGTTTTTGAAAAGATCATCATAATCAAGCAATACAGCATCTTTTATATTATCGGGAATTTCCCACTGGCTTTCTGTTATATTTTTGCTTATAAAGAAATTAAACCCATGTTCTTTCAGTTTCCCGGCAAAAAAAGAAACAACCGTCATTATATTTTCTTTTGTTACATTTGGTAATATACCAATAGTCATAGATTACACCTGTTTTATATAGTATATATGTATACGGCCTTATAATTCTTTTAGTTACTTTCTTTGCCTATTTATTTTCTGCCACAAATGCCAGCTTCAGATCCCTGAGCACTTCAGTAATGTACTGCTCTTCTCGGGAAGAGAGATTTCCCTTTGTCTTAAGCAGGAGCATATCCAGTATGTCAATCGCTAGTTTTGCCTGCTCCAGGCTTTTTTCAAATTTATCGCTTACCGGGTTTTTAACCTTTCCGAGACCCATTAAGGCCAATTGCTGGTTTTGAAAAATAACCTGCATAAATAATAACTCGTTATGTTCCAGATCAGTCATTTTATTCTCACATATCAGTTTTTGTTCTAATAATTTATCTCTAAAATAATAAATATACTTTATTTAATACATTTCTTCATTATTATTTTACGTGCAGCCCGAACCAACCTGATCAGCCGGTCTTTATATTAAAGAAATCTTACCTGAAAGGAAAGTAAAACTATAAAAGCAAATGAAATAGAAAAAAAGAGAAATAGAGAAAAAGTTATATGGAAAAAAAGTGAAATAGAAAAAAAGTGAAATAGAGAAAAAGAGTGAAATCGAAAATAAGTGGAATAGAAAATAATTGGAAGAGAAGAGGAATTGGGTTAGAAATGATATAAAAGCATATGTAAATGAATCGGTCAGAAAAGAAATGGATTTAAAAAAATGGAAGTAACAAAACTGTTAGAGAAAAAAGTAGGAAATTTTTGAGATATTAAGATTA